>NZ_JTHN01000121.1 GCF_001399685.1 Paenibacillus sp. A3
GCCCAGAAGCCCGCCTTCACGTCCCGGAACGGCTGCTGCGAGTCCGGAACCTGCGGCGCCTTCGCCAGCCGCTGAAACATCGCCGCCGCCTCCGCCCGGGTCACGGGCCGGTCGGGCCGCAGCGTGCCGTCGGGGTAGCCCTCCAGCACGCCGGCCTTCACCGCCCGGTCGAGGGCGGCGAAGGCCCAATGCCCTGCGCTCGCGTCGCGGTACGCGCCCGCGCCGGCCCCGGCGGCTCCGCAGCTCCCGCTGCGGTCGCCGTAAACCCCGCCGGTGACCGTGCCGTCACCGGCGCAGGCGCTCCCTGCCGGCTTCGCCGACGGCAGGTCGAACACCCGCCCGAGCAGCGTCGCCCACTCCGCTCTCGTCAGCATCCGGCCGGGCTCGAACCGCCCGCCGGTGCCTTCAACCACGCCTTGCGCTTTCAGCCGCAGGATGGCGTCCCGGGCCCAGTGTCCCCGAAGATCGGGGAACACGCTGTTTTGCGGCGATATGTACGATTCAATGCCGCGGGCAATGCCGAGCGCCATCGTCTGGCGCATCGACTCGCTGGCTAGCAGCTCCGCATCCGCTGCGTTCGAGAGAAACGCCGTCTCGACGAGAATGCTCGGAACTGTTCCCATCCGCACGACATATACCGCACTGGGAACGAGCCCTTTGTTGTCCAGCCCCGTCGTTTGGACGAAGGCATCCAGCACCTGCTGCGCCAGCTTGCGGCTCTCGGGTGTGAGCGCCTTCATCTCTTCGCTGGCAGGGTAGCTGCTCTGAGGATAGGCGTCGTCATAATAAAGCACCATGGCCCCGCGCGCACCCGCATTAAAATACGAATTCGCATGAACGGAGACAAACAGATCCGGCTGCTGTCCATTGGTGAAGTCGACGCGTCCCTTAAGCGAAATAAAATCGTCGGTATCCCGGGACATGACTACCTCATAGCCCCGCTGGACAAGCAGGTCCCGCAGCCGGCGGGCAATGTCCAGGTTCACCGTTTTCTCCTGCAGGCCATTCACCCCGATGGCCCCGGGATCGGAGCCCCCATGTCCTGCATCGACGACAATTTTCGCAGCCGAGGCATGTCCCGGCAGCACCAGAAGGGCGAACGCGAGCAAAGCGGCCCGCATCCATGGCTTTCGCATCTTCCGGTCCACTCCTTCCTTGATCCGGTTTTTATTGTATTGGTATTTCTTGCATCTGGTAAGCGGTAAAATATTCCTTCGCGAAGAAGTCCTTTGTTAACTAAAAGTCCGCTTGTTCTTTCGCGAGTTATGGTATAATGACGTGTGGCATTTTCGAAGCGGCCGATTGCATTTTTTACGAAAGAGGTATCCTATATTTTGAAAAAGAATACGCTCACGTTCATCCTCATGCTGCTGCTCGGGCTCGTCGCCGGAACGCTTATCGGCCAACTGCTGTCGCCGTATGCGGGCTTGTCCTTTCTGACCAAATCCGTAGAGCTGACCTGGCAGCCCAAAGCCGATTTGTTGGTCATCCGGTACGATCTGAATCTGCATATTCGGCTGAATCTGATCAGCATCGTCGGGCTGGCGGCCGGCTTTTGGCTGTACCGCAAACTTTAGGCGAAGCGGACGGAGACGGCAAAGACCCACTTTTACAAAATTCGAAACGAGGGACCGGTTTATGACGCTCACGACATCCAAAACCTTGATACTGGCTTCATCTTCTCCGCGCCGTCAGGAACTGATCCGCTTCCTTCAGCTGCCTTTCGTCGTTCAGGCGAGCGATGCGGACGAAACGACGGACGCCGGCCTGACGCCTTCGCAAATCGTGGAAGAGCTATCCAGGCGCAAGGCGCTGGCCGTGCTTTCGCGTTTGAAGGCGGACGATTCCATGCCGGAGGACGGTGTCGTTATCGGGTCGGATACCATTGTCGTATGGCATGGCGAAGTGCTCGGCAAGCCGCAGGACGAAGCTGACGCCTTCCGGATGCTTAGCGCGCTTCAAGGCACGGAACACGAAGTATACAGCGGGATAGCATGCATCGAGCTAAGAACGGACAACGCCCCGAACGGCGAAGCCGGAGGCACGGAAGTTTCGGTTACCCGGCTCCAAGGGGCAGTTTATGCAAAATCGACCGATCGTCTTACGGGAGGCTGCCGCATGACCGTCGGGCACAGCGTGACCAAAGTCGGCATGAAGCCGCTCACGGACGAGCAAATTCGGAATTACATCCGAACGGGGGAGCCGATGGATAAAGCGGGGGCTTACGGCATCCAAGGCTTAGGCTCCACTTTGATTCAAAACATCGACGGCGATTATTTTACCGTAGTCGGTTTGCCTATGTACCTGTTGTCCGAGATGCTGGCGGCCCACGGGATCCGGGTGCTGTAGAACCGGACGCCTTCCAGCCGTTCCGCAGCATATCGCTAAACTTCTCCAAGAAAGGCGCCCTTCATCCGGCGCTTTTCGCGCCTCTCGACCATCATTTCCCAACGGGTCCAGGGACTGAAATCGACTCCGGATCCCGAAGAGATATATAGGTTTTACCGCTTGGCCTGCGTGCATCAGCCCGGCATCCGTCGCGTTTTGTCGGTCGCTGTCATTTGACAAAACATCATGCTATAATGAGAACTCGGACATCTCTATAGAAAGAAGGGAATGCATGGAATCGCCCAATATGACCTTGCGCGATGTCCCCAGCGAAGACCGACCGAGAGAGCGCATGATGTTGTATGGGGCACAAGCACTGAGCAATGCGGAACTGCTGGCCATTTTGCTCCGCACCGGTACATACCAGGAATCGGCCGTTCACGTTGCCCAGCGACTGCTTCTCGAATGCGGCGGTCTCCGCATGCTGACGGACATGAGCATGGAGCAGCTTACTGAAATCAAAGGCATCGGCGAAGCCAAAGCGCTGCAGATTCAAGCGGGCATCGAGCTCGGGAGAAGGCTGGCGCGAAGCACGATGAACGAAACGGTTACGATTCGCTCGCCGCAGGATGTCGCTGCGCTGCTGATGGAGGATTTGCGCTATTTGCAGAAAGAGCATTTTGTGTGCCTGTTCTTAAATACGAAAAATCACGTCATCGGGCAGGAAACCTTGTCGATGGGCAGCTTGAACGCCTCCATCGTACATCCCCGCGAAGTGTTCCGGGCCGCCATCAAGCGCAGCAGCGCTTCGATCGTATGCGCCCATAATCATCCGAGCGGCGACCCTACGCCGAGTCCGGAGGACGTGGAAATTACCAAGCGATTAGTCCAAGCGGGCGAAATTGTCGGGATTGACGTGCTGGATCATATCGTCATCGGCGACAAACGCTACGTAAGTTTGAAGGAGCTTGGATTCATGTAATATAATGAAAGAAACGGACCGGGCGGCAGGAGATTCGGGATTGGACGAACCTCGGCCGTCAGGCCGCAAATGCGCTGCCGCAGCAATGCGGCAGCTCCTCGTAAGCCGCATCAAACAAACCATTCCGCGTGATCAGCGCCTCAAATAGAGAAGGGAGCACCAACCATGTTCGGAGGATTCACAAAAGATCTGGGTATCGACCTGGGAACCGCAAATACATTAGTTTACGTCAAAGGCAAAGGCATCGTCGTGCGCGAGCCGTCCGTCGTCGCGATTCGCACGGATACGAAAACGATCGAGGCCGTAGGCAACGACGCCAAGAAGATGATCGGCAGAACGCCGGGCAATATCCGCGCGATCCGCCCGATGAAGGATGGCGTCATTGCCGATTTCGAGACCACGTCGACGATGATCAAATATTTCCTCCGTCAAGCGCAGAAGCAGCGCGTTTTGTTCCAACGTCACCCGAGCGTCATGGTGTGCGTTCCCTCGGGAATTACCGCAGTGGAGAAGCGAGCGGTAGAAGATGCGACGCGCCAAGCCGGCGCCCGCGATGCGTACACGATCGAAGAGCCGTTCGCCGCGGCCATCGGCGCCGATCTTCCGGTATGGGAGCCGACCGGCAGCATGGTGGTGGATATCGGCGGGGGGACGACCGAGGTCGCCGTCATTTCCCTCGGTGGCATTGTCACCAGCCGCTCGATCCGTGTGGCCGGCGACGAGATGGATGAAGCGATCATCCAATATATTAAACGAACATACAATTTGATGATCGGCGAGCGCACGGCGGAACAGATCAAGATGGAGATCGGTTCGGCACTGCCATTGGAGCCGCCGACCCGTCTTGAAATCCGCGGCCGCGATCTCGTGTCCGGCCTGCCCAAAACGATGGCCGTGACGTCCGACGAAATTACCGAAGCGCTTGGCGACACGGTGAACAGCATCGTGGAAGCCGTCAAGGTTACGCTTGAGAAATGCCCGCCGGAGCTGGCGGCCGACATTATGGACCGCGGCATTGTCCTGACCGGCGGCGGAGGCTTGCTCCGCAATCTGGATAAGCTGCTGTCCCGTGAAACCGGCATGCCGGTTCTGGTCGCCGAGAATCCTTTGGATTGCGTGGCTATCGGTACCGGCCGCGCGCTGGAAAACATTCATTTGTTCAAAACGAGAACCGGCCCTACAAGCAGGTCCCGGCGCTAAGCGCAGTATCGGGTTGGAAGGTGTAGCCATTGAAACTACTGGGGAATAAAAGACTGCTGATCCTGATGCTCGGCCTCATCTGTTTTATTGCGCTGATGGGGCTAACCTTCGGTCAACTGGGGTATAAAACTTGGCCGGAGAAATTTGTGAAGGATACGATTTCATGGACGCAAGGACTGATTTATAAGCCGGTCAGCTTTATATCCGGCGTTTTCGAAGATGTAAACCGGCTGCGTACGCTGCATGAAGAAAATACGGTATTGCGGGAAACGTTGTCCCGATACGCCCGCGATACGACGCGGCTGAACGAATTGGAGCTGCAGAACGAGCGGCTGCAGGCAGAGCTCGGCTTCACGGAGCGGCAGAAGTCGATGAACAAGTATAACTTCCGGATTGCCAATGTGGTGACGTTCCAGCAATCGAACAAGACGATTACGATCAATCTGGGAGAAAAAGACGGCATTCGCCCGAACATGGCCGTTCAATCGGTAGAAGGTCTGATTGGCCGCGTTGTTGCGGTTTCCAATTTTTATTCGGATGTCCAGCTTCTTACGGGGATCGACGACAAGACCGCTTCGGACTCCAAGGCAATATCTGCTACCGTCAAAGGAAAAGAGAACGAATCGTTCGGAGTCATCGAGCGGTTCGATCCGGACAAGCAAAAGCTGATTATGATGAAAATCGATCCGCAAGATCAGCTCAAGGTAGGGGATACGGTTATTACGTCAGGGAAAGGGCTTGTTTTCCCGAACGGCATAGAAATCGGCAAAGTGGTAGAGCGGTACGAGGGCGAGTCCGTCTCCCATGTCGCCGAGATTGAGCCGTTTGCTTCCTTCAACCATCTCCGCGAAGTATTCGTCGTCGAAGTGCCGGAATTGAGGTGAGCCGCATGAGTCATAAAAAGCTGTGGTTGATTCTCTCCGTTTTGTTTCTGCTCGAAGGAACGCTTCTCCCGTGGCTCGTTCCCGTCGCCTGGCAAACGAAGGTTCAGGTGGACCCGCATTTCGTACTTGTTATCGTTTTATTTATCGGATTGTATATTAACCGGCATACGGCGCTGGTTTACGGCCTCGTTTTCGGCATGCTGTACGATTTCATCTATCATTCACCCATGCTGGGCCCGGTATCGTTCGGAATGGGCCTTGCCGGCTATTTGGCCGGGATGCTGCAAGGACGCATTTATTCGAGCATTGTGATCAGCATGGTTGTGATCGGGCTCGGCAATTTGTTTTACGATACGGCGATCTACGGCTTGTTCCGGTTGTTTCGTGTCACACATACGAACCTTGAGTGGGTATTCCTTCATCAGATGCTGCCGAGCATGCTCATCAACCTGTTGTTTGCGCTTGCCATTTACGTGCCGATCCGCAAGCTTTTCGAGAGTCTTCCGGTGAAGCAGTCGGAGGAAATGGAATAATTTTTAACGCAAGGCAGCAGGAGAACGCCCGCGCCAAGCCGAATTGTATAGGCTTAGGAGGTAGGAGCGGTTATGGCGGCAGCTAAACATCATGTGACGATCAAAGGTGTGAAGGACGGATTGGTGTTTTTGCTAGACGACGCGTGCGAGTTTTCCGACGTTGTCGCCGAGCTGAGACACAAGCTGGAGAAGACGCATCAGCAAATTTTAACCGGCCCGATCATTCATGTGCACGTCAAGCTCGGCAACCGGGCGGTGACCGAGGAGCAGCGGGAGCTGGTGCGCAGCATCATCAGTCAAAAGGGCAACCTGCTTGTCCAATCCGTGCAGACGGCAGATCCTTCGCACGAGCGAGCGCCGCAAGGGACTCCGGACGTGAAAATCGTTCGGGGAATCGTCCGTTCGGGGCAGACGTTTTCGCACGAGGGCGACATTTTATATTTAGGGGACATTAACCCGGGCGGAGCTATTATCAGCTCGGGCAGCATATATGTGATGGGCTCGCTTCGCGGCATGGCGCATGCGGGGGTCGACGGAGACGAAAGGTCCGTTATCGCCGCTTCGCACATGAGGCCGACGCAGCTTCGCATTGCGGGAATTATCAGCCGTCCTCCCGACGAATGGGGTCTTGGCGACGGTTTCGATACGTACATGGAATTCGCCTACGTGAAGGACGGCAAAATGGAAATCGACAAAATCCATCATTTGCACAAGTTCGGCTTGAATGTACACGCTTGATGGTAAAGGAGTGGGACCTATGGGAGAGGCAATCGTTATCACGTCCGGCAAAGGGGGCGTCGGCAAAACGACGACGTCCGCGAATATCGGAACGGCTTTGGCGCTGCAGGGGAAAAAGGTCGTCATGGTTGATACGGACATCGGTCTCCGCAACTTGGACGTCGTGATGGGCCTTGAAAACCGCATTATATACGACTTGATCGATGTCGCCGAAGGACGGTGCCGACTGCCGCAAGCGCTTGTGAAGGATAAGCGCTTCGACGAGCTGTACATGCTGCCGGCCGCCCAGACGAAAGACAAGCACGCGATTTCGCCGGAATCGGTTCGGCAAATTGTCGTTGAGCTCAAGCGCGATTTCGACTTTGTGATTATCGATTGTCCGGCCGGAATCGAGCAGGGCTTCAAGAATGCGGTAGCGGGCGCCGACAAGGCGATTGTCGTCACGACGCCGGAAAATGCCGCCGTACGGGATGCCGACCGCATCATCGGTCTTTTGGAAAAAGAGCCGAACGTCGAGTCGCCGAAGCTCGTGATCAACCGCATTCGTCCGAACATGGTCAAAAAAGGCGAGATGCTCGATATCGACGAGATCTGCTCTGTCCTTGCCATCGATCTGCTTGGCATCGTTCCGGATGACGAGTATGTCATTAAAGCGGCGAATATCGGCGAGCCTACCGTGATGAACCCGAATTCGCGGGCAGCGATCGCTTACCGCAATATCGCCCGGCGGATGCTTGGCGATTCGGTGCCGCTGATGCCCATGGAAGAGAAAACCGGGGTATTCAATAAAATGAAAAAGTTTCTCGGAATAGGATGAACGTCAGGTGCTGCACAAGCTGAAAAAAATCGATGTGCCCATCGTAGTCATACTTCTCGCCTTCATGGTCATCAGCACGATGCTCGTGTACAGCGCGACGCTGAATTCAAGAGTCATTACGTTTGAACCGAAAAAAATAATCGTTATTTACATCGTATCTATTATTGCTTTTTTGGTTACGACCTTGATCGACTACAGGATACTGACCAAAGTCTCCTTTTATTTATACGGATTCGGCGTTTTCCTTCTCATTGCCGTGCTGCTGTTCGGCGAAAAGATCGGCGGAGCGAGAGGCTGGTTTTCCCTTCCGGTCGTCAAGCTAGACTTTCAGCCCGTGGAGTTATTCAAAATTATTTTGATTCTCACATTGGCGATGTTCATGGCCAGGCGCAAAGGGGAGCCGCTTGAGCTGCTTCAGGATGTCGTTCCCATCGGCTTGATTACGTTCTTTCCCGTTGTTCTGGTCGCGGTCCAGCCGGACCTTGGAAACGCGATGATTTTGGTTGTCATCTTGTGCGGAATGTACTGGATCGGCAACATGAGGCTGAGCTATTTGCTGATTGGGGCACTGGCCATTGCCGGGGGCGCCTATTTGTTTCTATATTTGTTTCAGCATTACCATACGGATATTCAGCAGTTCTTCCAGGCTCAAAAATGGCCGACTCACTGGATGGACCGCATCAATACGTTTATTAGTCCGGAAACGGCCAGCAAGGACGACAAGTGGCAGGTGGACAATGCCATCCGCGCCATCGGCTCAGGCTCGCTGATCGGAGAAGGGTATTTGAACGGATCTTCCGTTCACAGCAATCGGATTCCCGTCGTCTACACGGATGCGATATTCGTGGTTGTCGGCGAAGAGTTCGGTTTTGTCGGGGCTTCCGTTTTGCTGCTGTTGTACTTTGTATTGATTTACCGCATGATTCTCATCTCGATTTATTGCAACCACCTCGCCGGTACCTACATTATTATCGGTATCGTCTCTATGATGGTTTTCCAAATTTTCGAAAATATCAGCATGTGGATCGGTATTATGCCCGTGACCGGTATAACGCTGCCGTTCATCAGCTATGGGGGAACCTCGCTGCTGATCAACATGATTGCGATGGGACTTGTCATGAGCGTGCGGCTGCACGATGACAAGCTGCTTGAGGACGAGTAAACAAAATACCAAACGAAGCCAAGTGAAGCACCCTGCTGAAGGGTGCTTTTTTGTATGGAGCTTGCAGCGGTACCGAATCCATGCGTCCCTACTCCTTGTCCGTATATTTGCGGGTACAAGCTCATAGGATGGAGTATAGCTTGAATGCGGGAGGGGCAGGGGGATGGAAACGAGAAAAAACGTCCGGGAACGCCGGTCCGAAAAAATACGCAAGCTGCAGGAAGGCGGAAGCCGCCGACCAGGCAGAGACACGGAATATGCGCACATCGAATTTCCGTCCGGAGGCGAGATTCGCGAATGGGAATGGGACCGGGATCGCATGGACATAGGGGGCGAATGGAGGTTCCGATCCGACGACCCGCGCGAATGGCCTGGACCTTATTCCCGGCAAGAGGGTCCTCCAAGGCCGGACTTATACGGTCCCGCCGACCCGGAGGAGGAATGGAACCGCAAATGGCAGCGGGAACTGTCCCGCATGAGCCGGGAGGACGACGGAGGATCGTTTATTCGTCCGGGCCCCCGCACCGGACGGCTTGCGGTCCGGCTGTTGATTAGCGGGATGCTGTTTGCTGCCGTATGGGGCATGTTTCTTCTCGACCGTCCTTGGGCCAATAAGGGCAAACAGTGGGTAACCGCCGCTTTAACCGAGTCGTTCGATATGGTTGCGCTTGCCTCATGGTACGAGAGCAAATTCGGCAGCGCACCGTCGTTTCTTCCGGCGATGAACCCTGCGAAGCATACGGAGGCGCAGAAGGTCGCTAGTGTATCAAAGCACTACTTTCCGCCCGTCGCCGGAAAGCTCATTGCTCCGTTTACGCCGGTGCAGGGCGGGGTTCTTGTGGAAGCGGCGGCGGGCTCGCCCGTGGCAACCATCGATACGGGGCTGGTCACGTTTGCCGGTCCGAAAGAAGATATCGGATTCGCCGTGGTGCTTCGGCATGCGGACGGGATGGAGTCCATTTATGGGCATTTGGAGCCGGGAAAGGTGCAGACGGGCGATTGGTTCAAAGGAGGCGAGTCGATTGGTACGGTAGCGGAACCCGCAGAGGGGCAGGGAGCGGGAACGCTCTTTTTTGCCGTTTCGAAGAACGGTAAGCCTGTCAATCCGATGGACGTGATTTCATTTGATTAGACCGGGGAGAGGCAGGCCGTGGAATGAATGGTTTGGCATCCGCTACCGGTTTCATCCGCTGTTTTCGATCCTGCTGCTGCTATCCGTATGGACCGGATATTTTATCGAAACGGCAACGCTGTTCGGAATCGTTCTCATTCACGAGCTCGGACACGTCGCGGCTGCCCGGAGCTTCGGCTGGCGGATCAGGGAAGTGCAGTTGCTGCCCTTCGGAGGCGTCGCCTCGATGGAGGAGCCCGGCGGCGTTCCCGCCGTTCAGGAGCTTGTCGTCGCTCTGGCCGGTCCACTACAGAACGTCTGGATGATGGGCATCGGCTCGTTTTTGACTGCGGTCGGTCTGTTTTCCGAGCCGTGGGGCTCCTATTTCGTACAGGCGAATCTGCTGATCGCCTTGTTCAATCTCCTTCCGGTGCTGCCGCTGGACGGAGGCAAGGTTATGCAGGTCCTGGTCGGGCTATGGCTTCCTTATCAACGAACGATACAGGTGACAGCCGGGGTCAGCTTGCTGCTAAGCGCGCTGCTGATCAGCGCCGCCGGTGTGCACCTTTTCTCCGAAAAAGGCGGCATTCAGCTCAATTGGTTGATGATCGGACTGTTTTTGCTATATTCCAATTGGTACGAATGGCGCAGCGCTCCTTACCGTTTCATGCGTTTTTTGGTGCATCGCGAAGCACGGTTCAAGGAGATAAGAGATGGAGGAGGAGAGCTTGCGGGACCGATCGTGGTGCCGGGTAACCGTAAAGTGACCGAGGTGGTCCGGTTGTTTATGCGCGACCGGTATCATTTGGTTTACGTGCTGGACGACAAAGGGCGCATCCGTTATGTCGTTCCCGAGCGTGCAGTGCTCGCTCATTACTTTGACGAAACAAAAAGAGGAAAGTCGCTTGCCGAGCTTTTCGCCTAAAGAATGTGGTACAATAGGGCCGAGGTGTTGCTGCACATGAAACGTATATTGGTGAAACGCAACGAAGAGCATACCGAGGTAGCCGTTCAGGAGAACGGCAAGCTCATGGAATATTACAAGGGCGAGCGAAATCAGGGGCAATTGGCCGGAAATATATACATCGGACGCGTGGTGCGGGTGCTGCAGGGAATGCAGTCGGCTTTTGTCGATATCGGGCTGGAGCGCAACGGGTTTTTATATATCGACGATCTGCTGCCGGCTCATATGGATAAGCAGCCGAAGGAAAAGCCGCCTATTCATGATTTGGTCAAAGTAGGACAGCAAATTATGGTCCAGGTCGTCAAGGAGCCTGTCGGCACCAAAGGGGCTCGCGTGACGACGCATTTCTCGCTTCCGGGCCGTTTCGGCGTCTATATGCCGTTCGCCGATTACATCGGCGTATCCCGCAAAATCGACAGCGCCGCCGACCGCGACCGGTTGAAACGGATGGCGGAGCGCCATCTGCGGCCCGGGGAAGGCTTCATCGTGCGTACGGCTGCTCTCGGAGAGCCCGAGGAGGCGCTGGCGGCCAATCTTGAGGAGCTTCGCATCCGTTGGCAGCAGTTGGAAAAGATGTCCCAATCGGACAGGGACGTGCCCCGTAAAATTTACAGCGATCTGGAAATGCTGCCGCGTTTGCTTCGCGATTTGTTCCGCGACGACGTGCAGGAGCTGATTGTAGGCTCCGAGCAGATGCTGCAGGAGGTGCGCGGGCTTATTGCCTCCCCTCGTTCCGAAGGACTTGCTGATCGGGTCAAGCTTATTCCTCATACCGATCCGATTGCGGAATACGGGGTGGAGAAACAGCTCGAGCAAGGACTCAGGCGCAAGGTTTGGCTGGACAACGGCGGGTATTTGATCGTAGACCGGACGGAGGCGCTGACCGTCTTTGACGTCAATACGGGCAAGTACACGGGCTCGATCGATCTGGAGCAGACGGTGTTCGACACGAACCTCGAAGCGGCCAGAGAGATTGCGAGATTGCTGCGGCTGCGCGACATCGGCGGACTGATCATTATCGACTTCATCGATATGGAAACGGAAAGCTCCCGCCAGCAGGTGCTCGAGGAACTGATTGGGGAAACGAAGAAGGACCGGACGAAAACGGTCGTTGTCGGCTGGACAAAGCTCGGGCTGGTGGAGTTGACGCGCAAAAAAGTGCGGGACAGCAAAGAGGCGGCGGCGCTGAAGTCGTGTCCGACTTGCGGCGGCAGCGGTTTTGTCGAAAGCGGCAATTAAAGTATTGCATTTTGTCTAGGCTTTGTGATATTATGTTTTAGTATGTTGCTATAGCATGCTGTAACCGCACGAAGCGGGTCGTTTTAAGTGTTTGTCCGGCTCGGACAAACCACCTGGCTTTAGGCGAGTCTGAGACATGAGGAGGTGCAACAATGTACGCAATTATTGAAACTGGTGGTAAACAGTACAAAGTCCAAGAGGGCGATGTTCTTTACATCGAAAAACTCGAAGCAGGCGAAGGCGAAGCGGTGACGTTTGACCGCGTATTGGCCGTATCCGGCGCTAACGGTTTGGTGGTAGGCGCTCCGGTCGTTTCCGGCGCTTCCGTATCGGGTAAAGTTGAAAAGCATGGCAAAGGCGAGAAAATCATCGTTTACAAATACAAAGCGAAGAAAAACTATCGCCGCAAGCAAGGCCATCGTCAACCTTACACTAAAGTTGTGATCGAAAAGATCCAAGCGTAAGAAGCCATGATTCGGGTCGCGATAAAACGGGGGCCGGGCAGGCGGATTGAACGTTTTACCGTTGACGGACATGCGCAGTACGACGAACCGGGCAAGGACATTGTCTGTGCCGGCGTCTCTGCCGTTACTGTAGGAACGGTAAACGCCGTCGAAACGCTGACGGGAATTCAGCTTGGAACGCGCATGAAGCACGGGTTGCTTCAGGTCAAGGTTCCGGCGGAGCTCGAGGCGGACATCGACGAAAAAGTACAGCTTTTGCTGGAAAGCATGGTCGTCATGCTGAGATCTATTGAACAATCGTATGGTGCATATATAGCGATGCAAGATACATCATCATTCGAGTAAGGAGGTAGACAGACATGTTGCAATTGAATCTTCAGTTGTTCGCATCCAAAAAGGGTGTAGGTTCTACGAAGAACGGCCGTGACAGTATTGCGAAGCGCCTTGGCGTTAAGCGTGCCGACGGTCAAAAAGTGACGGCAGGAAGCATCCTCGTTCGTCAACGCGGAACGAAAATTCACCCGGGCAACAACGTGGGAATCGGCTCGGACGATACGCTTTTTGCTAAGGTTGAAGGCGTTGTGAAATTCGAACGTTTAGGCCGCGATCGTAAGAAAGTGAGCGTCTACCCTGTGTCGGCTGCTCCTGTAGCCGCAGCAGTGGAAGTTTAATTCCCATCATCAACGTCCAAACCCCTGGCGAACGATGCTCGCCGGGGTTTTTTCTTAGTTAAATCCGGAATATTTTGGTAAGTTCATGGAGGGATACCGTGAATTTTGCCGCACAGCGTGCTATACTGGGAGGATAAAGGACGAACCGGAACGGAGAGGGTAAGCGTGACGTCGAACGCACAAGGTCGTACCAACGATGTACAATTTTACGATGCGGCAAAGCCGGCGACGGCGTTAGGGGCCTTGCTCGATGGGCCGGATTCGGACGTTCGTTTGCTTCGGTTATTCAATCATTACCGGCATGACTGGATGAACGATATCCAAATTTTGATGGGCTACGTGCAGTTGAAAAAGTATGATAAATTACTTCCGTTAATGGAGAAAATAAAAGAGAAGGTCAGGCAGGAGAGCTATGTCTCCAAGCTTGGGATTCCTTCCTTAGTCGTGCATTTGCTTGCCTTTCAGGCAGAGGTTAAAGAACTGCGTCTGGAGATGGCGCTGGAAGAAGAAATTCATCTTCAGGATCTTGCTCAGCCACAGGAAGCAGTCGATGCCATAATGGCGATGCTAGCTTGCTTCAGGGAAGAAGGCGGCGATTCCAAAGACGAAGAGAATGTTCTGGAATTACGGCTGGCCCGATTGAAAGATCGTTTGAAGCTGACGGCTCGTTACGAAGGGAAATATGCGGCACAGCGGCTGCAGCTTAAAGAAAGATCGCTTAAAGAAATACACGAAAGTTTGGAAACGTATTACGGCGAACATACGGCTGTGTGGACATTATGGTGGTCCTACCGGCATTGATACATAAAGAGGGTGAACCTGATGTTTGTAGACAAGGCGAAGATTTATGTTAAAGGCGGTGACGGAGGCGACGGTCTGGTTGCTTTCCGGCGGGAGAAGTACGTTCCCGAGGGAGGTCCGGCCGGAGGCGATGGCGGCGATGGCGGCGATGTCATTTTCCGCGTGGATGAAGGATTGCGCACGCTGGTTGACTTTCGCTACCAGAAGCATTTTAAAGCGCAGCGCGGCGAAAAGGGCCGCAATAAAAGCCAGCACGGGGCGAATGCGGATGATATGATCGTGCGGGTTCCACCGGGAACGGTCGTCATCGACGACGATACGCAGGAGATCATTGCCGATCTGACGCGTCATGGCCAGCAAGTCATCGTGGCCAAGGGCGGACGGGGAGGCCGCGGCAACACCCGGTTTGCGACACCGAACAACCCGGCTCCGGAAATTGCCGAGAACGGGGAAGAAGGCGTCGAGCGTTGGGTAGTGCTTGAACTGAAGGTCATGGCGGACGTCGGTCTGGTCGGTTTTCCGAGCGTAGGGAAATCGATGCTTTTGTCCGTCGTATCCGGCGCCAAGCCGAAGATCGGGGCGTATCACTTTACGACGTTGACTCCGAATCTCGGTGTGGTTGATGTAGGCGACGGACGCAGCTTCGTTATGGCGGATTTGCCCGGTTTGATCGAAGGGGCTCATGAAGGTGTAGGATTGGGTCACGAGTTTTTGCGGCACGTCGAGCGGACGCGGATCATTGTGCACGTGGTGGACATGGCGGCGACCGAGGGACGAGATCCGTTTGAAGATTGGGTCAAAATCAACGACGAACTGAAGCTTTATAACGTGAAGCTCGAAGAACGGCCGCAGATCGTCGCTGCCAATAAGATGGATATGCCCGATGCGGAGGAGCAGCTTGCCGAATTTAAGCGCAAGCTTGCCGAAATCGGCAAAGAAATGGACATTTATCCGATTTCCGCCCTTTCCCGGACCGGTGTGCAAGAGCTATTGTACAAAGTCGCCGATAAGCTGGAGAGCATTCCGGAAATGCCGATGGTGGAAGAATTGGTCGAATTGTCGGAGCGTAAGGTGTATCGTTTGGAGGCCGAGGAAGGCGAGGACTTCACGATTCGCCGGGAAAACGAGGTCTTTGTTGTCGATAGCCCGAGCATCGAGAAGCTGATCAAGCGGACCAACTTCAGCACCCATGAATCGGTTATGCGGTTTGCGCGCATTTTGCGGAAGAAGGGCGTCGATCAAGCGCTGCGCGAGCGCGGGGCGAAGGACGGCCAGACGATTCGTATCGGGGATTTCGAATTTGAATTCTTAGAACAAGAATAGAACAATCGAAAGCATCAATCGAGCGTGTGATAAACATGTGAGGTTGGTGTTTTTTTGTTGGATCGATAAGAAAAAAAGGTATTGAACTTTTTGATTTTGAATTGTATAGTAAAAACATGTAATAAAACATAACATAAAATTATGTTTGACGACGATTGATTTTGCGAAAACGCTTGAATCTCAGGTCGAATCATTGGTTTTTGTCATTATAATTAACATTTAATATGCTGATTGGGGAGTCGGACCATTAAGCGGGCCTTCGTATTAGTATTGGCTTCGTTCGCATCCTTAGGTCGTCTTATCCCCCTTAACCTTTGGCGTGCCGAAGGTCAATATTTTCCGGAGGTGATTCCGTCTTGAAGGAGTGGATCAAAGCGGTGGGGAGCCGGAAACCCGGGACCCGGCACTTGAGCTATGACGAAGCGGTAGCCGCAGCTCACGCCATTGCGCGCGGCGACTCGACGGATGCGCAAACCGCCGCATTTCTGATGGCGATGCGGATGAGAGGAGAATCGGAGGAGGAAATGACGGGCTTTATCGACGTTTTTCGCAAATATTCTTTGCCCTATCGTTCGTTCTCTCATTCGCTTAACTGCGCCGGTCCTCATGACGGACGATCTTGCTTTCCGGTGACGATTCCGGTCAGTCTGCTGCTGGCATCCGTCGGCTTTCCCCAGGTGCTGCACGGCAGCGAATCGCTTTCCACGCGTATGGGGCAATCGCTCAAATCGCTTCTGGAGGGGCTCGGGATTGAAGTTGTGCTTGGGGCAAGAGAATGGGAAGCGGTATTTTTGCAGCTCGGCATCGGCTTTATTTGGACGGAGCTTATGTGTCCGCCGTTCGGCCGCGTGCGCCCGGTTCGGGAGCAAGTCGGCTTGAGGACATTACTTGACACGGTCGAGCAGGCCATGAATCCGGTTCACTCGCAAAATATCGTCCTTGGGGTTCGTCATAAGACGGCGATGGAGCGGCTGTTGAAGTTGCTGTCGAAATCTGGAGTGGAAACGGCTTACCTCATACAGGGGATAGAAGGCACGGAAGATTTGCCGCTTCACAAAAACAGCTCGATTCGCAAGGTGACGCCATGGGGCGACGAGGCGACAATGATCGATCCCGGGACGTTCGGTTTTCATGGCGCACCTTTGGAGAAATGCGGCAAAGAACGCCAGCTTGCGCTGCTGGAGCGCATCATACAAGGGGAAGAAGCACCGGAACTGCACAACGAGCGGGAGCATGTCGTTTTTAACGCCGGGTTGCGATTGTATTGGTTTGACAAGGTCGGATCGTATGAAGAAGGCTTCCAGCTCGCCCGCTCCTTATTGCAGCGCAAAGAAGCGTTTAAGCTGCTGGTTAAATGGCGTGAGCTCAGCGGCATCAGCCAGAGCAGAAAGCTGTCGCGGAAGAAAATGAGCAGTTGATGGACGTGGCTGCCAAAGCGATATGTTCAAAGGAGGGCGCTCATTAAGGGCGCCCTCTTTGTTTTTGACGCGCGGAAGAAGATCAAACCTGCTGCGGGTCGATGAGCTGCGTCCAATGGACGGCAGAATTACCTTCTTCGTCATAGCCCGCCGTTCCGATCCAAACGTGGGGATTCGGCCCTTCGGTAAAATAATGCTCCAGCAGCTTGCGGAAAATAAACGGGATGTCCCGATGGAGCACCTGATGGCGCGGAATCCAATGCAGTTCCCCCTCGTCGGTCGAGCCGACGTCCCTTTTCAAAGTTTCGGCCGTGTAGATAAACTGCTGGCGCACCTCTTGTTGGTTAAGGCGTATCAAGATGTACTGCAGCCGCAGATTTGCGATATGCTCGGCCAGCAGTCCGGTTTCCTCGTGAATTTCCCGAAGCACCGCAGCTGCCGGATCGCCGATTTCGTGCGGCTCCAGATGTCCGCCCACGGACGCCCACAAGCCGGGGGACAGCGTCCGGTTAGGGGAGCGCTTCATCATCAGCATATCGTTTCCGTGAAATAAGATAGCCGTAGCCATCAAACGCGCTCGTATCAAGCTTCGTCCTCTCCTTTGAGCTTAACGCGGATTTGCTGAATACCACTTTATCACAAAATATCGAAAAAAGCCTATTGCGGGAAGTCTTCGCTTTGCGCTATAATGTCCACTAGGTAAAAACAATCGTCTTTTTAGAGAGGACTGTTACAGTGCCGGAAAAACAAGCCGTTCAGGATAGCCGGATCGGGACGGAGCGCTACTTTTTGGTGCGTGAAGATATACTGCCCGAGGCGCTGATTAAGACGGTGCAGGCCAAAGAGCTGCTGGCCCGCGGAGAGGTGAAAACCATTCATGAAGCGGTGGAGCAGGTAGAGCTGAGCCGAAGCGCTTTTTACAAGTATAAGGACGGGATTTTCCCGCTCAGCAAGCTCGAACGGGAGCGGATCGTGACGATCTCGATGGATTTGGAGCATCGGCCGGCGATTTTGTCCCGGGTGCTTGCGATGATTGCGGGCCTTGAGGGCAACGTGCTGACGATCCACCAGACGATCCCGCTGCAGGGCGTAGCCAACGTTGTCATCTCGGTGGAAACGTCCATGATGGGCGAAACCGTCGCCTCGCTCCTCGACAAGCTGCGCAGCCAGGAAGGGGTAAGCCGGGCTGCTTTGGTGGGGCAAGGCTAGAATTAATTATTTTGGGACCATCTACTTTATGCACTACTACAATCAGGAGGAACCCTATGAAACCGGTCAAAGTTGGATTACTTGGTCTCGGTACGGTCGGTACCGGGGTCGTTCGCATCGTGGAAGGACATCAGCACGATTTGATGAGCCAATCGGGCTCGCCGATCGAAATCGCTAAAATTTTGGTGCAGGACAAAAACAAGGCCCGCAATATCAGCGTTTCGCCGGATATGCTGACGGAAAATCCCTGGGATGTCATCGAGAACCCGGAGATCGACGTCATCGTCGAAGTGATGGGCGGCATCGAGCTGACGAAGCAGCTGATGCTTGGCGCGCTGGAGCGTGGCAAGCACATCGTGACGGCCAACAAGGACCTGATGGCGCTGCACGGTCCGGAAATTTTGGCAAAAGCTGCCGAGAAAGGCTGCGACGTCTTCTACGAAGCGAGCGTCGCCGGCGGTATCCCGATCATCCGAACGTTGATCGAAGGCTTTTCTTCGGACCGGATCACGAAAATTATGGGTATCGTTAACGGGACAACCAACTATATTTTGACGAAAATGAGCCAGGAAGGCGCGGCTTACGCCGATGTGCTGAAGGAAGCCCAGGAGCTCGGCTATGCCGAATCCGATCCGACCTCCGATGTCGAAGGCTTCGATGCGGCGCGGAAAATGACGATTCTCGGCACGCTCGGCTTTCACGCTAACGTTGCGCTTGCGGATGTGGAAGTGAAGGGCATCTCCGGTGTAAGCAAAGAGGACATTGCGTACGGCAAACGTTTGGGCTACGAAGTTAAACTGCTCGGCATCGCCGAGCGCCAGGACGAGCATATCAGCATCAGCGTTCAACCGACGATGGTGAAAACGTCGCATCCGCTGGCGTCCGTCAACGGAGTGTTCAACGCCGTCTACGTGTACGGAGAAGCGGTAGGCGAGACGATGTTTTACGGTCCCGGCGCGGGCGAGATGCCGACGGCAACGTCGGTTGTGGCCGACCTTGTCGCTGTCGTCCGCAACCTGAATCTTGGCGTCAACGGCCGACGCGGGTTCATCCCGTACAAAGAGAAGAAGCTGAAAACCGACGAGCAGATCGCTTCCAAAAACTTCATCCTGCTGCATGTCGCCGACAAAGCTGGCGTGCTTGCCCAAATCACGCAAGTGTTCGCCGAGCACGGGGTTAGCCTGGAGTCGGTTCTACAGCACCCGAATGCAACGAATCCGCTTGCCGAAATCATCATCATTACACACGACGCCAACAAGGCGGCGATGAACAAGGTGCTCAAGCAATTCGAAGCCATGGACGTCGTTCATGCGATCAAAAGCGTATACCGAGTGGAGGGCTAATCGAAATGAGATACATGGGACTGCTGCAGACCTATAAACAATACTTGCCGGTGAACGACAACACGCCGCTGCTCACCCTGCAGGAAGGCAACACGCCGCTCGTCCGCGCGGAAAACTTGTCGAACGAGCTCGACCTCGACATTTATTTCAAATATGAGGGCTTGAACCCGACCGGCTCGTTCAAAGACCGCGGGATGGTTATGGCTGTTGCCAAAGCGATGGAAGAGGGCAGCCGCACGATTATGTGCGCCTCCACAGGCAATACGTCGGCGGCTGCAGCCGCTTATGCGGCGCGCGGCGGGCTGAACTGCATCGTGCTTATCCCGAATAATAACATCGCGCTCGGCAAGCTGGCTCAGGCGATTATTTACGGCGCCAAAGTCATCGCCATTGAAGGAAACTTCGACCGTGCGCTTGAGATCGTACGCGAAATTACGGCCAAGCATCCGATCACGCTGGTGAACTCCGTCAATCCGTTCCGGATCGAGGGCCAAAAGACGGCGGCTTTCGAGGTGTGCGACCAGCTCGGCAAAGCGCCGGACTATCTCGCGATTCCGGTTGGCAATGCGGGCAACATTACCGCTTATTGGAAAGGATTCAAGGAGTACTACGAGAACGGCAAATCGAAGTCGCTGCCGAAGATGATCGGCTTCGAAGCCGAGGGCGCGGCGGCTATCGTACGCGGCGAACCGATTCCGGACCCGGAAACGATCGCGACGGCAATCCGCATCGGCAACCCGGCCACTTGGAAAGGTGCGGAGGCGGCAGCCAAAGATTCCGGCGGTCAAATCAATTTTGTGACGGACGAGCAAATCTTGCATGCTTATAAAACGATTGCCGCTCGCGAAGGGATCTTTGCCGAACCGGCCTCGGCGGCGTCGATCGCCGGCGTCATGAAGCTGAAGAGCGAAGGTTACTTCGAGAAGGGCCAATCCGTCGTCTGCGTGCTGACGGGACACGGTCTTAAAGATCCGAATATCGCCATCAAGAGCGTCAGCGCGGAACCGATGGTCGTGCAAGACTCCGAAGAAGCGGTCATGGAAGCGATCCGCAAGCTCGAAGGTTAGGGGCGTCGCGGTAACTATGGAAAACGGCAGCAGGAGAGTACGCGTCAAGGTGCCGGCTAGCACGGCCAATCTCGGCCCCGGTTTCGATACGCTGGGAATGGCACTGAATTTGTATGCTTGGATTGAGATGGGGCTTGCCGAGACGACGCAGATTGAGCTTTTTGGCGACCAGATGAACGGTGTGCCTGCGGATAAAAGCAATCTCATTTACAAAGTAGCCCAAATGGTATTCGAGCGGGCAGGTGTCCGTCATCCGGAGCTGTACATTGCGATGTACAGCGACATTCCGTTGACGCGCGGCCTCGGCAGCAGCGCTTCGGCCATTGTCGGCGCGCTGGCTGCGGCTAACGCGCTGATCGATCGTCCGTTTACCGACGACGATTTGTTTCAAATGGCGACGGAGCTGGAGCAGCACCCCGACAATGTCGGGGCCTCGCTGTTCGGCGGCATCGTCGTTGCTTTCTGGGACGGCAAGCGGGCGGAGCATATCCGCATCGAGCCGCATGAACAGTTGGAAGTGCTGGTGGCGATCCCGCACTTCCAGCTGTCGACGGACAAAGCTCGCGGGGTGCTGCCGCGCGAGCAGAGCCTCGAGAACGCCGTCTTCAACGTCGGCCATTCGTCGGTGCTGGTAGCCGCCCTGTGCACCGGGCGGCTCGATATGATCGCGCGCGCGATGAAGGACGCGCTGCATCAGCCATACCGTGCTCCGCTCGTGCCCGGGCTCGCCAAGATCCTTGCCGAAGCGACGGACCACGGCGCGCTCGGCGTTGCGCTTAGCGGCGCGGGTCCGACGATGCTGGCGCTCGTCGACCGCCGCAGCTCCCGGAAGGGGGAGCTTGAGGCGTTCATGCGGGGGACGTTGAAGGAAGAGGGGATCGAAGCCACGACGATGTGGCTAAGTCCCGACAGAGCGGGGGTTCAGGCGCACCGATTAACCTCTGCGGACGTCGGAAGTACATTATTTGAAATGATAAAGGGAGAGAACCGGGCATGAAGCGAATATCGCTCCTCGGACCTGGAACGTACACCGAAGAATCCGCACATCATTATCTTGGTCGGGACGCTTTTGACTATGTAAATTACAAATTGATTGCGGATGTGTTCGAATCGACGGTAAACGGTTTGACCGATTACAGCGTGATTCCGATCGAAAATACGTTTGAGGGCTCGGTCAGCCTGCATGTGGACTGGCTTGTGCACAATGTCGACCTGCCGATTCAGGCGGAATGGATATATCCCATTTCGATCAACCTGTTGCGTTTGCCCGGCGGACCGGGCGGTGCGGACGAGCTGGAGGCGGCTTGCGGAGCGATCCGCAAAATTTATTCTCATGGGGTGACGCTGGCGCAGTGTCAACAGTTTCTGCGTACGCACTTGCCCAATGTCGAGCTGGAGCCTGTCGGTAGTAACGGCGAGGCGGCGCGCATGGTCAGAGAGCTTGGCGATCCTGCTGCCGCTGCGCTTGCGCCGCTCGGCGCCGGGGCATTATACGGGCTCGAAACGCTGGCGGCGGACGTGCAGGACCATCAGAACAATTTCACGCGCTTCGTGCTGATCGGTCACGAAAAGCCGCAGCTCAAGGAGACGGCCGACCGGAAAACGACCATTCTGGTCACGCTGCCGGAGGATTTTCCAGGGGCGCTGCATCAGGTGCTCTCGGCGTTTGCCTGGAGGCGTATCAACTTGTCCAAAATCGAGTCGCGACCGACGAAGAAAAAGCTGGGAAGCTATTATTTTTATATCGACATCGAGGCTTCGATGGATTCCGTGCTGCTTCCCGCGGCTTTGCAAGAAATCGAGGCCATCGGCTGCCAAGTCCGGCTCATGGGCTGCTACCCTACGTTTTCTTACGGAACCGAAACGGCAAAAGTCTAGTCCGTATGGCATAGGTCGCTTACCTAAACCTCGACTATGGCAGCAAAAAGAATGCGAAAATTCGGCGGGAGCGTCGATGTTTGCGATAAACTGGTGAATTTGATGAAATCTGCCTGTGGCAGGTTTCTTTTTTTTTGGAGTTTTGCCTAGATGCGAGGGGGTTGCGCTCCAACGTGGATAGTGAGAGATGCTGTGGTTTCGTACCATTTTTTTCGATTCGGATGGTCAAATGCCTACTTTGCTGCATAAACTGTAATGTCATTTTGTTCCGGAGCGCCAGCGGGCTTCACGGAGCCGGTTCCGGGCCGGAAATCAAGCGGTTTTCTTAAGTCAATACGACTTCCGCACAACTGAAGGAGGTTTATGCAGTGAAGATTCATATCGTCAAGAAAGGCGAGTCGCTCTACGGGCTGTCCCAAAAGTACGGCGTCGAGCTCGACAAGCTGATCGCGGCCAACCCGCAAATCGCCGATCCGAACGTCGTAGATGTCGGGCAGAAGGTGAAAATTCCTCATGCGCCGAAGCCGGTAGCCCCCCCGCCAACGGATTATTTGTATAAGCATGTCGTGGCTCAGGGGGACTCGCTTTGGAAGCTGGGCAAAGCGTGGGGAGTTCCGCTTGCGGACATGATTGCGGCCAACCCGCAGCTCAAAAATCCGAATGTATTGATGACCGGAGATGTCGTCTACATTCCGAAGCCGGGCTCGAATCCGAACCTCTCCCCCCAGGCTACTCCACAAGCTCCGCTGCCTGTTGAAGCGTCTCCGATCTCGGAGCTTCCGCTCGCTCCGAACGTAGGTATGCCTAATGTGGGTTCGCAGCCGGAGATGGAAACGCCGCATATGGGACCGCTCCAGAGCTTGGGCATACCGCACGTCATGCCGCTCTCAAATATCCCGCAGCCGAATGTGACGCCATTTTCAACTCTGCCGAATATTCCACAGCCCAAAGTGGAGCCGTTTGCGGCCCAGCCGAATATTCCACAGCCCAAAGTGGAGCCGTTTGCGGCCCAGCCGAATATTCCACAGCCCAAAGTGGAGCCGTTTGCGGCCCAGCCGAATATTCCACAGCCGAACGTAGCGCCGTTTGCGGCCCAACCGAATATTCCGCAGCCGAACGTAGCGCCGTTTGCGGCCCAGCCGAACGTAGCGCCGTTTGCGGTACAGCCGAACATTCCGCAGCCGAACGTAGCGCCGTTTGCGGCCCAGCCGAACATTCCGCAGCCGAACGTAGCGCCGTTTGCGGCCCAGCCGAACATTCCGCAGCCGAACGTAGCGCCGTTTGCGGCCCAGCCGAACATTCCGCAGCCGAACGTAGCGCCGTTTGCGGCCCAGCCGAACATTCCGCAGCCGAACGTGGCGCCGTTTGCGGCCCAGCCGACCACTCCGACGCCG
>NZ_JTHN01000122.1 GCF_001399685.1 Paenibacillus sp. A3
CATTAAAGAAAAGCTGATATAGCTCAATTGCTTGTTACGCTTGGCATTTCGTTCTCATTTGTTCAGTTTTCAAAGAGCTTTCATCACTATTCTGTTCTGCCGTGACAAGATCTAATCTTATCACATCAGGACGAGCTTTGCAACTGCTTTTTTCGTTGGCCGCTCGTTCAAGGCTGACTGCCTCTCGCGGCGACAAGCAATAATGTATCACAGATTCCGGGTCGAATGCAACCACAAATTTTGGCAAATGTAAATCGGGCCCACTCCTTGGCATGTGGCGCACTTTTTTAGCGGGCATTTTATAGTACTTGCCGAGAACGAAAAAACGCCGCGCTCCTTTTCCGGAACCGGCGGTTTCGTGCTGCACAGCGTGAAAAATGATTAGACGTCTCCTAACAGCTGCTGCAGCTCCTCTTCGTTATCAATAATGCGGATGCCCAGCTCTTGGGCTTTGGCCAGCTTACTGCCGGCGTTCTCCCCGGCGATGACGATGTCGGTCTTCTTCGACACGCTGCCGGTCACCTTGGCGCCCAGCTTCTCCAGCTTCTTGGCGGCTTCGTCCCGCCCCATGGTGGTGAGCGTACCCGTTAAGACGACCGTTTTGCCGAAGAACGGACTGCTTTCGTCGACGACCGCAGGCGCTTCTTCGCTGACTGGCTGTATACCGGCGGCAAGCAATCGCTCAATGCTTCGCTGCATCGCCGGATCGCGGAAAAAGCCGACGATGCTCTCAGCAACGATGCCGCCGATATCCGGCAGCGTGATCAGTTCCTCCGGCTCCGCCTGCATCAGCTTCTCGAGACTGCGGTAATGCTCGGCAAGCTCCTTGGTCGTCGTCTTGCCTGTATTCGGAA
Organism: Paenibacillus sp. A3; assembly: GCF_001399685.1. GTDB lineage: Bacteria > Bacillota > Bacilli > Paenibacillales > NBRC-103111 > Paenibacillus_G. The sequence goes on from NZ_JTHN01000122.1 coordinate 855, forward strand.
TGCCGAGAGCAAACAAGAACGATGCCAGATCGGGCTGCTTGCTTTTCTCGAAGGCGGCGATCAAATTCTCGGCCTTTTTGGTTCCGAAGCGTTCAAGCTTGATCAAATCGTCAAACGTCAAATAGTACAGATCGGACGGATCGCGCACTTCGAGCGAATCGTAGAGCTGCTCGGCCGTCTTCTCGCTGAATGTCTCGATATCCATCGCATCGCGGGAGGCGAAATGGGCAATGCGCCCGACAAGCTGCGGCCGGCAGTCCACCTTATTCGTACAGAACAGATGCGGGCCCTTTTTCTCCAGATCGTGTCCACAGGAAGGGCACACCGCCGGAGGCACGATTTCGCTGCCGTCCGCTTCTTCGGTCACTTTGCCGAGAATCTCCGGAATGACGTCGTTGGAGCGGCGGATATAGACAAGACTGCCTAAACCGAACTTTAAATTTTTGCGTTCGATGTCGTCCATATTATTAAGGGTACAGTTCTGTACGGTCACACCGCCGATATCGACGGCTTCCACCCGGGCGAGCGGCGTCACTTTGCCGGTCCGGCCCACGTTCCAGCTCACGTCGAGCAGCGTCGTCACGGCTTCCTCGGCTTCGAACTTATAAGCTACAGCCCACCGCGGGAATTTGTCGGTATATCCGAGCACTTCGTGGGTGCGCATATCCGTTATTTTTACGACCAGGCCGTCGATCAGAAAATCAAGCGTATTGCGCATGGCGACCAGTTTCTCCAGCTCTTCCTCCACCGCGTCGATGCTGTCGACGAATTTGACGAACGGGCTGACTTTGAACTGGTTGTCGCGCAGGAACTCGACCATTTCCTGATGATTCTGGAATTGCAGAGAATCGGCATATCCGATGTTGTAAAAGTAAGCATTGAGCTTGCGCTCCGCCGTCACCTTCGGATTCAGGTTGCGGAGGGCGCCTGCGGCGGCGTTGCGCGCATTTTTGAGCGGCTCGGCTGCGGTCGCGTTATAGGCTTCGAGCACGGACAAGTTCATTATTCCCTCGCCCTGCACCTCGATAATCCCATCGGTATATGGAATGCGCAGCGGCACGGAACGGATCGTTTTGACATTGGCGAGAATCCCTTCGCCGACGACGCCGTTGCCCCGGGTGGCCGCCTGCACGAGCTCGCCGCGGTCGTAGGTCAGATTCAGCGTCAAGCCGTCGAATTTCAATTCCACGACAAAAGATAAAGGCGGCAGCGGATCGTCCGGATGCTGCGTATTGTAGTCGTTCACGAGCTTTTGGGCGCGCGTGTGCCACGCCATCAGATCATCGTGGTTTTGCGCCTTGTCCAGGCTCCAAAGCCGGGCCAGATGCCGGTGCGGTTCGAACCCTTTGAGCAGCTCGCCGCCTACCCGCTGAGTGGGCGAGTAAGGCAGTACGGTGCCGGTTTCGGCTTCCAGTTGAACCAGCTTATCATAGAGCGCATCGTATTCGGCATCCGTGAGAGAGGGCTGATCCAAGGTATAGTATGCGTAATTGTGTTTATTGATCTCTTCGATGAGCGTCTTCATCGTTTCCAAAGCGTCCGGCATCGGAAATTCATCCTCTCATGGCTACGGGATATAAGGGTTGCCTTGCCTGGCGTTCTAGCTCTGCTTGGTGATCGGCGCAAATTTGGCCAGCAGCCGTTTGACGCCCACGGGGGCCGGGAAAGCGATCTGCAGCTCGGTGTCGTCGCCCGAGCCTTTGATGGCGACGACGACACCGGTGCCCCACTTGCCATGCGACACTTTGTCGCCCATGGCAAAGTCGGTCGCCTGCGCCGCGGGGGCCGCGGCTTTGGGCGCTGCCCCTCCCGCGGCGGCCGGGCCGCTGCGGAAGCTCACCGGCGTGCGGCCCGCCTGTGCGGGCGCGCCGCCGAAGCCTCCGGCGCTGCCGAAGCGGCGGTCGCCGCCGGCCCACGCCGGGGTTGACGCTCCGCCGCGGCCGAAGCCGCCGCCGGCGCGCACGGTCTCCAGGAGCTCCTGCGGAAGCTCCTGAAGGAACCGGGACGGCGCGTTCGCCGTCGTCCGTCCGAATAGCGTGCGCATCCGGGCGCACGTGAGGAACAGCTCTTCCTCGGCACGGGTAATTCCGACGTAAGCAAGGCGCCGCTCCTCTTCCAGCTCCTCGTTGTCCATCAAGGCCCGGCTGTGCGGGAATACGCCTTCCTCCAAGCCCATGATGAAGACGACGGGGAACTCGAGTCCTTTGGCGCTGTGCATCGTCATGAGCACAACGCCCTGCTTGCCCGCTTCCGGGTCCTGATTCATCGAATCAATGTCGGCGATCAGCGCCAGATCGGTCAGGAACGATACGAGAGATTTATCCTCGTTGCGCTTCTCGAAGTCCATCGTCACGGACAGGAACTCGTCGATGTTCTCCAGCCGCGCCTGCGACTCGATCGTGTTCTCCCGCTTCAGTTCCTCACGGTAGCCGCTCATCTCGAGCATTTTCTCCGTCAGCTCGGTTACGGACAAATAATCGACCATCCGGTACAGATTCTCGATCATATCTCGGAAATCGGCCAGCGCGTTGCGGGCTTTGGCACCAATCTCCATGCTGTCCACGTTCTCCAGCATCGCAAACATCGATACGCCGAATTGCCCCGCCGCTGCCCCCAGCCGCTCGACCGTCGTATCCCCGATGCCCCGCTTCGGCACATTGACGATCCGCGCAAAGCTGATATCGTCGTCCGGGTTCGAGATGAGCCGCAGGTAGGCGAGAATGTCCTTGATCTCTTTACGGTCGTAGAACTTGATGCCCCCGACGATCTGATAAGGAATATCGGATTTGATCAAAATTTCCTCGATGACCCGGGACTGCGCGTTCGTGCGGTACAATATGGCATGCTCGCTGAACCGGCGGCCTTTGTCCACGTTTTTGCGGATTTCGCCGGTGATGAAATAGCCTTCCTCATGCTCGGAATCGGCTTGGTACAGCCGGATTTTTTGCCCTTCGCCCTTGTCGGTCCACAGGTTCTTGGGCTTGCGTCCGGTGTTGTTGGCGATCACTTTGTTCGCGGCGTTCAAGATGTTCGAGGTCGAGCGGTAATTTTGCTCGAGCAAAATGGTGGTGGCGTTCGGGTAATCTTTTTCGAAATCGAGAATATTGCTGATGTCGGCCCCGCGCCAGCGGTAAATCGACTGGTCGCTATCGCCGACGACGCAAATGCGCTTGTACTTGTCGGCCAGCATCCGGCACAGCATATACTGGGCGCGGTTCGTATCCTGGTATTCGTCGACATGAAGGTACTGAAACTTGTTCTGGTAAAAATCGAGCACCTCGGGCACTTGCTGGAACAGCTCGATCGTAGTCATGATCAGATCGTCGAAATCAAGCGAGTTGTTGGCCTTCAGCTTGCGCTGGTAGGACGAGTATACTTTGGCGACGATGCCGTCGAAGTAATCGCCGATCTTACGCTCGAATTTCTCCGGCGTCAGCAGCTCGTTCTTGGCGTTGCTGATCGCGGCCTGGACCGCTTTGGGCTCGAATTTTTTCGAGTCGATGTTCATCTCTTTCATACAATTTTTGATTACGGACAGCTGGTCGCCCGAATCGAGAATCGTAAAATTCGACGTGAAGCCGATCCGCGAGATGTCGCGGCGCAAAATACGCACGCACATCGAGTGGAAGGTGGATACCCAAATATCCTGCCCCTGCGGGCCGACGAGGGCGCTGACGCGCTCCTGCATTTCCCGCGCCGCTTTGTTCGTGAACGTAATGGCCAGAATGCTCCACGGCGCCGCCTTGCGCGTCGCGATCAAATAAGCGATCCGGTGCGTCAGCACGCGGGTTTTGCCGCTGCCCGCCCCGGCCATGATCAGCAGAGGTCCGTCCGTCGCTTCGACGGCGCGTCTTTGCTGCGGGTTGAGCTTTTGAATCGCTTTGAGTATATCGATAGGTTCGTTGATCATTATTTTTATTTCCTTTCTAACGCATTTCCATTACCGCCGGGACCGTAGCGAGCGCCCGTTCAAGATCATCGTATACCGCGTTGCCTACAACGACGGTATGCGCCGCCATGGCCGCCTCGCGCGCTTTCTCCGGGCTGTCGATGCCGCCGCCGTAAAACAGCCGCGACTGGGAAAGCAGACGCTTCACCCGGCCGACCAGCTCCATATCGCCGAACACGCCGCTGTATTCCAAGTAAACAATCGGGCAGCGGAACAAACGGTCGGCGATGCGGGCATAGGCCTCCACATCTTTCGCGTCGAGCCGCACGTCCGCTTCGGTCAGCTTGGCTGCCGTGGAATCGCCGTTCAATATAATGTAGCCTTCGGGAACGAGCTCGTCCCAATCCAGAATCGCGCCGTATTCCTTCAGCGCCTGCTGATGCCGACCGACGATCCACTGCGTATCCCCGGCGTTCAGCACGATCGGGATCATAAACAAGTCAAATCCCGGCACGATCGCTTCCCTGTCCGACACTTCCAAGACGCACGGCACTTCATACCGGCGGATGCGCGCCAGCAGGTCGACGGTGTTGTCGAAGGTGACGCCGGACGAGCCGCCGACCATCACCGCATCGGTGCCGGAGAGACAGATGCGCTCAAGCGCTTCGTCGCCGATCTCCCGGTCCGGATCAAGTTTAAACACATGCTTCCATTCTTCCATACGCAAATGCAAAGAAATTGCCTCCTGTCCGTTAAACGCGGCAAGCCCGCCGCCCCCGGAAAAGGAACGTACGGAGCTGATTCATCCTGTCTCAAGTCAAGTCTATGCGAAGCCCGCGCCCGGTGTCAATGAAGCTTGCGGGGAATGGCTCTTCTTCCTATTATACCATAAAACAAGCAAGGAATAGGAATGCTTGTTCGTCTGCGTCGGAAGACTAGCCTGAATCTTTTTCCATAGTCGACATACAAAAAAACAGACCGGCGCGTACTAGACACCAGTCTGCTGTAAATAAAGCTGTTTGGGCGGTTCAAGAGCGGGTCTTGAATTCGCTGACGATCAAGCGGTCGCCTTGCACGCTGTAGGCGGACTCGTGATGCATGACGGATTCGCTGTAGTCCTGCTTCGACCTGCCGGTCAGGCTGAGCTTGTACTGCCCCTCGGCGGGCTGTGATTTGTGCAGCTCGTACTGCCCCCATTCGCTGCGCAGGCCCAGCATCGCTTTGGTGCTGTTCGCCTGATACGTTCCGATCCGGGAGTCCCGGCGGTAGAAGTAATCGATCATCCGCCGCGACATCTCGGGCGTATACACTTTCCCAAGCTGCGTCTGCATCTCGCGCATGGCGTACTCGTCCATCTCCCCGGTAACCGGCGAAGACAGCACTTTATGCGTCCAGTCGTCCACTTGCTTAATCCAAGCGATGATCTCTTGATCGGACTTGTTCATGATTTCTTTTCCCATCGGCGGCGGCTCGATTTGGCTGAACGTCTGCAGCAGTCTCTCGCGGCCTACCGTTTTTTGCAGCGTCTTCATATCGGAAGCGTCGCGATCGGGCTCCCTTGTACAGCCGCACAGAAGCGCCGCGGCCAGAAGCAGTGTGACGATGATTTTCACCCGGATGATGCCCCTTCCGTGTTGGCTCTTTTTTCGTATTATGGTTCAAAGACGAAAAAATATACCAAGCTTGCGGAGGAGTGCAGATTACAGCGGTGCTTACAAGCTCTTCATCTGGCCCATATAGGCGCGGCGGGTAAGCAGGAAATACCCAAATTGCAGCACGGCAAAAATGGAAATGACCAGCGCCCCGTAAGACCATACGTTCATCGAGATTAAATTAGCTAACGTCTTGTAAGCGAAAGCCGCGTGAGCCGCGCCTACGACAACCGGGAGCAGGAACAGCAGACCGATCTGTATGTTGATGATCCGCCGGACTTCAGGCACGGACATCCCGATCCGCATGAGCGCGCGATATTGATGATCGTCTTCCTGCAGCTCGGTGAACAGCTTGAAATACAGCATGCTCGCCGAAGCGACAAAGAACAGGAAGCTGACGAACAGACCGATGAGCAGCATCAATGACGAACTTTGTTTGTTCGCGGCGTAGATCGAGGCGGGGCTGAATAACTTTTTCCGCTGATCTTCGGGAATGGACTGCTTTACTTTCTCCACTGTATCGATATGCTCCTGCCAGCGATTCAAATCAAAGCCGTAATAGACAAGCTTCCGGTCGTCAGGCACCTCGCCCATCATCTGGGCATATTCCCCGTCATTGACCACGAGTAGCCCGCTCGCTTCTCCTATCAGATTGATGACGCCTCCCGTTACCTGCCCGTCCATCTCCAGCGGCCAGGTTTGCCCGTTTAATTGAACGGTTCGCTGCGAACCTTTTTCCATTAGTATGACGTCGCCCATTCGGTAAGGATAGCTGAATACGGCATGCCCCGGCGCGATCTGAAGCGGAGCTGCATACTCGATTCCTTCCGCTGCCCGATTGTAATCGGATTCCGATATCAGCAGCGCCGTCGTATCGGATGCGCGGGAGCCGTCCAGCTTAAGCGAGACCTGTACGCCTGCGATTTTCAATTCTTTAGCTACGCTTGCTCTTTCAGCGGCCAATACGGCCTTGATCTTCTCGGGGTCTGCCCCTTTAGGAGCAGTGAGCCCTTGTTGGGTAAAGCTTATCGTATTCGGAAACTGCTCCATCGCCTGCTTGTCACTGTTCTTATAAAACACGTAAATCGTGCCCGATGCCGTCAAAATGACCGCACTCAAAACCGAAACGACGAACAGCGTGCGCGCGTTGTCTTTCATTTTGAACGCAAGCTGCGAGACGGCAATCATATTTGTCTTGTTGTAGTACAAGCCCGTCATTCGCTGCAATCTGCGGATCATCGCCACGCTCGCCTGCGTAAATAGGAAATAGGTGCCGAGTACGGTTAAAAAAATGATCGGCAGCATAAGGTGCAAAATGAGCCTCAGCGAAGTCGTAAACGCCAAATAATAGCCGCCTCCAAGGCAAACAACCGCCAAGACGGTGAGCCACGGCGAAGCCACGGGAGGCTTCTTCGGCTGTTTGGCCGCCCGCAATAGCGCAATGATCTGGCTGCGGCCCACGCTGAACATCGCAAATAAGGTCATCGCGAGAAACAAGGCCAGAAAGCCGATGACCGTCTGAAGCAGCGCCTGGGACGGCACGACGAAGCGAATCGGACTATCTATTTGAAGCAAACGTGCAATAGCCAGGAAGAACAGCTTCGAGAACAGCATGCCAGTACCGATCCCGACGCCGATCGACAGCAGACCGATCATCATCTGCTCGTAAAACATCAGGCGGCAGATCTGCGAACGGGTCATTCCGAACAAGGTGAGCAGGCCGAATTCTTTCTTGCGCGTCTTGAGAAAAGCAAAGCTGGCGTACAGCACGAAGAAAAACGAGAAGATGACGATCAGAATCTGACAGGCGAAGAGCACTTGCTTCACCATGCTTGCGGCTTTAATATTCCCGTTTGCGATTTCGGGATGGTAAATGAACGAACCGAACATATAGAAGACCATAACGGAAAAAGCGCTGCTCAGAAAAAATGCAATGTACCGGTGCCAATTGCCTTGAATATTTTTAAGGGCGAGCTGTCGGAAGTTCATCGAAGTTCCCTCCCAGCACGCTTAAGCTGTCCAAGATTTGTTGAAAAAAGGCCTGGCGGTTCGCGCCGCGGCGAATTTCCGAGAACAGTCTGCCGTCCTTAATGAACACAACCCGCTTGCAGTAGCTGGCGGCGAACGGATCATGCGTCACCATCAGGATGGTCACTCCCCGCTCCTCGTTAAGACTTCGCAGCGACTCCATCACGTCTTTGGCCGCCTTCGAATCCAGATTCCCCGTCAGTTCGTCCGCCAGCAGCAGCGACGGACGGTGAATGATGGCGCGTGCAATGGCCGTACGCTGCTGCTGCCCTCCGGATACTTCATACGTGCGTTTGGATAATATAGGGGTAATGCCGAGCACTTCGGCGATTTCCGCCACGCGCCGCTCAATCTCGGACGGTTTCGCACCTTCCAGCACGAGCGGCAAAATGATGTTTTCTTTGATCGAGAGCGTCTCCAGCAGGTTGAAATCTTGAAATACAAAGCCGAGCTCGCGGCGGCGGAATAATGCAAGCTGCTTGTTGTTCAGCCTCGCCGGGTCGGTGCCGTTGATTTCAATATGTCCCGAGGTTGGTTTATCGATGGTGGCGAGCAGATTGAGCAGCGTTGTCTTGCCGCTGCCCGACGGCCCCATAATGCCGGTGAATTCTCCCCGTTCGATTTCCAGCGAGATATGCTCAAGCGCTTTATAAACGACGCCTTTGCCGGCGCTGCCGTATATTTTGGACAAGGCGTCCGTCTTCAGTACAGTAGTCACGATGCGGGTCCTCCTTTGATCACTTCACTCTGCCTGTAGTATACGAAGGTTCCGCCGGCCAAGCCATCGATTCACCTTACATGGCAATCCTGCTTTCTTACAACACTGTCACTTAAGGGGGAGCAGCCCCTCGTGCAGCGCTCCGCTGCGCGGGAAATGAAGGCGGACGGTCGTTCCTTCCCCGAGCTTCGATTCGATCTCAAGCCGGTGCCCGAGCCTCCGGCACGCTTCCTTGGCGACAAACAGCCCCATGCCGGTCGATTCGGCGACGAGCCTGCCGTTCTCGCCGGTAAAAAAAGGATCGAACACCCGCGGAAGATCCTGCTCGGCGATGCCGATCCCTTCGTCCTGAAATACGGCATGACAGCCGCTGCCGTCCTTCGTGATGGTAATGATCAACGATTTGCTGCCGTCGTGCTTGCTTTTGGAATATTTAATCGCATTGGAGACGACTTGATGCAAAATGATGCCGAGCCACTTGTCATCCGTATCGATATAGCACGCTTCGTGGCTGGCGATCAGCTTCGGATAAATCCGGTAACGGATGCATGCCTTCTTATGCTCGTTAATGACATGGCGGACCGCTTGCAGCAGGTCGACCTTTTGCATGCGAAGATCCGCTTCGAACTTCTCAAGCCGTGCCGTGTGCAGCATCATGTCGAGGCCTTGACGCAGCTTCTCGTTTTCTTCCTGGATGCTCTCCAGTACGGCCCCAACCGGACGTTGGGGCGCTTCCTTCGGCGCGGCGTGCGGCTGTTCGGTCAGCAGTCCGATGACGGATACCGGCGTTTTCATTTGATGCACCCACAACCGAACGAACGTTTGGTGCTGGTCCTGGGAAATCCGGTGCTTCTCGAGCCGGTCGGTATAAGCGCCGTATAATTCCAACAGCAGCTCTACGGCAATCCGCTGCTCCCGGGTGACACCCGTGGGCAGGCTTATGACGCCCTCCATCGCCTCGGGCTTGCGGGCGTCCAGCCCGCTTTGCTTCAGTATGCGAAGGCCTTGGAAATACCCTCGCTGCCTGATGTAGTCCAAGATCAAGAAAGCGGTGAGCCCCGCTGCCGATAATAACGCCATGTAGGCGATATTGTCTCCGTCGAGCGAGACATTTTTCCCCAGCAGGTCCAACTGCACGACAGCCGCGATTAAGATCATATTGATCCAGTAAATGACGATAAAGCCGATGCGGTCGGCCAAAAAGTCGCGAAAGCTCATCCTTCGCCCTCCCAGGAAGATTGAAGCCGGTAGCCTTGGCCGCGTACCGTTTCGATGGCGCGCATGATGCCGAGCTCCTCCAATTTTTTGCGCACCCTCGTCACATTCACCGTCAGCGTATTGTCGTCGACGAAATCGATATCGTCCCACAGCGCTTCAAGCAGCCGTTCGCGGGAAACGACTTCTCCCGCCTGCTTCAGCAGAAGATCCAGCAGCAGCAGCTCGTTGCGGCTGAGGTCCACTTTCCGCCCCTGCCATTCGACAGAGCTCCGGGTCCGGTCGACGAACAGGCCGTTCAGCTCCGTCAGCTCGCGTCCGGACTGCACCTGCGCATATTCCCCATAGGCGCGGCGCAGAGCGCTTTTGACCTTCGCCATGACGACTTCCGAATGAAACGGCTTCGTTATGTAATCGTCGCCGCCGTTCTCAATGGCCATGATCTGGTCCATGTCCCCGACCCGCGCGGACATGAACAAGATCGGCACGCTGGAGACGGTGCGAATCTGACGGCACCAATAAAAGCCGTCGTAACTAGGCAAATTGATATCGAGCAGCACCAGCTCGGGCTTATGCTGAAGGAACGCGTCCTTGATATGTTTATAGTCGGTTGCCCGAACCGCTTCGTACCCGTACTTCTCCAAGTATTCCTGAAGGATACCGGCAATTTTATCGTCATCCTCCACGATCAGAATACGATACATTATCCCAAGTCCCCTCTCCATCTCGCTACGGAAATATTATACCCTTTTTTGGCAAGGCTCGGTTAGTAGTGGTGCTCGGTGCGGCTCTATTTACATGAAAATCAAAATCGCATATGATAGATTTGTACCATTTAGTGAAATTTAGTTTCAATATATGAAACATCGATAAGGGAGGCATTAGTCATGATGGAAGCTCACGAATATGCAGGGATCGACCATGTCCAACTCGCCGCGCCGGCCGGATCTGAAAAAGAAGCGCGGGCTTTTCACGGAGAACTGCTGGGAATGCGGGAAATTCCGAAGCCCGCACCGCTCCGGGCGCGCGGCGGCGTATGGTTCGCCTGCGGCCCCCATGAGGTGCATATTGGCGTGCAGACTGACTTCGCTCCTGCGTCAAAAGCGCATCCTGCGTTTCAGGTCAAGGATATCGGAAAGCTTATACAAGCATTATCGGAAAAGGGAATCGTTATCCGGGAGGACGTGCGGCTGGAAGGCATGCTTCGCTTTCATTGTCTGGACCCGTTCGGCAACCGGCTTGAGTTCGTCCAGCGGCTCACATAACATAAAATGTGGCCTGGACGGCCGTTTACATGAATAGAACCGTGTGCGAAAAAAAGCCCGGCGGTACCTGAAAGGTTCTGGCCGGGCTAGAGCGCCTTACATCATATATTTGCTGCTATGGGTCGTACCATGTTGGGAATGCGAATGCGTTTTGCTGCGGTGCGAGCCGGATACGGAAGCTTGACCCGACGTTGACGCTTCGGCTCCCGAGGAGACGCTGCCGAAGCTGGAGCTGCTGCCGGCAGAGCGGACGGAAGACGACGGGGCATAGCTTGTATCTTGCGAGGACGTGGTCCCGGCGTAAGTCTCCTGCCCGCTGCTGTATTTGTTACTGTTATAATCTTGAACCGACCGGGCCGAGAAATAGTCTTGGTTGTCCGTCCCCGTGACGGAGGATTTCACGCCATATTCGTTGTTATGCGCCCCGGCAGAGGAGGAAAGCGAGCTCCCGAAGCTGGAACCGACTACTTGACTGAGGCCCGGATTATAGGCGCTTGCCCCGCTCGGTTGACCCGCCCCTGCGCCGGTTAAGCTTGAACCGGCCGTTGTACCTGCGCTTGAACCGTAAGCGCTCGAACCGGTCGTCGTATGACTGAAGCCGGAGCCGGACGTCTGGCCGTAAGTGCCGCTCGGGAATGCAGTGAAGCTGCTGCTGCCGTAAGGCGATGCGGTCGAGGAAGTCGTAGTCGCGCCGCCGGACGGATAGCCCGTCGGATACACCGGCGCTTGGTAAACCGGCTGCTGGGCTTGCGGGAAAGCCTGCGTCTGCTGATAGGCGCTTTGTGCATACAGGTTTCCACCTGTATAGGCGGCCTGCACCGCCTGTTGAACGACTGAATGGAGCTGCTCGGTCTTGCGAAGCTGCTGCTGGAGCTCCTGCTGCACTTCTTGCTGGGAAGCCATGCTTATAGAGCCGTATCCGCCCGATTGAGACAACACGTTGTACAGCTCGGCCTGATCCTGCAGCGTCTTTTGCGTCAACGATACAAAGGTTTGGCGAACCGCCGGATGCGTCGCTTCCAAGGCGGCGGTCGTATACTCGCGGGCCGTGCGCTTAAGCTCGGACAAGACGAGGTTCGCGACATCCTGCTCGTTCAAATGAAAGTGAACCGGCTGGGTCTGTGCCGGCTGGAGATTGGAGAAGTTTTGCTGATACATGTTATCGCACCTCCTTATGGTTCCCCCTAGTGGGTGGTTTGCGTTTGCTGCTGCAGCGTACGGAGAAGTTGGTCCGTATTTTGCAGACGGTCCTGCGCGATTTGGGCTAGCTTCTGCTTTAGCTGCGGATTCTGGCTTTCGGCTACGCCTTGAGCTGCAATTTTAGCGAGCAACTCCTCGTTTTTGAGGCTATCCGTAATGTAGGCGAGCTCCTTCGTGCTGACCGCTCCTTGCTGTTGACCTGTAATCATCCAAATCCTCCTTCCTTGTTGGCCTTAGATTTCCCGCTCTGTGGGAAAATATGTATGACACGCCAATTTGTTTTTCAGTCCCGACCAATCGTGCCAATAATCTCTTTATAAAAAAGGACGCCATGCCGGGACCCCATCCCGACAGACGTCCTATTGCTTTATTTTTGCTCCTTCGGCACTTCTTGCTTCGGCGCCTCTCCTTGGGGAGTCTCCGACTTGGCCGGCTCCTTCTTGCTCAAATCGGCCAGCTCCTGAATGCTCGCGGACGGAACGGCGAAGGCCCATTCTCCGCCCTGCTTCGCGATCCAGACGTTATCGCCCTCGACGGCTCCGACGTAGACGGAAGAACCTTCCTTGCCTCCGGCGGACGCATCGGCTTCCTTAATCTCCATGCGAAGCTCCGGCTTATCCAGCCCCTTGATCTCGGCGATCCGCTTGGCCGGCTGATCCGAAGTCAGGAAAGCCGTTTTGTCCAAAAACTGGCTCGCATCGGCGCCCTTGAACTCCTTGTCGCCGAGCTTCCAGGCCGCCTCGTACGATTTCTTGTCCGGCTCGGTCTTGACGATCGTCCAAGCTTGGCCTTTCCAATCGACGGCCAGCGAGCGAACCTGCTCGTAGTTCAGCTTGACCGGACTTTTTTCCATAAAATCGGTCTGCCGCTTCGCCAGCGCGTTCACCGTAGATTCGCTAAGCTGGAACACCTCCGGCGAAGAATTAAACTTCGCGTAATAAAATCCTTGAACGGCGGTCTTGTCGCCTACGGACAGCGTATTCGCCGTCCCGCCGGCGAGGTTCACCGTAAACTCCTGCTTCGGCTTGTCGAGCCCGAATTGAGCCAGGTCGGTCGGGGTCGCGTCGACGGTTTTCTCCTTTTTAGCCCCGTTGAACGAATCGACCCAAGCTGCGGGCGCGTAGTCGTTCAGCGGAAGCGGGGACGGCTTCGTCATCGCCCATTTGCCGTCCTTTTGCTGCATTTCGATGACGGTATCGCCGTTTTTGATCGTGTAGCCCGCCACATCTTCCTTTTTCACCGTGACAAGCGCCGGCGCTTCCGGTTTCTTCTCTTTGAAGAAGTCCTGACTCGATGCGTACCAGAAGCCTCCGATGCAGACTAGAACCAGAACGAGCGTCGGGATTAACCGCTTCATCCTTTTCTCCTCCTCCACCAAATCACGCCGCCCGCGATCAGGAAGAGGAATGGGAAGACAAGTACCGTGCCGTAAAAAATCATATTCCCCTGCCCTGCGGTCAGCATCGCCGTCTGGATGGCGTCGCCTTCGCGCGGACGAATCGTTACTTGATTTTGCTGCTCCTGCAGCCAACCGACCGTATTCAGCGCAAAGTCGCGGTTGCCCTGCTGCGCGATCACGCGGTCGTCGAACAACGTCGAACCGCCGAGCACGACGGCCTTCGGCTTCTTATCTTTATCCTCCACGACATAGCCAAGGTTCAGCGGGCCCTTCACGTCATTCGCGTCTTTGGTGCTGCGGCTGCTGTTGGCGAGCGTCTTCAGGTCGGTCTCGCCGTAGGCTTGAGCGGTCGTCTTAAGAATCGACGTTACCGGGAAGTCCGCCACAGGCTGATCCGCATTCAGCGAGACGGCCAAAGTCATCATCGTCAGCAGATCGTACTGCTGCAGCTTGCTCGTAATGGCGTGGCTGCCGTATTCCGGAATGATCGTAAGCGGATCGTACAACATACTTTGCCTCGGCTCGATCGCCACGGCGTGCTGGTCTTTAATACCGTAAGCTCCCATGATGGAGTCGATATTTTTCCAATTTGTTTCCATATCTTTATTGAAGCCCAGCGCCAGATACAGCTTGCCTTTGCCGTTCAAATAGGTCTTGATCAGCTCGGCTTCCTTGTCGCTCAGATCGTTTTCCGGTCCGATAATGAACAGCATGCTGGCGTCATCCGGAATTTTGCCCTCGCGCAGCAGGTTGAGGTCCTTCACCTCGTAGTTCTCGCCTTCGAGGCCGCTCTTCCACATGTTCATCGAGCTAAGCGGAATTTCGTTATGGCCAGAAAGGAAGTAAACCTTGCTCTTCTCCTCGCTGTTCAGATTGACCAGTGCCTGCGTCAGCTTCTCTTCGCCGCTAAACTTGTATTGGCCCTGCTGCTGACCGGGCAAAAACATATCGTAATAATAGATCGTTTTCTTCTGCGTGCCGCTCTCGACCACGAGTGTCCCCGACGGATCCACCTCGTACTGCTTGGCGATTGCCGGCTGTTTGATCATATCGTATTCGTCGAACGTAATCTTGCCGTTTCGCTTCTTGTACTCCTGCACCAAATCGACGACTTGCCGCTTGATGTACGGATCGGTTTGGTCGCTTGTCAGCGATATGATGTGCACGTCTTTATCCAGCGCCTGGAGTGTCTGGGTCGTCTGATCGGACAGCGTAAATTTTTTATTTTGCGTAAGGTCGACCTGAAGGCCCTTGACCGAATTCAGAAAAATGGTCAGCACGATGAAAATGCCGATGACCGCCAGCGACAGCACGGTCGCATTCGTGCCGCGAATCCACTTGTTCACTTTGCCTTTCCCCCTTCTGCTTGGACTTCTTCCGCAGGTACGCGGAATCCCGGACTTGCGCTTATCTCCACCGTTTTCTTTCGAGCACTTGAATGCTGAGCACGACGAACACGGCAATGAACGTCACATAGAAAAGGACGTCGGCGAAATCAAGCACGCCTTTCTGAAAATCTACGGCCCGGCCGACGATCGAGAAGGTGCCGAGGTAGTCCTTGACTTTGCCGCCGATGGTATCGCCCAGCCATTCGATCGTCCAGAACACGAACAGAAGCGCAAAGCATGCGATCCCCGAAACCATCTGGTGCGCGGACAGCGAAGAAGCGAACAGGCCGACGGACATCATCGCCGCTCCAAGCAGGAACATCGCGAGATAAGACATCCACAGCACAGGCTGGTCCAAAGTGCCGTAAGCGCTCAGAATCAGCGGATAGATCAGGCTTCCGACGACCAGCAGCAGCTGGACGACGAGCGCCGCCAAATATTTGCCGATCACGATCTCCGAAATGCTTGCAGGCGACGTTAACAGCAGCTCGTCCGTGCCCATACGCAGCTCGTCGGATACGAGACGCATCGTAAGCAGCGGGATGATAAACAGGAAAATGAACGTAATGGTTCCGAAAATCGGACGCACGTCGACCACATAGGGCGGGTACAGGAAGTTCGCGCTGAAAAAGTACCCGGCAATGACGAAAAAGAACGCAAACGCCGCATAAGCGATCGGCGAGTAAAAATACATCTGCAGCTCTTTCTTGGCTAAAGCCAGCGTTCTACGCATGAGGAACCGCCTCCTCTGCTTCCGGAGTCGGGCCGCCGTCCGCGGCCGCCGATTCCAGCGACTCGTTCGTCGTCAGCTTCAGGAAGATGTCCTCCAGGCTGAGGCTTTCTTTCTTCATCGACACAATCGGATAGCGCTTATCGGCCATCCGGTAAAACAACGCTTCACGAATGTCCGTCTTGTCCGCCGAGGCGACAACGACTTTCACGGTTTCGCCTTCGGCAGAGACGGCCTCGGTCGGCTCCGCAGCTTCGGCGTCGGCCGGTGGAGACGGCTCGACCGCAAGAGCGGACGCTGCCGCCGGTTCGCCGGCAAGCTCCCGGACGCTGCCGACGCCGGGGGTGCCGCGCAGCTCCGCCAGCACCGCTTCGCGCGGGCCTTTCACTTCAAGCGAGACCTCGAACGTCTCGCCCATCGTGTTCGCAAGCTGATCGGGCTGGCCGTCCAGCACGATGCTGCCCTGGTTGATGATCAGCACCCGGTTGCACAGCGTGTTGATCTCCGGCAAAATGTGCGTGCTCAGCAGCACGGTATGATTCTCGCCCAGCTCGCGAATAAGCTGGCGGATTTCGATAATCTGCTTAGGGTCGAGGCCGGACGTCGGCTCGTCAAGCACGAGCAGATCCGGGTTATGCAGAATCGCCTGGGCAAGACCGATCCGCTGCTTGTAGCCCTTGGACAGGCTGCGAATAATTTGCCGCTCGCGCCCTTCCAGACCAAGCCGCTCGATCACTCCGCCGATGCGCTGCTTCTGCTCCCTCACCGGAATGCCGCGCAGATCCGCAATAAACTGCAAGTACGCCCTCACGCTCATTTCGGGGTACAGCGGCGGCGTCTCGGGCAAATACCCGATCTTCTGCCGCGCTTTCTTCGGATGGTCCGCCATGGACAATCCGTCAATCGTGATCGTGCCGTGCGTCGGGTTCAAGTAGCCCGTGATCATCCGCATCGTCGTCGTTTTCCCGGCGCCGTTCGGCCCGAGGAAACCGACGATTTCGCCGCGGCTCATCGAGAAGTCGATGTGCCGGACCCCTCTTTGGTTCTCGTATAATTTACTGACCTTTTTCACCTCAAGCACGTCATACCCTCCCATCTGACAAATGGTTTCCTTACTAACATCCATTTCCATCTTGCATGCCGCTTAACCTGCTTACAGACCAACAACAATATACAAACGAAACAATAATAAGAGCTTAATCGAAGCTGAAAATTGGATTAAAAATTTGTGTCTAAATTGTGAACAAAGATATCTCACAATCCCTACATTTAAACGAAAAGCCCCGCCGCGATCCGGGAACGACTGTGTTCCGGGATGACGACGAGGCTTATTTTGCGATGATGCTATATCCATAACAGAAAAGCTTACTTCACAAGCTGACCGCGGGTAACGCCAAGCTGGTTGGTCGCTTTCAGCGTCTTCCATACCTGCGTGCCGCCGATCTCCCCGCGCAAAGCACGGTCATAGAGACCAAGCACCTCACGCACCTTCTCCGCCGTCTCTTCCAGAAATTCGACGCGGTACGAGGATACGCCAAGCTCCATAAAGTTGGCGAGATACTCCGCGCCCGATTGATCGATGGCGTTGTATACCGTGTTGCGGCAACCTTCGTCGACCCGCACTGGATGCGAGAAGCCGACCCGGTCGCGCAGCGACGCCCGCTGCTCCTCGCACGGGCGGCCGCAGTTCGTGTAGTTCGTACCCGGACTCATGAACGTGCAATAAACGCAGTGTTCCGTGTGGAACATCGGCAGATGCTGATGGATGACGATCTCCAGCTTCGACGTGTCGGTCCGGCGCAGCAGATCGATCATCTGCTGAATGTTCAGGTCGTAGGACGGCGTCACCCGCTGAAGTCCCGCTTCCAGGAACAGCGCCGCCGCCTTGTGGTTGGCGATATTCAGCGAGAAATCGCCGATCAGCTCGGGGCGCGCTTCTGCCGGATGCTCCGCGAAGTACCGCATGAACCAGTAAACGGCGCCCGTATTGCGGACAAGCACGGCATCGGGGCCGAGGTTCAAAATGTTTTTGAAATAACCCGTTTCGCCGGGCATGTGAATACGCGGCGTCGCCAGCGCGATGCGTTTCCCTGCGGCACGGGCGGCTTCCACGGCGGCCGGAAACTGCTTGATGAACTCGAAATCGGCATAGACGAGATCGACGTTCAGCTTACAGGCCTCCTGCACCTGCTCGAGGCTCCGGCACAGCGCCGTCAGCGACGGCCGCGCCTTCGAGGCGGCTGCAGGCGCCGCAGGCGCGTCGCCGTAGACGTCCGCGTGCCGCTTGATATAAGCGCGCGGGCGCTCCCGCTCCGCAAGCAGCAGTTCCGCCGCCTGACGGCGCATTTGATTCAGTTCGCGCATCGGCACGATCAAGTCGCCGCTCAAATGCACGTCGACGGCCTCCAGCGCATAAATCGTTCCGCCGAGCCGCCCGAACTGCTCCTCGAACAGCGCCGCATCCATCGGCCGTTTCTCCGCAGGCACCAGCGGCAGCTCCGATTCGACCGTCACGGTATGCCCGGCCGCCACGTCGGTCCAGACGCTCTTCAGCGGTTGCCCGGCTGCTCCCGTTACCTTAACCTTTACCGGAAAGACGCGGTACGGCTTGTCCGTCTCGAACGTCTGGCGCAGCCGCTTGTCCAAGTGCGGATCGTTCGTTTTCCAGATCCGGTCGCCGACATGCACTCGGCTCAAATCGACGTCGCTGCGCCCGGGCACGATCTCGATCAGCCCGCCCGGCGCTTCGCCTTCCAGCTTCACGCCTTTGCGGCGCAGATCGTAGACGCGGCCCCCTTCTTCCTTCTTCGTCGGGTCGCCCGCGTCGAAGCAAATGCCGTCCCCGCGCTTCAGCGGCGCCTCAAGCTCGCACAGCACGCCGTCGCGCAGCACCTGCTTCACGCGCCCCACATACACGCCGCGGCTCTTGGGATACGTGCCTTCCACAAGCTGCTTGTTGTTCGTGCCCTTCAGAAATCCGTGCGTAAACCCGCGCGAGAAGCTCTGCTCCAGCTCCCGCAGCTCTTCCTTCGTCGGCTTCGGATTGTCGCCGTCAAAATAACGGTCGATCGCGCGCCGATACTTCGCTACAACGTTCGCCACGTACTCCGGGCTCTTCAGCCGGCCTTCGATCTTGAAGGAGGTGACGCCCGCTTCGATCAGCTCCGGAACAAGCTCCAGCGCCGCCAAGTCCTTAGGAGACAGCAGGTAGGCCACATCGCCCATCGGCTTCTGCTCCCCGTCGACCATCAGATCGTACGGCAGCCGGCACGCCTGCGCACACTCGCCGCGGTTCGCCGAACGGCCGCCCCACATCTCCGAGGTCAAACACTGCCCGGAATACGAAACGCACAGCGCCCCGTGCACGAACACCTCCATCGGCAGCTTCGCCTGATCGCCGATCTGCTTGATTTGCTTCAGATTGTTCTCGCGCCCAAGCACGACCCGCTCCATATCGAACGGCTTTGTGAACTCGACGGCTTCTGGCGACGTAATCGTCATCTGTGTCGAACCGTGGATCGGGAAGTCCGGGGAAAGCTCGCGGATCATTTTCACCAGACCCAGATCCTGCACAATCACCGCATTGACGCCCGCATCGATACAGGCCTCGATCAAGGATTTCGCATCCTCCATCTCTTCCTCAAATACTAAAATATTAAACGTCAAAAAGCCCTTCACCCCATAGCGGTGCAGGAACGACATAATATCCGGCAGCTCGTCCGTATGAAAATTGTTGGCCCGGGCCCGCGCATTGAATTTTTCGACCCCGAAAAAGACCGCGTCCGCCCCGTTCGCCACGGCAGCCCGCAAGCAATCCCAATCTCCCGCAGGCGCCAGCAGCTCGATATCTGATTTGCGAAGTTCGCGCATGTTGAATTCATTCCTCCAAAAAAACGCTTTTCCTCCTAGTGTACCAGAAACGGGGGCGACAAACCATGGCAAGCCCTTGCCAACGTGCACGAAACATCAAAAAATGGAAATGACGAATAAAGAGGAAATTTGTCAGATTATGACGAATAATGTAGGTACTTTATTTATTCGAAACGATCCGATTCGGAGGACTCGATGTTCCAAGATTTCATAACGAATGCGGCGCTGCTGGTAGCCTCGTTTTTTATCATCGGCCAACTGTTCAAAGACTACCGGCTCGGACCTGCTTCTTCGTGGAAAATGAAGGCGGCGTTAGGCGTTTGCTTCGGGCTGCAGGGAATCCTGCTTATGATTTACAGCGTACGCTTGAACGAGGCCATCATCGTCGATCTGCGTCATATCCCGACGGTCGTCGCAGCGATGCAGGGCGGGCCGGTTTCCGCCATCGTCAGCGCGATCATCATCACTTCCGGAAGAATCGGCTTGTTCGGTCCGTCCTATTCTGCCATCGTCGCCGCGATCCTCATGCTGCTGATCGGCATCACCTGCGGGGCGTTGGCGCGGCGCCAAGACATGTCCTTGCGGCGGTTTCTGCTGCTCAATACTGTCGCGATGATTTACGTGTCCGCCGCGATTTCCCTTAACCTCCACATTCACGGTTTGCTGCAGCAGCTCACGAGCGTTCTGGCTTATCATTGGGTCATATCCACCGTTGTCGGGCTGCTGTCCGTTTATGCCTTTCTTTACATCGTCCGGGCCCATGAATCGACCAAGAAATTGCAGGCAAGCGAAGCGCGCTACAAGCGGCTTATAACGGCTTCGCCGGACGCCACCTTTGTGCTGAGTCAGGATCTGATTGTCTTTATCAACGAAAAAGGGGTTCGGCTGCTGCGGGCCGCCGCAAGAAAAGAACTTCTCGGCCGGTCGATCTACGATTTCTTTCATCCGGATAACCGCAATACGGCTTGGACGCACTGTCAGGACATCCGTTCCGGCAAAGCGCAGCCCGAGCTGATCGAGCAAAAGCTCGTTTGCCTCGACGATACCGAAATCATCGTGGAACTGTCCGTATCGCCTACGGTGTATAAAGGCAGCGCCGCCCTGCTCGTCACGCTAAGAGACATTACGGGCCGCAAAACGACCGAGCGCCAGCTGCAGGAAGCGCTGAGCCTTCTGCAAAAGCTGTCGAATCTCGACGGTCTGACGGGCATCGCCAACCGTCGAAAGCTGGACGAGCATTTGGCCAAAGCCTGGTCGGACTGCGCGGCGAACCGATTTCCGTTATCCGTCATCATGTTTGACGTGGACCATTTCAAGGCCTACAACGATTCGCACGGGCATTTGGGCGGGGATGAGGTGCTGCGCACGATTGCCCTGACGGCCAACGCCGTGCTGCTGCAAAAATCTCATTTCATCGCGCGGTACGGAGGCGAGGAATTTGCCTGTGTTCTAACGGAGGTCGAGGCGGAGGAAGCCTACGAATGGGCAGAGGCAATCCGGATGGCCGTGGAACGGCTCGCCTTGCCGTACAACCAGTCCGACGCACACGCATATGTTACCGTCAGCCTGGGGCTTGCTTCTCTCGTGCCAGACGCATCGGCTCCCCCCGAGCAATTGATCGATCTGGCGGATAAAGCGCTGTATCAAGCCAAGGCCGAAGGCCGCAACCGGACGGTATGCTATGGCAGCACCGACGAAGCGACCGATTAACAAAAAAACAGGGCGTTTGCCCTGTAGTGCGTCATCGTTTGGAAGCCGCCCGGAAAGCCTCGGCAAAGCGCGCCGCCCCGACAGCGATATCCTTCTTGAAAGGACGCGCGAACGTTAATCGCACATGGCCGCTGTCCGGCCCAAATACGCTTCCCGGCACGAACAGCACGCCGCGTTTGATTCCCTCGTCCAGCAGCCTTGCCGCCGAAACTCCTCCTGCAAGCTTTCCCCACAAGTACAGTCCGCCGTCCGGCCGCTCAAATGTCATTTCCCCTTGCAGATGCACATCCAGCTCCTTCATCAGCAGCTCGCTCTTCAGCTTTAGCGCTCGCCGGACCCGCAGCAGGTGCCTGTGAAAAAAGTCGGAAGCCAAAAACCGCGCGGACAGCCATTCCGGAAGAACGCTCGGCCCCATATCCATCTGCTGTCTGGCTGCCGTCAGCTGACGAATGACGGTGTCGGGGCCAACCAGCCACCCGGTTCTTAGTCCGGGCGCCGCAATTTTGGACAGCGAGCCGACATACAGCACGACGCCTCTCGTATCCATCGCTTTCAGCGGCACCGGAGGCTCGTCCCGAAACGCGGCCAAGCCGTACGGATCGTCTTCGACAATCGGGATGCCCAGGTCCGCTGCGATTTCAAGCAGCCGTTTTCGGCGATCCGGACGAAGGGTGCCGCCCGTCGGATTTTGAAACGCGGGATTCAAAATGAGCATGCGCAGCTTCTCCTTGCGGATGCGCGCAGCCAGCTCGTCGGGCCGTATTCCCGCCTCATCCGCAGGCAGCGCGACCATCCGCAGTCCGGCGCTGGGCAAGACATGGGACGAATAATGATACGACGGAACCTCGATGCCCACCGCATCCCCCGGACGCAGCAGACAGCGCGCAATGAGATATAGCGCCTGCTGAATGCCCGACGTGACGAAGATGGACGAAGCGGTCGCATCCACCTGGCGGTAGGTTCGCAAGTAGACGGAGAGCGCCTCCCGAAGCGGGTAAAACCCTTGCGGGTCCGTGTATCCCAGCGGCTCCGTAAGCGGCTGCTCCCGCATCAGTTGCCGGAACGCCTCCATCGGGATCAGGTCCTCCGACAGCTCGCTGCCGGCCATATCGACGACCTCCGCGCCTTTCCGGGCTTCCTCCCGGACTTTGCGAAGCAGAGGAGAGCCCGGCGGGGGACTTTGCTCGGTGTAGGCCTGCCAATCGACGGCCGGCTTCGGCGATTCCTCCCACTTTCGCAGGCTGACCCGGGTCCCGCTCCCTTTCCTGCGGTCGATCAACCCCCGGGAACGCAGCTCTTCGTAGGCTTGAATAATCGTGCTGCGGTTGAGCTGCCACTGCCCGGCCAGCTTGCGCTCCGGAGGCAAGATCGAGCCCGGCGGCAGTTCCCCGAGAACGATGCGCCGTTCGAAATGATCGGCGATTTGTCGGTACATGGGCACGGGGCCCAAGCGGTCCGGTTTCCACATGGTCGGTCCCTTTCTTCTGCCGCAGTCTGGATTACATATAGTACATGTATAACGCGAAAACCAGGTAGCCGCCGAATAGAACGACGGCATAAATCCATGTCAGCCGCAGCAGATTTTTTCCCGTCCGCTGGTCGTAGGTCGGGTTGCCTTCTTTATTTTTGGCAGATACGCCCACCACAATGGTAGCGATCAGCGCAAACAGGACGATAACGAAAATAAGCAAATACAGCATCCATTCGTTCATAAGAGCTTCCGTCCTTTCTTCTATAATAAAGGATAATCTTCTCGAAAAGTACGCGTCCTACTCTTACTTTACAGGAGAACGAATATGGCGTAACCCCCCAATCAGACGCTTTTCTACCCATCCAATTTTTCATTCTCGCGGCTATTGGATGGGTCTGTTTAGAGGGGCACGCCAGTCTCGGCCAGACCGCGCAAAAGTTAACAAAGCCCGCCATCCGTGCTATAATGGCAAGGTAATCTAGCCTAACGAGCAATGAGGAGATTTTTTTGATTCGACAACGAGCTTATCGCAAGGCGGCGGCGATTGCGATTGTTGCAATTGCGGCCGTCGTTCTCGTCTTCCTGCTGACAGCAAACAAAGAGCTGAAGGTGCGCCTGCTGTACGCCACCGCTGGCGGCGCTTCCGATCCGACAGCCTACGCGCAGCTGAGGCAATCGCCGGTCGTCGGTCTGGAGCTGGAACGGCAGGAGCTGAGCCGACTGAGCGCGCGCGAGCTCCGGTCTTACGATTCGATTTATTTGGACCCGTCGCTGCACGGGAGCATGACAGACTCCGAGCGGGAGCTGCTTCAAGCTTACGTCCGGGAAGGCGGGCATTTGTTTCTTGAGAACCCGTTTGCGGACGATTTTGACCCCGGCTTTCTCGGAGCAGGACAAGTCGTCGACGTCCCTGCGCCGGCCCGCAGCGCGCTCGGAGCCGGAAGCGGAAGTCCGTCCCTCTGGTCTTACCCGGATGTCGATGCCGACCTGCAAAGCGTCCAACAGCTGCTTCGGTCGTTCGCGGACAGCTTCTTCCGGCACGACACTGAAGGAAGCTTGAGCCGATTCTCCTGGGGCAAAGGGCTCGTCCCTTCCACGGCGCAGACGCTCGCTTCGATGAACGGCATCTCGCTTTATACGTTGAACCGGTACGGGGAAGGCACGGTGTTTTTTAGCGGCACGCTACTGCCGAACCGGTATTTTGTGACGGGCTACGATCTAAGCAGCGGCATGGACCCGAAGCTCGGCTTCAAAAAGCTGGCTGCGGAGACGAACGCAGCCAAGAAGCCGACCCCGGACGCGCTGTATTTCGACCGCAGCCAGCTGCCGCTGGCGCCGTACTTCCATTTTACGTTCGCAGCCGGGAACGCCCTGCTGCGCAGCGAATACGCCGCGTTCGTCTCCAAGACGAAGCTCGGCTACAGCGTCAAAAAGTCGTACGGGCCTTACGGCCGGCCGGCGATGGCGTACCAGAACCATTTCGAAGCGCTGGAGGCGATCCGCGACGGCGAAGGCATCCAGTGGGCGGAGCTGCTCAAGAAGTACAAGCAGATCCCTTCGTTCTCGCTGGTCCGCTCGTCGTTCACGTGGGGGCGTTGGCAGGAATCGGTCGTCGTCCACTTGAATACCGGAACGAACGACAAGCCCGCCTTCGCCGGCGAGACGCCGAATTCGTTCTATTCGAGCGGCACGCGCCTGTCCGCCGACGGCGA
>NZ_JTHN01000123.1 GCF_001399685.1 Paenibacillus sp. A3
GCTGTTTGCTGTCAGTTGTCGAACTGCGTACCATTTAGATATCGTACCGTGTCCTGTATCGGAATCCATCCGGCGCGGACGCTCGGCTTGATCAGCCGGTAAAGCCGCATCCGTTCCCACAATCCGCCGCCGACGATCACCTTTTTGCCCGATAAGTACCCGGCGATTTGATCGAACAGCTCGACGCGGTTCCAGAACGCCATGCCGATAAAGCAAATGTCGGCATGGTAACCGGAACTGACAGGAACGGGCCGGAACATGTCGGTATCTACGGCCATCGGCACATACAGCACCTGAGTGCAGCCGAGCGACAAATAGAACGGCACGCAGCTCTGCTCATGCGTCGCCACGGCATCGTAATGCGGAGCAATCGCTGCGGTATCGTCCGTAAAATACGGATCGTCGGCGAACCAGATCACCGTACGAATGCCGAGCTCCCGAATCCGGTCCACCTGCTGCAGGTGATCGGCGGGAAATACATGAAGCCCGTTCAGCACCAGCAGCAGATCGGGCCGGTGCTGCTCCGCCAGCGCGAGCATGGCTTCCGGCGTCCCGACGACGGCTTCCCGAACCGTCCGCTGCAAGGCGGCGGCAACGCCGTTATCGATGGCCGGAAAGCCTTGCGGGATAAAGAGCACTTTCAGGTCATACCGGGCAGGCACGACCGGCGGGGCTAACATCCGAACCGCCTCGCACCGTCCGTACCGATACCCTTGCTCGTATCCGATAAGCCCTCCCGCACGGCTTCCCTGCTGCCGAACGGCCGCTTTCCGTCGCGCGAGTTGTTGAGTCCGGCTCATTGCGGTCACCCTCCCTATCGATTACCGGAACCGGGTCGTCCAGTCGAAGCCGATCGCAGGATCGTCATAGGCGATGCGGTATTCGTCAGGCTGCCCCGGATCGTAAGCGAGATTGGTAAAATAAACGATCGTTGCCGGCTTGACGCCGAGCACCCGGTATCCGTGAGCGACGCCTCGCGGAATGAACAGCAGGTACGGGTGATCTTCCCCCATATAATGTACGGACGTTTGCCCGTACGTCGGGGAATCGGCCCTCATATCATGGAGCACCACCTGCGCGTGCCCGCTCGGAAAAAACCAGATGTCGTCCTGCCGTTTATGATAATGAAACGCCTTGATGACGCCCGGAAACGACATGGACAGCGACGCTTGACCGAACCGGCCGAACAAAGCGTCGTCCTCCCGCAATATTTCCATAAAAAAGCCGCGGTCGTCGCTGTGTCTAACCAGCGGCTTCGTTTGTACTCCTTCGATCGTCGTTTTCATCGGTCTTCCCCCAATCGTTGCGCAAAAATGCCTCCAGCGCCGTTTTCCAATCCCTCATTCTCGGCAATCCGGCGAGACGCAGCCCCCGGTCCGAGAAAGCCGAATGCGCCGGCCGGGGCGCAGGCAGCACGTAATCTTCCGAACGTGCGGGCCGGACCGCAATCCCGGTATGTCCGGTCAGCTCCAAGATCGTCTTGGCCAGCGTCCATCGGGAGCAATACCCCCGGTTCGCCACATGATAGATGCCATAACGGTCCGTTTCCAGCAGCCGGCCGATGCATTCGGCCAAATCGTACGTGTAGGTCGGCGAACCGAACTGATCGTCGACCACGCTCAGCTCCTGCTGCCGTTCCGCAAGCGTCAACACCTTCGTGACAAAGTTGTTTCCACCCTTACCGTACAGCCACGACGTCCGTACGATAAAATGCTGCGGGCATATGGCCTGTACGAACTGCTCGCCGAGCAGCTTCGATTTGCCGTAGACGCCGAGCGGATTCGTACGGTCCTGTTCGTCATACGGCTCCCCCTTGGTACCGTCGAACACGTAATCGGTGCTGACATACACCATCTTCGCGCCAACCGTTTCCGCGGAGATGGCGACGTGGCTGGCACCGATCGCATTAATCCGGTACGTCTCTTCCAGCTCCGCCTCGGCTTGATCCACCTTCGTATAGGCCGCCGCATGCACAATGACCTCCGGCTTCGACTCCGCAATGAGCCGCCGTACCGCCTTTTCGTCGGCGATGTCCAGCTGCTGCCGGGTGAAGGCCGCGCAGTCGTGCCGCCGCCTGAGCACCCGGACGAGATCCCGGCCCAGCTGCCCCCCGGCACCGGTAATGAGCACCTTCATTCGCCACCGCCTCTCTTGGCCGCTTCGCGCCACCAAGCTTCATTGGCGGCGTACCAAGCGACCGTGCGCTTCAGCCCTTCCTCAAGCGGAACCTGGTGCTGCCAGCCAAGCCGGCTTGCGATCTTGGCCGGATCGATCGCATAGCGCCGGTCATGACCAAGACGGTCCGGCACGAACCGGATCAGCGATTCCGGCTTCCCGAGCTCGGTAAGAATCGTCCTGACGATATCGAGATTCGTCCGTTCGTTGCGGCCCCCGATGTTATACACTTCCCCGGGGATGCCCTGATGCACGACCCGGTCGATGGCCGCACAGTGGTCCTCGACATACAGCCAATCGCGAACGTGAAGACCGTCCCCGTACACCGGAACGGGTTCGTCGCGCATCGCCCGCGTAATAATCGTTGGAATGAGCTTCTCCGGGTATTGGTATGGCCCGTAATTATTGGAGCAGCGGGTAATGATGACGGGAAAGCCATACGTCTCGAAATAAGCGCGGGCAAGCAGATCGGAACCTGCCTTGCTCGCGGAGTAGGGACTATTCGGCGCAAGCGGCGTCGTTTCGGTGAAAATCCCGTCTTCGCCGAGCGCTCCGTACACCTCGTCGGTGGAAATATGAACGAACCGCGACACCCCTGCGCGCCGGGCCTCTTCGAGCAAACACCCCGTTCCGAGCACATTGGTGCGCACGAACGCCTGCGGATCGGCAATGCTGCGGTCGACATGCGATTCGGCCGCAAAGTGGACGACCGTATCGACGGCCTCCTCGTCCAGCACGCGTCTCACAGCGTTCGCGTCCGCGACATCCCCCCGCACAAACCGGTAATTCGGCAAGCTGGCGGCATCGGCCATATTGGCCGGTTGTCCTGCATAGGTCAACAAGTCGTAATTGACGATGCGGTCCTTCGGGTGGCGCTGCAGCCAGTAGCGGACAAAGTTGCTGCCGATGAAGCCCATCCCGCCTGTAACGAACAGCGTCCTCATGGCTGCTCACGTCCCATCAGGCGGACGCCCGCTTCCATCAGGGAGCGATGCGTCCCCGCATCCGTCCACCAGCCGCTCAGCATGCTGTAGCCGAGCTCTCCGGCCGCAGCGTAAGCGTTATTGACATCCGTGATTTCCAGCTCGCCGCGCGTCGAAGGCTTCAGCGAACGAATAACGCCGAAGACGTTCGAATCATATAAATAAATCCCGGTAACGACGTAATGGGAAGGCGAGTTCTCGGGCTTTTCCACGATCCGGACAATTCGCCCGTCCACCAGCTCCGCCACTCCGTAACGCTCCGGGTCAGGCACTTTTTTCAAAAACACGTGGGCTCCTCCCTTCTGCCGCTGAAACTCGTCCGCCGCCTGTTTTAACGAATCCTCGAACAGATTGTCGCCAAGCAGCACCATCAGCTTCTCTCCGGGGCGGACGAACGCTTCGGCGATTCCGAGCGCATGCGCAATACCGCTCGCCTCATCTTGAATTCCGTAGCTCACCTGTACCCCCCAAGGTTTTCCACTGCCGATATACTCGGTATATAATCCGGCGGATTGTTTGCCGGTCACCAGCATCAATTGCGTGATGCCCGCTTCCGCCATTTTGCGGATGGCGTAGTGGATCATCGGATACTTGCCCACGGGGAGCAAATGCTTGTTGATGATATTCGTCATCGGACGCAGCCGGGTACCGGTGCCGCCTGCGAGTATTATGCCTTTCATCGCGCATCTCCTTTCTCTCGTATGATGAGTGTGCATGGTTTGTACGGATGAATGCCATGCTCTTATGATATGCACCCTTAAGGCCGGTCTGGTGGACGAATACCATACGGGCCGAAAAATTGGCTCTTGTACCGAATTAGGGAAACGGCAAAAAACCTGCCTCCATGAATAGAGACAGGCCCGCTGTATAATCCGTTTATTCGTCGTACCAATCCTTACGGTACCCGTTCTTGAACTCGCCCTCGTATTCCGGCTTGCCGTCCGTATCGAACAACTTGCCCCGTCCGTGCGCCTTCCCTTCCGCAAGCTCGCCTTCATACGTCGTGCCGTCGGCGTAGTACAGCTTGCCGGTACCGATGCGCGCCGTGTTGATGCCGGACAGAGGCTTCCCTTTGGCATCCGTGAAGCTGCCGCCCTCGCCGAATTCGGAGTAGTCGAAGGCCCCCGTGTAGACGGTGCCGTCGGCATAGTAAAGCTTGCCTTGGCCTTGGAATTCGCTATCCTCGAATTCCCCTTCATAGAGCAGGCGGCTTTCTTTCGTATAGACCTTCCCGCTGCCCGACCATGTGCCGTAATCGAATTCCCCTTCGTACTGCAGCTTGCCGTTTTCGTAGAACGATTTGCCCTGCCCTTTGGCATAGCCGTCCGCGTACGCGCCTTCGTGCCATAAATGCCCGTCCAGGTCGAAGCTTTGACCAAAGCCGTTTCGTTTGCCGGCCCGGTACTCGCCCCGGTGGTTCAGCGTGCTGTCCTTATTGTACGTTTCGCCCCGGCCCTGAAGGACGCCGCCTTGAAACTCGCCTTTATAGATCGTACCGTCGGCGAAGCGGTATACGCCCGTGCCTTGGTCCGCTCCGTTCACGATCGTCTTCCCGGACGAATCGGCGAAGGTGCCGCGCTCTCCGTATTTTCCTTGATTGAATTCTCCGGTGTACGTATCTCCATTAAAGAACGTCAGCTTGCCTTGGCCGTGATAGAGCCGACCGCGAAACCCGCCTTCGTAGACCGCTTTGTCCTGCCGGTACTCCGTTCCTTGACCGTTTCTCGTTCCGTCCTTGAATTCGCCGGAGTAGATGAGGTGACCCTGCCAATTGTACTCCTTGCCCTGGCCGCTGTATTCTCCAGCCTTGTAGCCGCCCTCGTAGTGAAGCTTGCCTTCCGTATTATATTCCTTGCCGATGCCGCTGCGCTCCCCGTCCGCATAGCGTCCTTCGAACTCCAGCTTGCCTTTCTCGCTGTATACCTTCATTTCGCCGTTCATCACACCGCCGAGGAATGATCCTTCAACTCGTCCGTTTCCCAGAAAATGGTATACCCCTTGTCCGTTCGACTCTCCGTCGGCCGTCTCCCCCTCGTACCAGTCGCCGTTGGCGTAGAACCGAAAGCCCTTGCCGTCCTTCGCCGGGTCGAGCGTCTTTCCTTGCGCATCGAGGAACGTCCCCTTGTCGAACTCCCCGTCTGCGAACGTCCCTTTGTAAACCGCTCCGCTCGAGAAATACATCGCCCCTTCATGAAAACGATTGTCCTTAAACGTTCCTTCGAACAGCAGCTTGCCCGAGGCGAAATATTTGCCCTCGACCATCGACTGGTCGTTAACTTTTCCTTCGAACCGCTCGCCGTTTGTAAAATAGACGATGCCGATGCCTTTTTTGACATTACGCTCGAATTCGCCGGTGTACTTTTCCCCCGTCGCAAAATAGACGGTTCCTTTGCCATGGAGGTCGTTATCCTTGAAGTCGCCTTCATAGAGCAAACGGCCCTCCACGAACAGCTTGCCGTGGCCGTTCAGCTTGCCTTGAACAAACTCGCCCTCCAGCCGGCTTCCGTCCGAATCGTACTTCTTGCCCTGACCGTTCGGCAGATCGTCCCGGAACTCCCCTTCCAGCATTAAACGTCCGACCGGATCGTATTGCTTACCCTGGCCGTGTTTGCGGCCGTCCTTCCATTCGCCTTCATATGCGATTTCGCCGCTGCTTGCGTATTGAGTTCCTTTTCCGTTATACTTGCCGTCCTTCAGTTCGCCGCTGTAGATCAGCCGCCCCTTCTCGTCGTAACGCTTACCGGTACCGTTCGTGACGTTGTCGACTATATAAACGGCTTGCCTGTCCTGATTCCAGACGACCAGTTTGTCCGCGGCCTCGCCTACCAGACGCAGCGGCACCAGCGTCGTCCCGTTGCGAAGCTCCGGCGCGGCTGGCAGCTTGACGGGCTGCCCGTTCACAAGGGCTTCTTCCTGCCCGATCGTCAACACAAGCTCCAGCCCCGACTTCGTCCCGGTTACCCGGCGCAGCTCTTCGTTCCACGCCACCTGCATCCCGAGCTTCCCGAATACGCCGCGAAACGGCACAAGCACGGAGCCGTTCCGGTTGAGAGGCGGCTCTTCGAAGGCGATTCGCTCATCGTTGACAAACACGTTGATGCTGCGCTCATAGCTTGGGAACAAAGACGGGTCAAACTCGACATGGACTCCACGGTCCTGCAGCGCCCGCACCGTGTCCAAAGAGGCCGCCTCCAGCGGGTTGCCGCTGAGCCGCACATCGCTCAGCTTGCTCAAGTCCGCGAGCACGCGGATGTCCGTGATCTTGTTGTCCCGCAGGTCGAGGGTCTTCAGCTCCTTCAGAGCAGCAATCCCCGAGAGGTCGGCAAGCTGCGTATGCCGAAGCTTCAATTGCTGGACTCCCGCAAGCTTCGTAATCTCGCCCAGCTTGCCGAGCGGATTGCCGGACAAATCCAAGAAGAGTAGTCCCTCCAGCGAGCCGATGCCGTCCACGGATCCGATGCCTGCGCCGCTTGCCGCCAAGCTTTCCAGCCGCGTCAGCTTCCAAAGCGGCGTCGGGTCCTGCAGCGGATTACCGCTCAGGAACAAGTGCCTCAGCTTCGGCAAATCAAGCGGACGCACATCGGCGATCCGGTTATCCGTCAGGTCTAAATAAGTAAGCTGCTTAAGCCCGCTGATCGGGTAGACGTCGCTGATCTGGTTGCTGCTCACATCGAGCCGCGTCATCCGGTCAGCGTACTGCAGCCCGACAAGCTGTTCGATCGGTCGCGTTTTCTTGCCGTCCGAAGCCATAAGGCGGGAGAGGCTGCGCAGGTCCTCCGGCGTCAGGTCGCCGTCCGGCTTTTTCAACTGGCTGCGGATCACCTTTTCCAGATTCGCGTCGGGCACCAAGGCGGCCGCCGCGCTCCATACGCGCTCCGTCGGCAGCGGCATGACGAGCGGCGCCGCCATGACCCATGCGGAGAGAAGCGTGATGGCATACATACGATTTTTACGGAACATGTGAGAGGATTCCCCTATTCGTTAAGGTAGGTACAGACGTTTGAACTATTATATACTTTCGACATAATTCTACAGACCCAAAGGAAATTCCTGCCGCCCCAAAACGTGATATAATTTCAACGAGTTCATAGCGTTTGCGACAGAAAGGATATCCGATATGAAAATTTTATATATTGAAGACGATGCGGAAATCGGACAATGGGTCAGCGGCGATCTGACCGAAAGAGGATACGAGGTTCTGTGGCTGACGTCCGGCGACCGGGCGGGCGAGCAGATGAAGGAAGCCGATCTCGTGCTGCTGGACGTGATGCTTCCGGGACTTGACGGCTTCACGGTCGGACAGCGGCTGAAGAAGGAGTACCCGGCTACGCCTATTCTGATGATATCGGCGCGGTCGTCGATCGAGGACAAGCTTCACGGGCTTCAATTTGCCGACGACTATGTGACGAAGCCCTTTCATCCCGACGAGCTGGCGGCGCGGATCGAAGTGCTGCTGCGCCGCTTCGACAAGCGGGTTTCCCCGCAGCTCCAGCTCGGCCATCTGTGCGTCCATCCGGATGAGAATCGACTGGTTGACAGCGAGACCGGCGAAGAAATTATTTTGACGGGCAAGCAGTTCCAAATCTTCATGTATTTTTTACGTCATTCGAACCAAATTTTGACGAAGGATCAAATCTACGAAGCGGTATGGGGAGAGCCCTACCTGGAAGGCGACAAGACGCTGATGGTGCATATCCGTTACCTTCGCGAGAAAATCGAACGCGATCCCGGAAACCCGCAAATCATCGAAACGATTCGCGGCATCGGCTACAGGGTGAGATCATGAGGACGACAGCCAAAACGAAGTTCCCGGATTCGCTGCTGGCCCGGTACGTGTTTATTATTTTAATCGCGCTGTGCATGTGGCCGCTCGTGTTTCCGGTCGGCAGCCTGATTTATTACTTGCAGAGCCAGCTGTTTTTCCCCGAGGAGTTCAACATCTATGACAGCCGCAATCTGGAAAAAGCGTGGCATCAAGAAGCGAAAGAGCTGGACAAAGCGGCGGAAGATGCGGTGGACGCCAAGCTTCGGGCATTGAAGGGGCAGTATCCGCGCGCTTCGATGTTCTGGGTGGACGCCTCGGGCCAGCTGCGGCTTAAGCTCGGGGAAACCGTTTCGGTTCCGCAGCAATGGACGATGGCGGACAGCATGCAATTTATGAAAAGCAGCTATGGCGGGGACCCGTTCACCGTCGTCGCCTTTATCGGCCAAGACCCGAAGCAGGGCTTCATGGTCGTGCAAATTCCGCGGCAGATGATGAAGAGCGAAACGATCTATCCGTCCAACGAGCGGTTTCTTACTGTGTTTATTCTTTCCGTATTTTCGTTCTTCCTGCTCACCTCCTGGCTGTTCTTCGCCCGCATCCGCAATCGGCTTCTCCGGTTCCAAAACGCTATGACGGAGACCGACGAATCCGGCATTCCGCAGCCGATCGCCGTGAAGAGGGTCGACGAAATCGGGCAGCTTGGGCTGGCGTTCAACCATATGATCGACCATTTGAACAGCGCACGCCGGCGGGAGCAAGAGGAGGAGGCGCTGCGCAAGCAGCTTATCGCCAACCTGTCACACGACCTGCGAACGCCGCTGACAACGATCCGGGGCCACGCCTATTCCCTGCGCAAGGAAGCATTAACGCCCAAGGGCAAGCAATCGCTCGACCTGATCGAAACGAAGGTGGACAATGTGGCTCAACTGATCGAGAACCTGATGTCCTATACCTTGCTGTCGGCGGGAAAATATCCGCTGCGGACCGCCCGGACGGACGTGCTTAGGCTGTGCCGGACCTCCGTCGCCTCCTGGTATCCGGTTTTTGAAAAAGAAGGCTTCGACATCGATGTGCAGCTGCCGGAATCGGCCTTGTATTGGAACGTCGACCCGCAATGGTTTACCCGCATTCTGGACAATCTGTTCCAGAATATCATACGCCATGCCGATTCGGGAAAATACGTCTGCGTCCGTACCGAGGAGCGCCACGGAACCACCGCCGTCGTCATCGCGGACAAGGGGCCGGGCGTCCATGCCGAGTCAGGCAATAAAGGAGCCGGCATCGGCTTGACCATCGTCGCTTTAATGATCAAGGAAATGAGCCTGAAACAGGATATCGTCAGCTCCCGCGACGGAACGGCCATCTATATGTATCCGAAAATTTAAACGAATTTTAAACGAAAGCTCCCTTTCGTTTTAACCTTCGGCGTCTATCATGGAGGCTGAGGTGATTGAAGTGGAATCCATCATAACTACACATAACTTATCCAAGCACTACCGCTCGCGCAAAGCGGTCGACAAGGTCGACCTGGATATCCGCAAAGGCGATATCTACGGCTTCCTCGGTCCGAACGGCGCGGGAAAAACGACAACCATCCGCATGCTCCTCGGACTCATCAGGCCGACGGAAGGTACGATTCACATCTTCGGCAAGGACCTGAGAAAAGAGCAGCGGGCCATTCTCCGCAAGGTCGGCTCGCTGGTCGAGTATCCTTCCTACTACGGTCACTTGACCGCTTATGAAAATCTGGAGACGATACGCCGTATTCTGGACGTGCCGAAATCGCGCATCGACGAAGTGCTCGCCGTCGTCCGGCTGACCAAGGAAGCGAAGCGCCCGGTCAAGGGCTTCTCCCTCGGCATGAAGCAGCGGCTCGGCATCGCCTCCGCCCTGCTCGGGCACCCGGAGCTGCTCATTCTGGACGAACCGACCAATGGCCTCGATCCGACGGGAATCTTGGAAATCCGCGAGCTGATCAAAGCGATGCCGAAGGAGCACGGCATTACCGTCCTCGTATCCAGCCACCTGCTCAGCGAAATCGAGCTGATGGCCACCCGCGTCGGCATCATTCAGCAAGGCGCGATGATGTTCGAGGATACGATCGACACGCTGCGCGAACGGGCCCAGAGCAGTATCCGCATCGCACTGTCGAACCCCGAAGGCGCCCAGCGCACGGTCGCGCTGACCGGGTGCCATGCCGAGCTCCGCGAATCTTCTCTGCTGATTGAGCATATTTCCGACGATACGCTTGCGGAAATCGTCGCGCTGCTCGTTCAGTCGGGACACTCGATTTACCGCGTGGAGGAAGTGAAGAAATCGCTGGAAGATATATTCCTTGAGATGGTCGGGGAGGGAACCAGCCTATGATGTTACGGGTGCTGGCTGCCGACTTTCTGAAAATTCGCCGGAAAGCGATCTGGTTTCTGATCTTCCTCGGGCCGATCGGCGTCATTGCGCTGCAGGCGGCCAATTACGGACTGCGTTACGATTATTTGATGGAAAAATACGCGGCCAACCCCTGGGGAGCTTTCCTGGGCAACATTCAATTTCTCCTTCCGGTGACGATCCTGCTCGGCATCGCCATCATTGCGTCGATGGTCGCGAACATCGAGCACCAGATGAATTCGTGGAAGCAGCTGCTGGCGCTGCCGATCACAAGAACTGCCGTGTTCAGCGCCAAATTTACGTTATGCGTGCTGATGCTGCTCGTCTCGTGTATCCTGCTGGGCATCGGCATCGTCGGGCTGGGGCTCGGTCTGAAGCTCGGCACGGACGTGCCGCTGGCTAACGTTATCAAGCTGAGCATCTATCCGTTTATTGCCTCTTTTCCGGCTTTGGCGCTGCAGTTGTGGCTATCCGTGACAATGCGCAATCAAGCCTTTCCGTTGACAGTCGGCATTCTCGGGGGAGTCCTGTCGATCTATGCCTCCAAGATGCCCGACTGGTTTTTATGGAAGCTTCCTTGGCTGACGAACGAAGCGGGCAAGCCCGAATATTCGGTCGCTGCCGGTCTTGCGGTCGGAATCGTCATCTTCGCCATCGGATTACTTCATTTTTCGAGACGGGATGTGAATTGAATGAAAACGTTTCTGAGTGTGCTGCGCTCCGAGTGGCTCAAAATGCGCAAGGCCAACATTTGGCTGCTCGTCCTCGTCAGTCCGGCTCTGGCGGCAGCCACCGGCTTTCTGCAGCCCAAGATCGAAGAACTCCCCGAATGGGACTGGCTGTTCACAACGGCAGCCGCCATGCATGCTTTTCTGTTCCTGCCGCTGTTGACCGGGGTATTCGCCGCCTTCGTCTGCCGCTACGAGCATGCGGGCGGAGGCTGGAAGCAGGTGCTGTCGCTGCCGGTTTCCCGCACGCAGCTTTACCTTGCCAAATTTGCGATCGTCATCTCGCTGCTTGCGATTACACAGCTGCTGTTGTTAGCCGTCGTCCTGATCGTCGGTACGATCCGGGGCTTTACTTCGGCTGTTCCTTGGGACGTTTTTTTGCGAAGCGTGCTGGGAGGCTGGGTGGCGACTTTGCCCCTGGCCTCCCTTCAAATGTTCGTATCGGTCGCTTGGGCCAGCTTTGCCGCGCCGCTTGCGATCAATGTCATCTTCACGATTCCGAATATGCTTATCGTCAATTCAAGCAAATACGGTCCTTATTACCCTTGGGCGCAGCCGGTCCTGTCCATGCTTCCGAAGGGACAAGCGGATTACGGCGCGTTTAACGTCCCGCTGGAGACGCTGCTTTTCGTTATTCTTGGAAGCTTCCTCGTCTTCTTCGCCAGCGGGCTTACTTATTTCCGCAGGAAAGAAATTTAATCGCAAGAGATATAATAAAGAGACCGAAATTCTTCATAAGAGGATTCGGTCTCTTCGCTGTTTGGATGACAGGTATTTTTTAGTTTTAATAGAAAAATCGCAATCGATAAGAAACAACAGCCTGTGATCCATGTTACAATAGAATGGCTGCTGAACATTCTTTTGCCCCTACTTACCGCAATGAAATTCAATGTCGCACGGGAGGAATTAGAGAGAAATCGTTTGACAGAAAACTGCTGTTTTGATGCTTTTACGAAGAGAGGAGTAACAACGTGGAGAACCATACGAAACCAAACGACAGCGGAGGGACATTCGGGAGCAGAGCCAACTTTCTGGTCGTTTTGGTGATGATTCTTGGGGTATTCGTAGCTATCTTGAATGAGACGCTCCTTAATGTCGCTTTGTCCAAAATTATGGCGGATATCGGGATTTTACCGAGTACCGCGCAATGGTTAACAACCGGATATTTGCTGGTTATCGGGGTGCTTATCCCGGTCACCGCTTTTTTAATTCAGAAGTTCACGACAAGAACCTTGTTCCTTGCGGCCATGAGCTTGTTCACGCTGGGTACGCTGGCGGCGGCTGTCGCGCCGGGATTTGGCATGCTTTTGCTGGGCAGGGTGCTGCAGGCGTCCGGAACCGGTCTGCTGTTTCCGCTGCTGACCAATGTCGTGCTGGCTACGGTCCCTCTGGAAAAAAGAGGCTCGGCCATGGGAACGATCGGGATCGTCATCACCTTTGCCCCGGCGATCGGACCGACGCTGTCCGGGATCATTGTCGAGCATTTCAGCTGGCGGGTACTCTTTTACAGCGTCATCCCGATCGCGCTGCTTGTTATCGCCATCGCCTATCTGAAGCTTAAGAACGTCACCGAGACGACGAATCCGAAAATCGACGTCTTGTCGCTCCTGCTCTCCACCTGTGGATTCGGGGGAATCGTGTACGGCTTCAGCAGCGCCGGCGAAGGTCATGGGGGCTGGTCGAGCGGCGCAGTCCTTATTCCGGTTATCATCGGCGCCGTTGCTTTAGTCTTGTTCGTTTGGAGACAATTGACGCTGGCGGAACCGCTGCTGGATCTGAGAACCTTTAAATTCAACGTATTCAGATTATCGACGGTCATCATGATGATCGTGATGATGGCGATGTTCTCCGCGATGATGCTGCTGCCGATTTTCCTCCAGGGCGCGCTCGGCTACAGCCCGCTGCAAGCCGGTCTGGTCATGCTGCCGGGCGGGATTCTGATGGGCATTATGTCGCCGATTACGGGACGGCTGTTCGATAAATTCGGCGCCAAGTGGCTGGCGGTCGTCGGGCTGGCGTTGATCGCGAACACGCTGTGGCAGTTTTCCTCGATCTCCCTGTCGACTCCGTACGCGATGATCATGATTTTGAATACGCTGCTGATGCTCGGGATTTCGATGCTGATGATGCCGGTCATGACGAACGCGTTGAATGAGCTCCCGCCGCGGTTATATCCGCACGGCACGGCCATTATCAGCACGCTTCAGCAGGTGTCGGGCGCAGTCGGTACCGCGCTGCTGGTCACGGTGATGACCAACGGCTCCAAGCATTTCCTGGAAAGCGCCGCGGGAACCAAAACGGATGCCCCGCTGCCTATACTGGCGATGATGGCCGGGATGAAGAGCGCATTTCTGCTGGCCTTCGGCTTGGTCGTCGCCGCTTGGATCGTTTCGTTCTTCCTGAAACGGGCGCAGCCTTCGGGAGGCGGAGGCGAACGGGTTTCCGCACACTAACAAGATTTAACTCCGGATTCGCCTTAAGTGATTGCGGACGCAAGAAGACGGCCCCTGCCTCATAAAAGGGGCCTTTTTCTTTCATCAACAAGGGATTTCTTCATATTGAAAATTATTGATTCTGAATACCATAGACCGTGTACCTTTGGGGATGGGCAGTTCGTTACCATCGCAATGCATTTTAAACATATGAGTGCCCGGCGCAACGGCAATGATTCGTCGGATTACTGTTTCTTCTCCATGAATGGAGATCGACTCACACCACAGCTCACTGCTTACCGACCATGTTGCGGTTTCAGGAAGAGCTGCTTGCAGCCCGAAGCATACCTCTATGGTCTTTGTAACGGATGAATGATTTTCAATTTCCAATACTCCTTCGGTTCCGCACCATCGGAAGTTATGGAGCACATTGTTTTCAAGAAACGAAAAGCTTTTCCTCCAACGAAATGTAAGCGGATATGACGGCAATGGCAGAAACTCGTCAGAGAGTTTTCGCAATCGAACCCTTAAGATGCTGATGGATTGGCGCCCTATCCAACTAATTTGCATATAGATAATCGCCGATGCCGGCAAGTTTGGAACCGTAAAAATGTTTTGAACGACGATGAGTCCCATATGGTCGGGTTGGTGTAGAGGAAAGGTTGTAAAATTCGTATAGTCCGGTAAAAAAGCACCCAATTGAAAATAAGTATCCGGTTCTGTGGAGATTTTATCGGTTTTTATTCTGACGACGAGTTCATATTTGCCAGATTCCAGACGATCCAAACGATCGTTCACAAGCAATCCGGGCAGATCAACTCCATGCCTTCCTAACCTGGCGTAGACATTATACTCTCGGACCCACTCTGTCGTACCGGTAAGCCCTTCCCATTGCCTGGCATCCCAAATTCGATATTCCCCTGCAACTGCCGGAAGCTTGAAGTAATTGATGAGATTATTAGTGAATTCCGGATCGCTGTATA
Organism: Paenibacillus sp. A3; assembly: GCF_001399685.1. Lineage (GTDB taxonomy): Bacteria > Bacillota > Bacilli > Paenibacillales > NBRC-103111 > Paenibacillus_G. The sequence continues at coordinate 14,452 of NZ_JTHN01000123.1, forward strand.
AGGAAGGAAGAGCCGGTAATGAGGAGCAATCCTTTCGACGCAGGATAGCATGCTCAAGGATCTTGCGAATTAATCTCCTTGCATTCTCTAGCGCCCTATTGCGGGAAAATACGGGTAACAACCGTTCATGCTGCATTTGTTGCAATTCTTTGAGTTGATCGAGGTTATCCATGAGCTGCTCTGCACGACTTCTCATTTCTTGCAGATCATCACACATCCCCAGGTTTTTCAGTTCCTCATCTCTAAGCCCATATTCCAATGCTTCACTCGTTAGGCCGGATTGCTTCAAAAACAGAGTGGGTACTCCTATTGTAATCGCTTCTAGCGGGGTAAAATGCAGATGATAAGAGGTCATATAACCACCGTAGCAAAATAGGCGCGATCGGCATAATCGGCTCCACAATGTATAAAAATCAACGTTTCCGAGAATGGAAGGATGTTCGCAATGCTCGGAACTTTTATCGTTTTTACCAAGAACGACAAAATCAAATCCAATGAACGCGTCGGCAAACATTCGAAAAATAGAGTACAGTAGTTCGGATTGATGAATATATGGAATAGCAGTAGAAACGATTCGATCCGAATCTTTTCCCATCCATTTGAAGGGCAGCCGTTCTCTTGAAACAAAGGCGGGAATGTAGGTTTCGTTCTGTACCAGTCTAACATCCTCGATGGAAGATAGAGACTTTAGAATGGGTGACCATATATATCGGTCTTTCGTTTGTTCAAAAGCGCTTAGATCGACGTCTTCAATTTGACAAATTTCAGCATAGCTTTTAAAGCCTCCAAAAACCCGAAACACAACGATCCCTTTATACCACTTTAAAACCTTGCTAACCAGATCCGGAAAGCTGGCGATATAGATCGCATCTATCCATTTATTCATGAAAGCCGCTTCTTCCTCGGTGGGCGTATCGATTCGAATTCTTCTTATTTTTTCAACAATGTGGGTAGGCAATGAACAGTAGGAACGCCAATTGGGATATAATTCGTTCGATTCATCATCGTAATTACGGTCAAATGCCAGTAAGTTACGGTCACCGAATCCGGGGATGACCTCAGCTCCAGCTTCGATAAACAAAGGGACCTCTTCATAGCGTAAAACGAGATGAGGACATATCCACAGCATGACAGGTTTAATTTTTTCCTCCACAATAACACCTCCCGCGGGACCCAATAACCCATTGTATTCATTATTAATGGAATAGGATAAAGTTCAAAAAATAAAAAGGCTTTTGTCCATGAATGAACATAAGCCAATTTATTCGCTATCGCATATCTTGTGACAGGTGATGGAAAAATGCTAACTATCGAATCTTACATTCATTACATCAGGCAAAAACATCCTGAGATTACGAGAGACTTTCCGATTCATATCATAACGGAGGGCTCGGCCAATATTGTACTCAAGGTCGAAGGAAAGGAGCCGTGGATTTTTCGTATTCCGAGAGAGGATAACCCCGCGGCAGCGCTCAAAATGAAACGCGAACAAATTTTGTTAACCGAACTGAAAGGCAGGGTTCCACTCTTACCGCAAATTGCATGTTTCTCCGAGCACCCCATCCAATATATAGGATATCCTTGGATTCCCGGGAGACAGCTGTTTCCTCCATTTTTTGCCGAAATCCCGCTTGTTGACAAGGAAATTCTGGCCTTAGACCTTGCTCGGTTCTTGTCTGTCTTTCATGAGTTTCCGGCATCCTCATTTTTTCCTGCAGAAGAAGCAAAGTCTTCGTTTGCGAAAGAAAACTGGACAAATTATTTAGTCTCTATCAGGCACTATGTATTTCCATATTTAAATGACTTCCAAAAAGAGTGGACTTTACAACTTTTCCATTCTTTTTTATCGCATGAGCAGCATTTTGTATTTAGCCCTTGTTTGATTAACGGCGATCTTAAACCCGAGCATATTTTAGTGAATGAGCGAACCTATAGACTAACCGGAATCATTGATCCGGGTCTAATGATGGGTGATCCGGCGTTGGATTTTGGATATCTGGGACTGGGCACACCCTTTCAAGACATGTTGCTTAAGCATTATGCCGGCTTTCAAGATGAGACCTTTCGGGATCGTATATCTTTTTACGAAAAAACGATTCCCTTTTACGGTTTGCGTTACGGAATTATTTATAATCACCAAGAGGCATTCAGCAATAGTGTTCAATTGTTGAACGAAGTGATTGCAGGTCACTAGCAGGGCGTCTTTTGTACTTGATTATTGTTTGTCCACGATCACGATGGTCATCGATTTGGCTGTGTGCATGCCGACAAAAAGGGCGCAGTTCAGAGCTTCCGACGCGTCGCGGAGCGGAATGAAGCTGGAGCCGTCCACGATTTGCGCGGGAACGCCGAATTGGATCGTTTGTCCGTTGATCGTCGAGGACTTCTGACCGATCTTAAAGGTCATGACATCGCTGCCTTTCGTCGCCTTCACCGTCTGGGTTTCGGGGCTCCATTCCACTTTCGCCCCAAGCGCTTCGAGCGTGGAACGAAGCGGCACAAGCATGCTTCCGTCTTTGATAAAAGGAGCCACCTCCGGATTCAGCTTCCGGTTGTCGATGAAAATATGTACTCCCTCGCCGCGTCCGTCCCATTTTTCCGTCGCGCAAGTCATGTGATACGTAACGTTGAGCGATTTCAAGTCCGCTCCTTGGACCGCACCGGGAAGCGTAGCATCCCACTTTTGGCTTTGGCCCGGCTCTAGGCTCAAACCCGTCAGAAACGCATCGTTGTCCCATTCCCGCGTCGCCAATTCGTTTCCGCCGCCGTCCTGCACGGTAAGCTTGAGCTTTTCTACCTTGCTGACTTTCGCGTTGCTGATGTTGACGAATACTCCTTTGACGACGAGCGCGTCTTTTTCGTATTTGCCAGACAACGCTTCGAAAGTAAGTTCTCCGGTTGGCTGTACGGAAGCCGACGCCGGGGCGCTGAAGGCGAGCACCCATGTCATCATCATTACGGATAGCATGCTTATTGCCAGAATCGATTTGAATCGTAGCTTCATTGTTTTCATGGAATGTGATCCTCCAAATGATTCGTCTTTTTTAATCGTTCATCGTCCCATCTACAGGGTCCACCGAATAGCTCCAAAACTCGCCCGTTCTGTCAACCAAGGCGTGGACCGTCGGCTGCCCCGCCTTCGCAAAGGTATGATAGTAGGGATTATCGGAATCGAATTCAACCGTATAACCGGTCAGATCGATGCCGAACAGCGTGTTCACCATCGGTTTGGCCTTGGCGACAGCTTCTTCTTTCGTATAGATCGGTTGCCTATCCTTATCCAGGAGGAGGGGCAAATTGGCTTCATTGTCTTCTTTTTTGCCGTATGCCGAGATCGACTGGATTGCGCCTGTCTTGGCTCCAATCACAACGGTATAATAGCCTCCGTCGTCAAAGAACTTCCATGTATCGTATCGCCCGCTGGAATAATTGTGGTCTGCCTGTTTAAAGGCTATCGGTTTTCCGACATTTATCGTTTGGAGTGCTTTCAGCGCGGCGTCTTTCGCTTTCTTGTCCCCCTGCTCAGGAGAGTAGCTGATCAATATGCCTCTTTCGCTCAGCGTGTCCGCATCCAGGGTTACGATCATGTCCTTGCTTTGAAGCGTCCATTCATGCGTCGATTTACCGTCCTCAAACCGTATCTGTCTCTCTACGCTCTCGGCGGCAAACGTTTTGTTCTCATCCACTTGACGAAAAGCTTTCGCAGCAGCCTCTTTCACGGCCGTATCCGTTTCGTCCCACGTATATCGGACAAGAACGTTCGCAATTTGCTTCGTATTCCGGTCAATGGCGACTTGTCCTTTTCCGTTCTTATTCAATAAGATCCACTCTGCCGTGATTTCAGGGTCCGCCACTTCGTACAGCTCCGCTTGCGAATCTCCCAGAAAACGGCGCAGCTCTTCTTGGGCCGCTTCAACGACGTTCTTGTCCAACGGGATATCGTGAATCGTCAGCTTCTTCTTCGCTTCCGAACTGCCGGACGATTCCGTCGCGATCACAGGGGGCGCCGACAGATTGCCGGATGCGGACTCTGGCGAAGCTTTGGCATTGACCAGCGTCACGGAAGAAAGGGCAATGACGGAAGCCAGCCCGAGCGCCGACCAGCGGTAAGATTTTTTATGATAATTTTTGATCATGATGATTCTCCTTTTTATTTGTTGTTTGCCTCCCGATAAATTGGCCATACCCGGGGTTGGATACAGGGTGGCGTAATGCTCCAACAGGCGAATGATCGTATGGCCGTAGCTTTCTTTTTGCTCCGCACCGATATAGGACAGTGCAAGCGCGTCAGCCGCGATTTCCTGATCTTCGCGCATCCGGTAATAGGCATACCACAGAACCGGATTGAACCAGTGCAGGATAAGCAAGCCGTTCATCAGCCAGTTCACGGCGACGTCCTTGCGTTTCACATGGGCCAGCTCGTGATAAAAAATAAACCGCAGCTGCCGATCGTCCAGCATGTTCATAAGCGAATCCGACAGCACGATGCGCGGACGCATAAACCCGAACACGGCCGGACTGGAAATCGGCCCCGCCGTGATTAACGGGATCGAATGTCGGATCGACATCGTCTTTCGGCATTGTTCGAACAGACCGACAATTCCGGGGTCTGTAATGACTGGCTGCTTTGCGAGCCGGGAATAGACGCGCCGGTTCGCGGCGACGGTCAAGATCCCGAGACCAACCGCGCCCAGCAGCCACACGGCAAACGCGAATTTATAGAGTGAAAAGCTTGCCGAAGGCTGCTTTTCCACCGGATCGGCCGTCTGAACAGGCGGTGCCTGCTTATCTTTTGCGGGAGCCGTCTTCGTTGGCGCGGTATCCGGTACCTCCTGGTGAACGACAGGCGATGCTTCCGGCAGACGCGGCGAAGGAGCATCGAAAGTCCGTAAAGCTTCTTGGCCGTAAGAAAGCAGGTTAAATACACTGAACGAGCTTTCGGGCGCCCACGGAAGAAGCAATCTTGCTATAATGACAAGCCACAGCATATAGTGCCACCTGGGGGACAGCTTGTTCCTTGCGATGACTTTGACTAACAAGACGAGTCCCACCAGCACGGCGGCCATCAGCGAGGTCTCCAATATCCAGTCAAAAAAGCTCAATAGAGAAAGGCTTAGACCGTCCAATGTCATCTGTCCTTTCTTCTGTCGCGATCCGGCCCCTCTTCCGTTTTCTCGTCGAGAATCCGCTTGAGTTCGCTAATTTCGTCCGAAGACAGCTTTTGCTCCCGTAAGAAATGGACCAGCAGCGGTTTGACCGCCCCGCCGTACAGCCGCTTGAGAAAGGACTGTGTCTCGGTCTGCACGTAATCGTCCTGCGAGACCAGAGGATAGTACAAGTAGGTTCTGCCCGTCTCTTGAAAGGCGATCGCATTTTTTTGCAGCAGCCGGCTGATCAGCGTTCGGACCGTTTTCGGCTTCCAGTCCATTTGACCTTCGAGGGCCTCGATCACTTCGTTGGCCGTTTGCGGAGACCGGGACCAGAGGATCTTCATCACTTCCCACTCGGCCTCGGATATTTTAGGCAGCTCTTTCATGAATCTTGTGTTCTCCTTTCCGTTCACTTGGATTACTGATGTAATCTTTTATTAGACTACACGCGTAATCCAAAAATGTCAACATTAAAAAATCCATGCAGCCGAAAAGGCATGCCCTCTCTCCCATTCGGAAGAAGCGGCGCATGCCTTTTTTATCGTTAACTGGTACTAATCACGGCAACTCCAATTGCAAAATGTGAAACTTTTCGCGTCCGCAGCAGTCTGAATATATAGGCGGAGCCGGGTAAAAAAATAAAAACGATTACGATTAGGCGGTAAGCCTTAAGGGAGCTGGTCATGAGAAAAAATATAATAAAACTGATCGCTGCGCTTGTATCTCTCTGGGCTGTATTTGGAATCGTATACAATGTCATTCCGATTGTGAGAGGCCAATGGGCGGCAGCTCATTTTTTCAAGAGCTTAACCAACGAAGATTATCGCGCCGCCTCAGACTATGTCATGAACGCAGATCAACAAGAGTGGACCCGGAATTTGGCAATGCTTAAAGCGGAAGGATTAATTTTAACAAACTATAGTGATCTAATGGTTACTTTGGATGATAGCATCGTAACGGGGCAAACGACGATAAGCCTGATGGAAGGCAATGTAAAAAAAGACTATCATGTTTATATCGAATTTGGAGGAAGCCGCTTATCGCCGCGAATCGCAAATATACAGTATACAGAAGCAGACGATACCCTAAAGAAATGGATTCAAGCGACAACAACGGCTTCCTTACCATAGTCGATCGGATGCCGCGAACATTCTGCTCCGGTATTTTTTCAACGAGCTGCGTTACGTCAAGGCCACAGTACATCAACGAAAGTACCGTCCGGCTGCACGAACGGCTCGGTTTCCGGCTGAAAGGGCGGCTCATGCCATTCGGCTGTCCTCACCACTCGCGCAGCAAAGTTTACGCGCGTTCATTTATGCGTGCCTCTATTCCAAGCTGCGGCCGGCATGCAGGGGGGCGTTTCCCGACTGAGGGCGTCTTTTCGAAATCGTAAGCACGACCAGCATGGCGAGCATCACGGCCGAGTAGAGCCACATAGCCGTTTGAATCGGGAAAGCGTCCATGACCCTCCCAACGCCCAGCGGCAGCAGTGAACCGCCGAGCCCGTTAGCCGCGAGCAAAATACTGGTCGTCCTCTCGGTCATGCCCGGCAGCGACTGATTGGCGTAAATGAGCGCCACCGCAAACATCCCGGACATCCCCAGTCCAAGCAGGAAGCTGAGTACGAAGCCTACCCAGGCATAATGGCTGAACGGAAGGACGAGCAGCGACGCTAAGCTCAGCAGCGTTGCCGCCCACAGAAAGCGGAAGTAGGTCCACCGGTCGCCGAGAATGCCGGTCAGGATTCGCCCGATCACCATCGCCGTCCAGTAGACGGTGACGGTTAACGTCGCATGCGAACTATCGATCCCCCACCGCTCCATAAAGATCGAAGGGAAGAAATGGACGACTGATACTTCGCTGCCGCCATACAGGAAAAAGAAAACGGTACACAGCACCAGAAACGGAATGCCCGATCTCGCATAGGCCGGGCGCTGCGCCTGTTTCCCGCCGGACTCCGTTTCTTTGCGGGTCAGCATGCCGTCCATTTCCCCGAAGGACAGCCGCTTCCAGACGAGCGCCGTTGCAAGCGCGCCGATGCCGAGCAGAAAAAACGAATACGTCCACAGCCCTTTGGCAATCAGAAAGCTGGCAATCGAAGGCATAGCGAGCGCGCCGACGCCGAACGTCACCTCAAGCTTGCTCATGGCCGCCGCCTGCTTCTGCTTCACGGCCAACAGGATAATCGTGCCGATGCACGATTCGACCAGGCCGGTGCCGAATCCGGCCAGCCCCGCCAGCAGGACGACCACCGGCCAGGGAGGAAGCAAACCGGCGAACAGTTCCATTCCGACCAGCCCCAGACCGAGCATGACAGCAGATTTGCGGCCGAGCTTGCGGGAGATCCCCGGCATCGAGAGCACTCCGCTGAGCAAGCTGACAAATTGCACAAAAATAAGCATGCCCCCGCTGCCGTAGCTTTGCGAATAATGCGCAAGCAGTTCTGGCAGCACCGCGCCGACGATGACCGTGCCTACGCCGGTGATGACATAACACAAGCAGCCCATCCAAATCAACCGGTTAATCATGATGCTCTCCTTCGCCTGCGATCAGCAGCTCCACCTGATGCTTATGAAGCTCTTCCTTCATTTCGTCGCTCGGCTCCCGGTCCGTTATGATAAGGTCGATCCCTTCCAGCCCGGCGACGCGGTGAAACAGCTTCTTGCCGAATTTCGTATGATCGGCCAGCACAATCACTTGATCCGACTTGCGCATGACCTGCCGGATCAGATAGCTTTCCTCCTCGAACATGGTCGTCAGACCGTGCGGCGCGATGCCGCATGTGCCCAGCAGCGCTTTGTCCACCTGATATTCGGACAGCATTTCCAGCGTCCGCGCCCCGTAAACCAGCCGCTGCTCATTATCGAGCAAGCCGCCGAGAAGATGGATGCGGATTTCGTCCTTCTGCGTCAGCATGCCCGCCAGATCGATCGAGTTGGTGACGACCACGTTGCGCCGGGTCCGCATCGCCTCCACGGCGCAACGCACCGTAGTGGAGGAATCGGTATACAAATAATCGCCGTCGTGAATCAGCGTCGCCGCCAGCCTGCCAATCGCCTGCTTGGACGGGGTATCCAGCTGCAGCCGCTGCTCATAGTTCGGCACCTCCTTGGAGATTGACGGCAGCATGGCGCCTCCGCGGGTACGGATGATGCTCCCCTGCTCCTCCAGCTTGATCAGATCGCGCCGGGCAGTATCCCACGAGATTTGCAGCCACTCGCAAATTTCCGTAACGGTGATGCGCTGTTTTTCATTTAACTTCTGTACAATCGCAATCAGTCTTTCTTCTTGAAACATGCGTACTCCCCTTCCGAATACTTGGCCTAAAACTAAGTTTTTATAAGTTATATTAAGTGAATTCAAGTGATATTCTTGATTATAAACCAAAATCCGCAGATTACAAGCGTTTGTACGGAAAACAAATTCTCGTTTGCGCCCATAATAAAAACGACGGGGAAGGATCGTGTTTCCTTCGCCCGCCGCTCACCGTTTTTGGCATACTTTTTAATACGGAGCTTTTCTTATATTTTTGTCCTTATCGTCGCCTTGCTCGTCTTTTTCTTCCTTCTCCTGCTTTTCTTCGTGAAATTCAATCGGCGTATTTCCCGTAATCTGATCGAAGGGAGTGTAATCGCTGTTCGGGATCGCCTTGCCGGCAATCATCTTGCAGATAATGACCGTAAGCAAAACGATGATCGGAACGATCAAGGAAAGCATCGTATATAAAGCAAAATCGTCCATATTCCAGGCCCGCCCTTCCCTTTATTATCCATACTAGTCCGTCTATTCAACTTTTATACGAAGGGGGCCGAAAAATAGTTTCGCAGACCTGGTGTCAGGCCAAAAAAATGTCCCCGCAAAGCTCCGGCCTCAAGCCGCCGCTCTACGGGGGTGTACAGTCTTCGATGAGGAATACATGACCGTTACAATTACTCGTTCGCCGCGCCGATTGCGATCCAGTTGACCACTCCTTGCAGCTCCGGAGAAAATTTGGAGCGGACCACTTCCAAAATAGCGCCGTCGGGCTCCTTTTGTTGAATGACGGCGTACGTGTTCGTCTGATCTGTAGAAGCGACCAGTACATAGTTGTTGTCTGCAAAAGGCCGGTCAAAGATCAGCACAACTTCCGTCAATTCGTCTTCGAGGTTCAGCAGGAACGGACTAAGTCCGAACTGTTGCACCGTCGTCCGGACCCCAACCGTCTGCACCGGCTGGAAGGATAAATGCTCCGGAGTGACCGCTCCGGCCGCCAGCTGCTCCGACCCGACGCTTTCCGGCTGCAGCTGAATGCCCGCTGTGGCGTCTTTCGAGTCTTGCAAAGACACGGCGTCCAATGAGAGATCCAGCGCACTAATATGGACCTCCTCCAGCTCCGGTTCGAGCCCGGTAACCAATCCCTCCCCCGATTCCGGGATCACTGCTGCTTCATCCGCATCCGGTATCTCGATTTCGCTCTGAATGACGGTGTCTTCCGGATCGCCTGCCTCGGGGGCAGCTTCGTCCCACGTTTCCTCAGCAGGCTTTCTGGTCAGCAGCGCCTGCAGTGACGGTTCCAAATGAATGAAGGAAATCGTGCCCGGCACCAGATGGTAGCCCGAGATCGTCTCCTGCTTGATGTGAAGCCCGTCGACCGACTCGACGCACAAATGATCTGACGTCACCGAACGCTGCGCCAGCTTCTCCGACGTCACCGCTTGCGCCTGCAGCTGCGCTTCGCCTACGGATTCCTCGGCTAGCTGCTCCGTGCCTACTGCGCCTTCGGCCAGATGCCGGCTGCGGACAGCCCCTTCCGCAAGGTGCAGGGACATCACTGCGTCTGCTGCAAGATGCCGGCTTCGCACGGACTCCTCCGCAAGGTGCAGGGGCGTCACCGCGCCTTCGGCAAGCTTCTCCGACGTCACCGCTTGCGCCTGCAGCTGCGTTTCGCCTACGGATTCCGCCGCTAGCTGTTCTGCACCCACCGCACCTTCGGCCAGGTGCCGGCCGTGAACCGCACCTTCGGACAGGTGCTGCTCCGTCACTGCGCCTGCCGCCAGCTTCTCCGACGTCACCGCCTCCGCCCGCAGCTGGGCTTCGCCTACGGCTTCCTCCGCCAGCTGCTCCGTGC
>NZ_JTHN01000124.1 GCF_001399685.1 Paenibacillus sp. A3
GCCGCAGCCGCTTGCACCAGAATCGCCAGGTACGTCGGCGTCGCATCCGTGATGTCGATATCGTGCTCGCGGAAAAACTTTAGCAGCTTTTCCCCGTCCATCCGCGTCTCTTCCGGTACGATGTGCAGCGTCAACCCCAGCAGCAGCGCTCCGTAGATCGGCTTCACCGACATGTCGAACACGTACGGCGCCAGCTGCGCCATGTTCCGGTACTCCGGATGGGCCGCATAGATCGGCTCGAACAGACTCAGCGTAAAGTTCACTACGCTTCGCTGCTCGATCATGACCCCTTTCGGCTGGCCCGTCGTCCCCGACGTATAGATCAGGTACGCCAGATTATTCGCCGTGGACACCGGCTCCAGGTTCGCGCCGTCCTCCGCCGGGCCTTCGTACAGCCCCGCTTCGTCCAGGCACAGCACCTCGCCTTGGAACTCCGCCGCTTTGGCCTGCCACCAGCTCTGCGTCAGCAGCAGCTTCGCTCCGCTGTCCTCCAGCACGAAGCGAATCCGGTCTTCCGGATGCTTCGGGTCGATCGGCACATACGCGCCGCCCGCTTTCAGCACCGCCAGCATCCCGACGATCATCTCCAGCGACCGCTCCACCAGCATCGTCACCGGCTGATCCGCCGTGACGCCACGCGCCCGCAGCACGCGAGCCACACGGTTCGCCCGCTCGTTCAGCTCTCGGTAGGTCAATTGCCCCTCCTCGAACACCACGGCCACACGGTCCGGCGTCCGCTCGACCTGCTCCTCGAAGACTGCATACAGCGTCTTGTTTTGCGGATAACGGTCATCCGCCGTATCGTTAAACTCCGACTGAAGCTGAGCCGCTTCCTCCGGCGTAATCATCTCCAGCTCTGCCAGCTTCGCCTGCGGGTTGTCCGCAATGGCTCCAAGAAGTCGGACGAAGTGGCCCGCCATCCGTTCGACCGTTTCGCGCTTGTACAGGGCCCCGGCATACCGGAGGCCAAACTCCAGCTCGTCCCCCGCCTCGACGGCACTAAGCGTCAAATCGAACTTCACCGCGTCGTGCCCGCTCGGGTAAGGCTTGAACGTCAAGCCTTCGATGCCCAGCTCGCCTTCCTCCATGTTTTCCAGTACGAACATGGTGTCAAACAGCGCGCTGCGGCTCATGTCCCGCTTCACATTCAGCTTCTCGACCAGTTCCTCGAACGGATAATCCTGGTGCTCGTACGCCTTGAGCGCATGCTCCCTGATTTCCTGCAGGTACCCGAGGAACGTCTTTTCGCCGGCCGGATAGCTGCGCAGCGCCAGCGTATTGACGAACATCCCGATCACCGGCTCCAGGTCGGCATGCGGACGGCCCGCAACCGGCGTGCCCACGACGACGTCTTCCTGCCCGGTATATTTATGCAGCAGCGTCATGTAAGCCGCAAGCAGCACCATGTACAGCGTGGAGCCGGTTTGCGCCGCAAGCTGCCGGAGCCGTTCGCTTCCGGCTTGGCCAACGGCAAACGTCACGGCGTCTCCCTCGAAGCTGCGCACCGCCGGTCTCGGATAGTCGGTCGGCATGTCCAGTACCGGGAGTTCCCCGCGGAACACGTCCAGCCAGTACGCTTCCTGTCGGTTCATTCGTTCGCTCTGGACTTCCGCCTGCTGCCATGCCGCATAATCCTTATACTGAATCCGCAGCGGCGGCAGTTCCGCCCCCTCGTACAACCGGACAAACTCTTCGATCAACATATTCATGGACACGCCGTCGGAGATGATATGATGCATGTCGAGCATCAACAGATGACGGTCCGCTCCCAACTCGATCAAACCTACGCGCAGCAGCGGCGGCTGCTGCAGATTGAACGCCCGCACAAAGCTGCGGACGTGCTTTGCCGCGTCCTCTTCTCGCGCCTCGACATACTCTGCCGCAAACGTCACTTCCGGGTGCACCCGCTGTACCGGCTCGCCGTTCACTGTTTCAAAGCCGGTCCGCAGCGTTTCATGACGCTGGATCAGCTGCCGGAAAGCTTCCTCCAGCCGATCCCGGTCCAATAAGCCTTCAACCATCATGACGCCCGGCATATTATAGCTTTGCTCCGCCCCTTCCAGCTGATGCAGAATGAACAGCCGCTTCTGCGCGGAAGATAACGCATAGTACTCCTTTTCCTCGATCTTCGGGATAGATACGTACAGGCGTTCTTCCATTCGGGCAATCGCTTGGGCCATCTCTTCAACCGTCACGCAGCGAAACACGTCACGCAGCGGGAACTCGACATTCATCTCCTTGTGCACCTTGCTAACCAGCGTCGTGGCGCGCAAGGAAGGCCCGCCAAGTTCGAAGAAGTTGTCCTTCACCCCGACCTTCTCCAGTCCGAGCACTTCCTGCCAAATGCGGACCAGCTTCGCTTCCAGCGGGGTTCGCGGCGCCGTGTATTCGGATCCGCCGCTCGCGCTTCCTTCCGGTGCGGGCAACGCCTTGCGGTCGATTTTCCCGTTCGGCGTCAGGGGCAGCCGTTCCATTTGCACGAAGTACGACGGAATCATATAACCGGGCAGCGCTTGGGCAAGCGCGCTTCGAAGTTCATTTGCTTGCAGCCCGCCGTGCGCCGTGAAGTACGCGCACAACGCCTTTTGGCCGTTTCCGTCCTCCCGGACGATGACCACCGCTTCCCGTACGGCTGCGACTTTCAACAGCTGCGATTCCACTTCGCCGATCTCGATCCGGTACCCCCGGATTTTCGCCTGGTGGTCGATCCGGCCGATGAAGTCCACGTTACCGTCCGCCATCCAGCGCGCCAGATCGCCTGTACGATACAACCGCTCCCCGGGGACGAACGGGCTGTCCGCAAACTTCTCTTCCGTCAGCTCGGGGCGGTTCAAGTACCCCCGCGCCACGCCGATGCCGCCGATGCACAGCTCGCCCAGCACGCCTACCGGCACCGGCTTCAACTGCGCATCCAGGATGTAGAACCGGGCGTTCAGCCAAGCTTTGCCGATCGGCACGTTCCCCGTCGCCGGCAGCTTGGCGAGCGGCTCATCGTAGAAGCTCGAATCGATGGCGGCTTCGGTCACGCCGTACGAGTTGATGATTCTAAACTGCGAGCCGTAACGCTCCTGCAGCACCCGGTAATCAGCCACACTGCAGCTGTCGGAGCTTGTGATCAGCAGCTGCAGCGAGTTCATATCCAGACCTTGCTCCCCCACATATTCCATAAACGGCACGATCAGCGATGGCGTCGATTCGAAGATCGTGATCTGACAATCGCGAATCCAGCCGTACAAACGGGCCGGATCGATTCGGTCGTCCTTCGGGCAAATAACCATCGTTCCGCCGTTGTACAGCGTGCGGGCGATATCCCCGACGAACACGTCGAAGGAGAAGCTCGCCAGCTGCAGCAGCCGGACCGGAAACTGGTCCAGCCGGAACTCCCGGCGGTAAGCCGCTGCCGTATTGACCAAGCTGCGGTGCTCGATCATGACGCCCTTCGGCCGTCCTGTCGTCCCCGACGTGTAGATCACGTATGCCAGATCTTGCGGCTCGCTCGTAGCAGGCACGTTGACATCATTTGGCCTATTAACCGCATCGCCGCCGTACGACTGCTCGTCGTCTAGGCACAGCACGCTTTGCAGTGCCGACTCATCTTCCAGCCACGCTTGCGAGTGATCTTTCAGATGGGTTTGCGTCAGCAGCACCGACGCCCCGCTGTCCTCCAGCATAAACCCGATGCGGTCGGACGGATAATCCGGGTCAAGCGGTACGTACGCACCTCCCGCCTTCCAGACCCCCACCACGCCGACCAGCAGGTCCACCGAACGGTCGACCAGGATGCCGACGATCGATTCCCGGCCGATGCCGCCCGAACGCAGTGTACCAGCCAACCGGTTTGCCCGTTCGTTCAGCTCCCGATACGTCAACTGCTTGTCCTCGTATCGTACGGCCACGGCTTCCGGGGTCCGCGCCGCCTGTTCCTCGAACAGCCGGTGGAACGTCTTCTCCGGCGCAAGCTCCGGTATCTCCGGATTGAACGCATGCTGAAGCTGCTCCTTCTCTTCCGCAGTCAGCATGTTCAGCTCCGCAATTTTCGCTTCCGGGTTGCTGACGATCGCTTCGACCAACTGTCCGAAATGCTTCGCCAGCCGTTCTACCGTCTCTTTCTTATACAAAGCGGTTGCGTATTCAAGGCTGCACGCCAGACCGCCGCCGTCTTCCGTCACGTCCAAGCTCAGATCAAATTTTGCGATCGCATAATCGCTCGGATACGGGGTCAGCTCAAGACCTTCGAGCTGAACTTCCTTGCGATCCGTATTTTGCAGCGTAAACATCGTGTCAAAGAGCGGATTGCGGCTTAAATCACGGACAACCTGCACTTTCTCCACGAGTTCTTCAAACGGGTAATCCTGGTGCTCGTAAGCGCCCAGCGTCATTTCCTTAACTTCTTTCAGGTACGCCAGGAACGTCTTCTCGCCAGCCGGATAATTGCGGATTGCCAGCGTATTGACGAACATCCCGATCAGCGGCTGCACATCGCCATGGGTTCGTCCCGCAATTGGCGTGCCTACAATGACGTCTCCCTGACCCGTATATTTATGCAGCAGCACCGTATAGGCAGCAAGCAGCACCATATACAGCGTCGAGCCGCTTTCGGCCGCGAGCCGCTTCAAGGCCTTGCACTTCTGCGCATCCATGAAAAATTGAAGCGTATGCCCCTCGTAGCTCTGCACGGCCGGACGCGCATAGTCCGTCGGCATTTCCAGCACCGGCAGCTCCCCTTGGAACACATTCAGCCAGTATGCTTCCTGCCGTTTCAACCGCTCCTTTTGCGCTTCGGACTGCTGCCATACCGCATAGTCCTTGTACTGAATCCGCAGCGGCTCCAGCTTCTCTCCGCTGTATAAGCGAACAAACTCTTCGACCAGGACCTCCATCGAGACGCCGTCGGAAATAATATGGTGCATGTCGAACATTAGAATATGGCGCTCTTCCGCCAGCTTAACCAAACCCACCCGCAGCAGCGGCGGCTTCGCCAGATCGAACGCGCGGACAAATTCGCGGACGACTTTCGCCGCTTCTTCCTTGCCCGCTTGCACATACTCTATGGCAAACGCGACCCCCGGGTGTACCTGCTGCACCGGCTCGCCGTTCACCGTCTCAAAGCCGGTGCGCAGCGTTTCATGACGCCGGATCAGCCGCCGGAACGCTTCCTCCAGCCGCTCCAGGTCCAGCAAACCTACGACGGTCAGGACGTTCGGCATGTTGTAGGCGACTTCCCCGCCCTCAAGCTGGCTTAAAATATACAGCCGCTTTTGGGCCGACGAAACCGGATAGCAGGCCCGCTCCCCGGCAACCGGGATGGCGGCGTAAGCCGCTTGCTCCCGGCCCGCAATCAGCGCCGCCATCTGCTCGATCGTCGGCGATTGGAACGCTTCCCGCAAGGAGATCGCCCCGCTCATCTCCTTTTGAATCCGGGATACCAGCAAGGTTGCCCGTAACGAATGCCCTCCGATCTCGAAGAAGTCGTCCCGCACCCCGACTTGCGGGAGCCCCAGCACGTCCTGCCAGATTTGCGCGAGCTGCGCTTCCACGGGCGTTCGCGGAGCCACGTGCTGCGTGCCCGCGAGCAAGCCCGCCTCCGGCGCAGGCAGCGCTTTGCGGTCGATTTTGCCGTTCGGCGTCAGCGGCATCCGTTCCAGCTGCACGAAGCAGGAAGGGATCATATACTCCGGCAGCTCTTGCGCCAAGGCGGCACGCAATTCGCCCGCCGTCAATATTTTGTCGGCCACGAAGTACGCGCCCATCCGCTTATGTCCGCCCTCGTCTTCCAGTGCGAGGACGACCGCTTCTTGGACCGCCTCCGCTTTCAGAAGCTGCGTCTCCACCTCGCCGAGCTCGATTCGATAGCCGCGAATCTTCACCTGGGCGTCGATCCGGCTGATATATTCGAGATTTCCATCCTCCAGCCATTTCACCAGATCCCCGGTCCGGTACAGCCTGCCGCCCGGCGAGAACGGGGAAGGAATGAACTTCTCGTCCGTCAGCTCCGGACGATTCAGATAGCCTCTGGCCAAGCCGTCCCCCGCGATGTGCAATTCTCCCGGTATCCCTGCCGGCAGCAGGCGTTGATCGCGATCCAACACATAAACCGAAGTATGGCTGACAGGCTTGCCGATAGGCACGGTTCCCGCCTTCTCGTCCAAATGGTCGATTCGGTAGTACGTGGCATATACGGTACTTTCCGTCGGTCCGTAGACATGGATTAAACGGCCGGGCCCCAGACGCGCAAACGCTCTCCGCACATGGCCTGCCGATACCTTCTCGCCGCCGAACAGCACCGCTTCCAGCGTTGCCAAGCAATCGACGTCGATGTCCACCAGCGTGTTGAAAAGCGCCGTCGTCATGAAGCATTTCGTGATCTGCTGCGTACGCAGCACGCGCGACAGCTCGCGTGCATCCATCACCTCATCGCGGGCGATCAGCACTAGAGCGGCTCCGTTCAGCAGCGCCCCGTAAATGTCGAACGTCGAACCGTCGAACGAGAAGCTGGATAGCTGCAGCACCCGGTCCTTTGGCGTAAACCGGATATAGTTCGTCTCCTTGACCACGCGGCTGATGTTAAAGTGCATCGTCAGATTGCCTTTCGGCTTGCCCGTAGAACCGGAAGTATACATAATGCACGCAAGCGTCTCGGAGCCGTGAAGCGGCGGGAGGTTGTCTTTTCCTGCTTGATAATGCCGCAAGTCCGTTAAATCCAGGACAAGCCCGGCGAAGTTTACCTTTCTCTGCACTTGCGGATGAGTTAACAGCAGCTTCGCGCCCGAATCCTCCAGCATGTAGCGGATGCGCTCCTCCGGATATTCCGGATCGATCGGCACATAAGCTCCTCCGGCTTTTAAGATGCCGAAAATTCCGACGATCATCTCCAAGGAACGCTCGACCATGAGCCCTACGGGCTGATCCGGCCCTACGCCTTCGGTCCGCAGCGTGCGCGCCAGTCCGTTTGCCCGTTCGTTCAGCTCGCCATACGTCAGTTGCCTGTCCCCGAAAACTACCGCCACGGCATCCGGCGTACGTTCCGCCTGCTCCTCGAACAATTGCTGGAGCGTCTTGTTCTTCGGATAATCGGTCGTCGCAGTCTCTCCAATGCTGCGCATCAACGCCTTTTCTTCCGGCGTCACCAGCTCAAGCTCGCTTAATTTGATATGCGGGTCGTTCGCAATTTGATTCAGCATATGAACCAGATGCCTTTGAATCCGTTCGATGCTTGCCAGCTCATAAACGGAAGCATTGTAACGGAAAACAATCTTGAAAGCTTCGCCGGGCAGGACAATCAGGTTAAAATCATAGCTCGTTTGTTCGAACATCTCGGCGTCCGTAATCTCGAAGTCTGCCGGCCTGCCGCTTCCCAATTGCTGCATCTGTTGTTCAACGGGATAGTTTTCGAACACCATAATATGCGTGATCAAAGGCTGTTTTTGTCCGGCTTGCGCCTGAATCTCGTAGAGCGGGTACGTATCATACGCATGCGACGCCAAATACTGCTCCTGCAGCTTTTTGACCGCTTCCGCAAAAGTCGCATGTTCCTCCGTCCGGACACGTACCGGGATCGTATTGATAAATAACCCGATCATGCTTTCGATGCCCGGTATTTCCGTCGGTCTTCCCGATACGACGCTTCCGAAAACAACGTCCCTCTGGCCATTGTATTTCTGAAGCATCAGTCCCCATACCGCTTGCATCAGCGTGCTGACCGTCACTTGATGCTGCTTCGCAGCTTCTTCGATACGTCGGGTCAGTTCGATGCCCAGGTCACATTCGAACTGCTCCGAAACATACCCTTTCTCCTTACCCGTGAGGCTGGCAAACGGCAGCGTTGTGTGCTGCTCATAGTCTTCCAAATACCCGAGCCAATACCGGGAGGCTTCTTCGTCATTTTGCCGGTCGAGCCATTCGATATACCGGCTGTACGGCAGCGTCGGAGCAAGTGAGGGCTGCCCCCGTTCCCGGATGGCGAAATAATGCTCGAACACTTCCTGCGTAATGAGAGGGATGCACCAGCCGTCCATAATAATATGGTGAAAGCTCCACAGCATCCGGTAAGCTTCTTCGCCCGTACGCAGGATCGACACGCGCAGCAGCTCGTCCTGCGTTAAGTCGAAGCCTCTGGCTTTATCCTCTGCGGCGTACGACTCGATATACGCTTTCCGCTCCGCCTCGTCCATCCCGCGCAAATCCTCATAAGCAAAGCCGCTCTTTTTGTTACGGTAGACGATCTGCAACGGCAGGTCCTTCCAACCGTTGTAAAAGTTCGTCCGCAAAACGTCATGCCGCTGTACCAGAGCGTCCAAGCTTTTGGCGAAGGCTTCCACATCAAAGGTTCCCCGCAGGTCGAACGCCGCTTGTTCAAAATACGCTCCCGAATCTGGCTCCAGAAGGCTGTGGAACAGCATGCCCTTCTGCATTGGCGTCAGCTTGTACACGTTCTCGATGTCGCCAAGGTGTCCCGTCTGTTCGACTAAAGCATCCAGTTCCTCAATGGCCAGTCCCTTCAGCAGAACGTCGCTGGGCGTCAATTCCGTCCGCTCTTTCGCGACGCAATGCCGAATGATCTCTTGAAGACTTGCCCGCAGCAGGCCGGAGAACCGTTCCATCGTCTCTCTGCGGTACTGCTTGCCGCTATAGCCGATCGTCAGCGTCAAGGCACCTCCGGCAATCATACCGTTGATATCGAGCGCGCAATGCCGTTCCGCGTTTCCGCTCATCGCCGTACCGGTCGAATAAGGCGAAGCCTGCAGCCCGTTCGTTGACAGGTCTTGGTCGAACTGGCCCAAATAGTTAAAGCTGATGTCCGGCTTTACCTCCAGTGAGCTGTCCTCTTCCGGCACAGTCAAGTAGCTCAGGATGCCAAAGCCGATTCCTTTATGCGGAATTTGGCGCAGCTCTTCCTTGACCCGTTTGATCCGGCGCGATACGTCCCGGTCCGCTCCCATGTCCAGGACCACCGGATACTGGCTTGTAAACCATCCCACAGTGCGGGTAATGTCGATGTCCGGAATGATCGGCTCCCGGCCGTGCCCTTCCAGTTTGACAAGCACCTGCCCGATGCCGGACCACTCGTGAACCGCCATTCCCAACGCAGCCAGCAGCAGATCGTTCGTCTCCGTGTTGTACGCCCGGTGCGCTTGTTTGAGCAATTGCTCCGTTTCCTTCTCCGTCCACCGGATCGTAATCGTTTCGCTGTCTCGCACCAATGCCCGCTCCTGCACGTCATCCTTCGGCAGCGGCTCTGCCTTTGTCTGCCGGAGCTGCCGCCAGTACGCCCGCTCGCTTTCCATCGCCGGACTGTTCGCATACAGCGACAGCCGCTCTGCCCAGAGCTTGAAGGAGTCCGTTTTTTGCGGTAGCCGGATGGCTTGTCCGTGGGCCGATTGCCCGCTCGCCGCTTGTTCATAACCGGCGGCCAGATCTTCGAACAAAATCCGCCACGATACCCCGTCGACCGCCAGATGATGAATAGCAATCAGCAGATGATCCCCATCGGCGCAGCGGAACAAACCGAGCTTCATCAGCGGTCCTTCGCTCAGGCTGATGCCGCTTTGAATTTCCGACGCTTTGGCTTCAACGGCGGCAGCGCAATCCGCCTCTCCTGTGAAATCGAAGACCTCCAAGCTGTAAAGCTCGCCTTCGTCCGCCCGGCGGTTCCATGCTTCGATACCATGTTCCGTCTGACGGAACACCAAGCGCAGCGCGTCATGATGCTCCGCCATCGCACGGACCGCCAAACGAAGCGCCGCTTCGTCGAAGCCCTCCTCCCGGTGCAGCATCACCGCTTGGTTGAAATGATGGAGATCCGCCGTCTGCCTCTTAAAGAACCAATGCTGGATCGGCGTCAGCTTCGTCGCTCCGCTCACTTCCCTTTGCTCCGCGATTCGGGAAGCCGCTTGAAGATGCGGGCTGAGCTCCGCCACAGTCGGATATTTGAACAAATTTTTCATTTCCAGCTTATAGCCTGCTTGGAGCAGCCTTGAACTAACCTGGATCGCTTTGATCGAGTCGCCGCCAAGCTCGAAGAAGTTATCGCGAATGCCGATCGTCCGAACTCCCAGCACCCCTTGCCAAACGGAGGCCAGCGCCTGCTCTGCGGGCGTCCTCGGCGCGACATATTCCGCCCCCGTCCGCACGCTTCCTTCCGGAGCCGGCAGCGCCTTGCGGTCCACCTTGCCGTTCGGTGTCAGCGGCATCCGCTCCAGCTGTACGAAATAGGACGGGATCATGTAGCCCGGCAGCTCCGCCGTCAACGCAGCCCGCAATTCGCCTACGGTTAACGTTCTGCCGGCCACAAAATACGCGCACAGGTCCTTCTGTTCGCCTTCGCCTTCGCGCGCGAGCACGATCGCCTCCTGCACGGAATCCGCATGCAAGAGCTTTGCTTCCACCTCGGCAAGCTCGATCCGGTAACCGCGGATTTTGACCTGATGGTCGATCCGCCCCAAATATTCAATGCTGCCGTCGGGCAGCCATCGGGCCAAATCCCCGGTACGATACATCCGTTCTCCCGCCGCAAACGGGTTGTTCGTAAACTTCTCCCCGGTCAAATCGGCACGGTTTAAGTAGCCCCGCGCCAATCCGACGCCCGCGATGCACAGCTCTCCCGGCACGCCGACAGGCAGCAAGTGATGATGAGCATCCACAATGTAGATACGGTGATTGAAGATCGGGCGGCCGATCGAAACGGACCTGTCGTCCATCGTCCCGGCGGAATCTGCCCAGATCGTCGTACAGATGGAATCTTCTGTCGGACCGTACGCATTAAAGTACTCGACCTTGTCCCTCCACTTTCGGACCAGCTCGGCGGAGGAAGCGGACCCGGCTGTGATCAGCCTCTTCAGCGCCGGCAGGCTGTCCGGCTCCAGGTAAGTGGCGTAAGCCGGAGGCAGCGTCGCCGTTGTAATCCCGTTGTCGTTCATGAAGCCGACAAATAGCGGATAATCCAAAATCGCCGCCGCCGAAGGAATGCATAAGGTGGCCCCGGTGAACAACGCCATCAAGGTTTCCCAGCAAGAGGCATCGAACGACAAGCTGGCAAATTGGACGACCTTGTCCTGCTCGTTAACGCGCAAGGTTTGCTCGAAGAACGGCTTCAAATTACATAATCCTCGATGCTCCACCAGCACACCCTTAGGTTTCCCCGTCGTCCCCGACGTATAGATGACATACGCCAGATCGTGCGGGCCGGCGATCGGCTCCACATTCGAGCTGTCTTCATCGTAGATCTCTTCGTCATCCAGCAGCGCAAGCTTACCGGCAAAGGAAACGCGCTCCCGCAAACGTTGTTGCGTCAGCAGCAGCTTCGCGCCCGAATCCTCCAGCATATACCGGATTCGTTCTTCCGGGTATTCGGGATCGATCGGCACGTAGGCTCCCCCGGCCTTTAATATGCCGAAAAGCCCTACGATCGTCTCTATGGAACGTTCGGTCATAAGGCCCACCAGCTGCCCGGCCTGCACCCCTTCGGCTCTTAAGCTTCGCGCCAGACGGTTCGCCCGCTGGTTCAGCTCGCGATAGGTGAGACGGCTTTCCTCAAATACGACGGCAATCCGCTCCGGAGTGCGCTCCGCCTGCTCCTCGAACAACCGATGGACGGTCTTCTCCTGAGGATAGTCCGCTTTCGTATCGCCCCAAGCCTCCAGAATCCGGCTTTTCTCTTCCGCCGTAATGATTTCGATGGAAGACAGCTTCGTCTGCGGAGCTCCGATTACGGCATCGATCACCTGCAGCAGATGCTTTGTCATCCGCTCTACCGTTTCCGGCTTGTACAGCATACGGGCGTATTCGAAGAAGCATACGAGCTCTTCCCCGTCTTCCGCCACATTCAGGGTCAGGTCAAACTTGGCTACGTGGGAACGATGCGGATACGCTTTAAACTGCAAGCCTTCGATCTCTTGTTTCCCTTGCTCCGTATTTTGCAAAACGAGCATCGTATCGAACAAGGCGTTACGACTCAAATCCCGCTTCATGTCCAGCTTCTCGACCAGCGCTTCAAACGGGTAGTCCTGGTTTTCGTACGCTTTTAACGAGGCTTCCTTGACTTCCCGCACATAGTCCCCAAATGTCTTCTCTCCCGCCGGGTACGTCCGGATGGCCAGCGTGTTGACAAACATGCCGACCATGCTTTCCAGTTCCGCATGCGGTCGGCCTGCAATCGGGCTGCCGACAATGATATCTTCTTGTCCGCTGTATTTGGTAAGCAGCGTCGTATAAACGGCCAATAAAACCATATACATCGTAGCCCCGGTCTGCGCCGCAATCGTTCTCAGGCCCTCGCTGCGCCGCTTGCCGATGACAAATTCGAATGTGTCTCCGGCGAAGCTTTTTACAGCCGGTCGCCTGTAATCCGTGGGCAGATCGAGAACCGGAATCTCCCCGTTAAACACATCTAACCAATAGGTTTCCTGCTTGCTCATCGTTTCGCTGGACAGCTCCGCCTGCTGCCATGCGGCATAGTCCTTGTATTGAATTCGCAACGGCGGCAGTTCTTCCCCTCCGTACAACCGGACAAGCTCCTCCGTCAGAATGCCTATGGACACACCGTCGGAGATGATATGATGCATATCGAACAGCAGCAGATGGCGCTCCTGCTCCAACTGGACCAGCTCCACGCGCAGCAGCGGTGCCTGACCAAGATCAAACGCGCGAACAAACCCGCGAAGACGTTCTTCCGCTTCTTCTTGGCCCGCTTGGGCATAACCCACCGCAAATTCCACGCTGGAATGCACCCGCTGCACCGGTTCGCCGTCCACGACTTCAAAAGAAGTGCGCAGCGCTTCATGGCGCAGGATCAGTTGCCGGAACGCATCTTCGAACCGCTCCCGGTCCAGTGCGCCTTCAACCGTCATCACGCCCGGCATATTGTAGACGATGTCTCCGCCTTCGAGCTGCCTCAAGACGTACAGTCGTTTCTGGGCCGATGAAACGGGATAATACGCGCTCTCCCCGACGGCCGGAATGGAAGCGTAAGCGAGCCGCTCTCTGCTTGCGAGCAATTGCGCCATTTGTTCGATGGTCGGCGCTTGAAACACATCCCGCAAGGAAAGGCTGCCGTTCATTTCTTTATGAATCCGTGCCGTCAAAAGCGTCGCCCGTAAAGAGTGCCCTCCAATATCAAAGAAATGATCCTTCACCCCGATGCGCTGCAGTCCCAACAGTTCTTGCCAGATTTGTGCGAGCTGCGCTTCCGTCGAAGTGCGCGGGGCAACGTATTCCGTTCCCCTTTGCAGCGTTCCCTCCGGTGCAGGCAGCGCCCGGCGGTCCAGCTTTCCGTTCGGCGTCAACGGCATCCGTTCCAGCTGGACAAAATAGGACGGAATCATGTAGCCCGGCAGCTCTTGAGACAATGCCCCTCTGAGCTCGCTCACGGTCAGCTCGCAATCCGCTACAAAGTACGCGCACAAGTACTTCTGGCCGGCTTCGTCTTCCCGTGCGATTACAACGACCTCCTGTACGGAGTCCGTCTTTAACAACTGGGCCTCGACCTCGCCGAGCTCAATCCGGTAACCGCGGATTTTAACCTGATGGTCAATCCGCCCCAAATATTCGATGCTGCCGTCCGGGAGCCAGCGGACCAAATCTCCGGTTCGATACATCCGCTCTCCGGGCTCGAACGGATTGTCCACGAACTTCTCTGCGGTCAAATCGGCACGGTTTAAATAGCCCCGCGCCAGCCCGTCTCCGGCGACATACAGCTCTCCCGGAATGCCGATAGCTTGGGGACGTCGCCACTCATCGAGAACGTAGGCGCGCAAGGTTGGTATAGGTTGGCCAATATTGCTTTTGCCTTGCGCGATCTCCACTTCGGTAATTTCTTTATAGGTTACATGCACGGTCGTTTCGGTAATTCCATACATATTGATCAGCCGGGTATCCGGGTATTTCGTCTTCCAGTCTTTCAATAAAGACGGGCTCAGCGCCTCTCCGCCAAAAATCACCTTCCGCAGCTTCAATTCGTTCCCCGGACTCAATAACTCCTCTTGAAGGAGCTGGTAAAAATAAGTTGGCGTTTGATTCAAAACCGTGACCTTCCGGGCTTTCAGCAGTTGCAGGAATTGCGCGGGACTTTTTGCCGTCAGTTGAGGCACGACGATCAAGGTCCCGCCATAGAGCAGCGCCCCGTACATTTCCCACACCGAGAAGTCGAAGCAGAACGAATGAAATAGAGTCCATGTATCGGAAGCGTTAAAATCGAACAAATTTTTGCTGTTAAACAAGAGGCGAACGACGTTTTTGTGCTCGATCAACGTGCCTTTGGGCTTGCCGGTCGTTCCGGAGGTATAGATTACATAAGCCAGATGATTCGGCCCGGCAGCCGGTTCCAGATTCGTGCCGTCTTCGCGGTACGCTGCCGGATCGTCCAAGTCCACCAGCTTACCTCCGAACGGAATGCGCCCCTTGAGATGATGCTGAAGCAAGAGCAGTCGTACGCCGGAATCCTCAAGCATATACTGAATGCGTTCTTCGGGATATTCCGGGTCGACCGGCACATACGCGCCTCCGGCTTTCAAGATGGCGAGCAGCCCAACGATCATCTCGACGGAACGGTCGGCCGCGATCCCGACCAGCGAATCCGCCCCGACCCCTTCGGCCCTCAACGTTCGCGCCAGCCGGTTCGCCCGTTCGTTGAGCTCTCCATACGTCATTTGCCGATCTTCGAATCGAACGGCCACATGCTCCGGCGTACGCGCAGCTTGTTCTTCAAACAGGCCATGAATCGTTTTGTCCCGGGGATAGTCGGCAGCCGAATCGTTGAACAGCGTCAATACCTTATGCTTTTCGTCGTCACCTATCAGCGATATGCCGGATATTTTTTGATAAGGATCGCGAATCGTATTTTCAACAACGGCAAGAAGATGTTGAACGATGCTTATGATTTCGTTTTCTTCAAATAAATGAATTCGATAATCCATATGCAGGACAAGCTGCTGCTCATCAAGCATTTCTACGATATGAAGGATAAAATCGTTCACTTCATCCCCGCAAAAATCATAGTCCGTTTGGATACGAACACCGTCCAAATCGACCCAGCTCACCGGCCGATAGCTAATCGAAATGCCGAACAGCCGCTGCAGGTCTTGATTCCGGTGAATTTCCCGCAAATCCTGAATCAACCGATTATACGGATACCTTTGATGGCGCAAGACGGATAGCTGCTCCTTGACTACCCTTTGCAAAAATGACATCAAGTCGGCTTCCGGGTCTACAAAAGCCCGGGCGGTAACGGTGCTTACCAGCATCCCCATCATGTTTTTTTCTTTCTTGGTCGTCCGGTTCCCGTAGGCGGTGCCGATGGTTACGTCCTGCTGAGTTGTGGCTTTATACATGTAAATGTACATGGCCGCCATAAATAAATGAAACAAGCTGATTTGATGCTCCTGGCAGAAGACTTTTAAATCGTTATAAAGCGTCTGATCGACAATAAACTCTTTCCGGTTAGCCGCCGTGCTGAGCGATAAGGGATTGTAAGGCTTAAATCCGGTCATCTCGGGCAAGCGGGAAAATTTCTCAAGCCAGTACGCTTTATCCTTCTGATAGCGATCCGACTGTTCGTAGGTTTGTTCCGTCTGAATATATTCGATAAACGATTGTTCTTCTCCCACCTGGGGTTCCAGTCCGTTCATCAGATCGATATAATATTCGCACAGCTGGTTTCCGAACAGAACGATCGAAATGCCATCGGAGATGATATGATGAATTTTCATGTTCAGCCAATATTCTTCATCATGGATTTTAATAAATACAAATTGAAAGAGCTCGGAATGAATCAGCTTCAGAGGTGTCCGTATATGGCGTTCCAACCACGCTTCCGCTTCAGCGAGGCTCTTGAAATCCGACAAATCCAAGCATTCGAATTCCTTCTCCTCATAGGGGACGACATATTGCTGCGGTAGGCCGTTCCCGGACGTGATTCGGGTCCGAAACGAATCATATTGGCGAATCACCAGGTTCATGGCCTGCTTAAAGGCATCGAGGTTTATTTTCCCTTTCATTTTCACAGTTCCCGATAGCAGCGCCGCTGCTGTATCCGGGTACATCAATTCGGTATACCATATCCGCTGTTGAGCGTTCGTTAAGGGAAATAAAGGGGTAGCATTCATGCGATTCGTTCCTCCTGTTCTAGCAGATTCCGGTGCAAGCTGGCAGTCGGCTTAAGCGTCGCCTCCCGACGGCTATTTTTGTACGAAAGCCACGATTTCCTCCGCTCTGACAATGACCCGGTCTCCTACGGTGGCCAGCCCTTTGCCAAGAAGGTATCCTCTTCTTTGTTTGCTCACCTCGAAGTAAAGATCCAAACGATCGCCGGGCTGTGCCAGGGATTCCATTTCAACTTGCTTTAGCGAGGACAAGAAGGCTATTCCTTTTTCTTCCATCGCAGAAAAAGCACTTAACTGCGCCAAGGCTTCGACCACCAGCATATGGGGCATATACGGATTCGCCTCGGTAATAAACCATTCGTTCCAACTGATATTCTTGTACCCTCTAGCCCATTTGGACGGCTCGGCCTCAACAATTTTATCAATTAATAAAAACGGATAGCGGTGGGGCAGCACGTCAGGAATATGGATCCTGTCGTCTTTCAACTTACGTCGGCCTCTCCCCGCCACTTCCGGACAGCCAAACATACATTATGACCGCCAAACCCGAAGGAGTTGCTTATGGCCGCGTGCACTTCGCGTTCCTGGGCCACGTGGGGCACAAAATTCAATTCGGGATCTTCCGGATCGTCGCAATTTAACGTGGGCGGCACTTTATTGTGAAGCAGGCTTTGCACGGTCGCAATCAGCTCGACACCGCCGGCTCCTCCCATCAAATGTCCGGTAACCGATTTGATCGAGCTGATGGCGATGTTGGGAGCGTGCTCGCCGAACACGGTTTTGATCGCGTTGATTTCCATCCGGTCGTTGAACGGCGTGCTTGTCCCGTGGGCGTTGATATAGCCGATGTCCTCGGGCGCCAATCCCCCGTCCCGCAGAGCAATCCGGATCGCTTCCGCAGGCCCGGACCCCGACGGATCGGGAGCCGTGATATGATACGCATCCGTGGTACAACCATAGCCGACCAATTCGGCCAAGATATTGGCCCCCCGATTCAGCGCGTGCTCCAGCTCTTCCAGCACGACCAAGCCCGCGCCTCCGCCGATCACGAATCCGTCGCGGTTGCGGTCAAAGGGGCGGCTCGCTTGCTGAGGCTGATTGTTGCGCCTCGATAAGGCGTGGATGTTGGAAAACGACGCCAGATCCAGCAGGGTGAAATTGGCCTCCGAGCCTCCGGCGATGACGACATCCGCCGTGCCGTACTGGATCGTTCGCAGAGCCTCGCCGATCGCATTGCTGCCGGTGGCGCATGCCGTAACGACGGCATAGGACGGGCCTTTGGCTCCCAAAGCAATCGAGATTTCCCCCGGCGCGGAATTGATCATCATCGACGATACATAGTACGGGCTGACCCGCTTGGGACCGCTTTGGTTGAGCTTATCGAAGTTCTCTTCAATCACATCCAGTCCCCCGGCCCCCGATCCGACGATGACGCCGATGTGCGGCGCATTTTTCTCGTCAATGCGCAGCTGCGCTTGCTCCACGGCTTGCCTGGCTGCGGCCAAGGCGAACTGGGTGAACTGCGCCACCTTATTTGCATCCTTTTTGCTCATATATTGCAAAGGATCGAAATTTTTCACCTGCGCCCCAATCTTAGTCGGCATATCTTTGGTATCAAAGGTTGTAACAGGACCGATTCCGCTTTTTCCCTCAAGAAGCGACGTCCAGAAATCATTCACATTGAGCCCGACCGGCGTTATTACGCCTTGCCCTGTTACCACGACACGTCTCTTCAATACAATCCCGCCTTTTGTTATTTTTCATAAACCGGAAAATCGCCGTAAATATGGCGGATTTTCTCATGCACGTCCTCAAGCCCTACCGGGATCATGACGACCACCAGCTTGTTCCTTTGAAATTTGGAGTAGGCAAGCTGCAGCTTCGCGCTCAGTTCTTCCTTCTCATGAATCACGATTTGCTCGACATGTTCATGCTCCACGACGTTCATGTGCTCCAACGGCGTATCCGACACGAATTGAAACGGCTTGTCTTCGAAATTCAGCTGATTCAGCTGATATTGCAGCCATCCGTACCCGCCGTTACTCATTACAAGGTAAATCAGCGGAATGCGGTACTGTACCGCCGTAATGAAATCGGATTTGAACAGATTAAACGCTCCGTCTCCTACCAGCGCCACGACCGGACGACGGTCCGCCACACTGGCTCCTACGGCTGCGGCTGCGCCGAAGCCCAGACTGGTCTGATCGCTCGGAACGATGGATAGGCTGTTTCCGGTAAACCGGTAATACGGATAAAAGTAGGACCACATATCCTGCAGTCCGTTTTCCTGTACAAGGATGCAGTCTTCCGGAAACGCCGTCTGCAGGACGTCCAGCACTTCGGATACATGAATCGCAGCCCGTTTCTTGACCAGGTCCATATACGCTTCTTTCTTCCGAAACGCTTCCCGCTTGCAGTCTGCAATTCGGTTCAGCCATGCTTGATCCGGCTGCCGGTGAATGCGGGACAACCAATGCCCCACCGCCGAATAACCGTCCCCCAGCACTTTGTCCCCCCGATACTGATGGGAGAAATCATTGACATTCACATTGACTTGAATGACCGGAGTATGTTCGAGTAAAACGTCCCATTCGAACGTTGCCGTTTCTTCCAGACGGCTGCCCAGCGTCAGGACGACATCCGCTTCTTCCCAGATGCGCCTTATGCTGCTATCCGTATATAACCCGGCGACGCCGCAAAATAAAGGATCTTCTTCATCTACCGCCCCCCGGCCCGATGCCGTCGTAAACATCGCCGCACCTAATTGGGCAGCTAACGGTTCGATGGAGCCGCGCAGTCCCGGCTTCATGCCTCCGCCGATCAAAATCACCGGCCTGCGCGATTGTTGAAGGGCAGCCCAAGCCGCATCAAGCTCGTACGACGAAGGGGAACAAGTCAATCTTTTCAACTTCGGAAACGGGAGATTCACCAGCACCGTTTGCTCCGCAACATGCTCCGGCAGCTCGAGATAGACGGGACCTTTGCCACCGTTGACAGCCATAAAGGCCGCTTTCTCCAACGCCCATACGAGCCGATCGGGATGCTCAACCCGGTACGCCCAGTTCACCAAGGGCTTAACCACCGAGAGCTGGTCCGCTTCCTGGAAAGCCTTCGTCCCCAGTTTTTCACTGCCGGTACCCGAGGCGATCAACAACAAAGGAACGCCCAGATTTTGCGCTTCCAGCAATCCCGTAACCGTATTCGTCAACGCTGGCCCTTTTCCCACGATGCATACCGCCAATTGGCCGGACGTTAACGCGTAGCCCGACGCCATGAACAAGCTGTTTCGTTGATCCCTGCAAAGAATGAAGCGAATGTCCGACGAAGGAAGCGAAGATAAGATTTTCAAATCATCGCCCGGCAATCCGAAAATATACTGTACCCCCCATGATTGGAAGCAACCGATAATTGCATCCCATGCCGCCATGCTCGTTCTCATGCGTCGACCTTCTTCTCCGAAAGGTATTCGGCGACAATTTCCGAAATCAGAATCGGTTTGGAGACCAGCTGCATATCGTAGAAAATGTAATTGGACATCGTTCCATAGCCGCCGAACGCTTTATTCCCCTGTTCGACATCCTCCAAGGTTTGGTTGATCGTGAGCGTATGTTTTTTTTGCAGCATATCGCTTAAATGCTCGGAACCGTAGAGACTGCATCCCATGGCGCGTTCGCAAAAGTAGCTCGAACCGATCAGTTTGGTTAGCTGTTCGTCATCCCGGTAGCTGACGACATTGAATACCGGAGAGAAGTACTCCATAATTTCGAGCTCATCCTCCAACGTGCTGTACAAAATGGTCGGCTCCATCTTTTTGGTGCGGAAATCGATGCCCCCGCCGTAAATGATGTACTTGTCGTTGTTATTAAAATATTCCGACATGGCCGTCAGCGTATCTTTGTAAAAAATAGGCGAATAATTGGCGTTCGGGTCGTCGTTGGCGCCGAAGGTCAACGCCTGTACCTTGTCCAGCAATAAGCTTTTGAAGCTTTCCGCAATGCTGTGGTGAACTAAAATAATGTCCGGCCCTAGGCAATCTTGACCCGAATTGAATAATCTCATTCGGATGACATCTTCCGCCGCCAGCGGCAAATCCGCATCGGGACCGATGATGAACGGGTTAATGCCTTGTCCAAAAAAGACATACAACTGTTCCTTCTTCATTTGCTTCTTGATTTGTTCCGCATTCTGATAAGTGCCGGTGAACACCACGATGTTGGCCCGGTTCACGGAATTTGTAAGAAAAGCTTTCTGGCTGACTTGCAGATGGCTGATCGGCAGTTGATGAATATCCTTCAGCTTGTCGTGCAGCATACTGACATATTCGGCAACGTGGGAAGAGGCTCTGAATTCGATTCGGGATACATATAAGGAGGGGATGAGCAAATATAACGCATACGAGTACAGAATCACATTGGAGGGCATAAACACGGACATCAATTCCTGGCAGGCAGGGCCAGACGTTTCTACTTCCCGCATAGCGCCCTGCAGCGTGCGGATGGTAGAGTCAATTTCGGCATTGGCTGCCCGATACGACGAAATATTCGCCAAAATGCTCAAAATCTCTTCCCGGTTTGTCGTCAAATAATCCGCACACCGGACAATACTCTCGTATCTTTCGGAATAAACGGCATGTTGCTTCATTTCCAGATTCATGTTCAAAATATCGCTTCCTTTCCTCTATAAAATCATGTTTTGGGGTAATCGGGTGGCATGTGCTGTATTCATTAGCTAAACCTTCCTTCTCTTAGCTGTGCGTTCGAGCTCTAACCGATCGACTTTACCGTTTCGATTTAAAGGAAATTGGGGTAGTAATAGCAGGATATCGGGATACATGTAAGTGGGAAGCATTCGATTGATATTTTTACGGACCAAAGACAATTCTTGCGAGGATTCACTTTCGACGAATATGACTAACAGCGTTCCTTTGACATCGTCGTCCAACGTAATGACACAAGAACGATAACCAAGCCGGCTGATTTGGTTTTCGATATAGACAGGAGAAAACGTATACCCCATGCGGTTGACCGATCTTCCTTCTCTGCCGATGACGTGCAGATTGCCTTCTTGCAAAAAACCGAGGTCGCCGGTCTTAAACCATTGATCCTGAAGGACCGATTTCGTGAGCTCTTCCTGGTTTAAGTACCCTTCCATACAGCCCGGAGTGCGTATCCAAATTTGCCCGAGTTCCCCTCCGGCTTGCTCCTCCCCGTTCTGACCGCGAATACGGACTTCGACCCCGGGAAGAGGCTTGCCGCAGCCCTCAGGGTGATCCAGCGTCCCCATGGCGACATTCCCCAACTCCGACAAACCGTAGCCGTTCAACAGAGGCTGTCCGAACACTTCAGCAAACTTCTCCTCCAAATCGTTCGTTAATGGGGACCCGCCGACGCACCACATGCGGACTTGGGAGTTTCTTACTTGTTCCAATTGCTCCGGCTTTCTTGATAACATGCGGATGATCGTATAATAGGCAGAGGGATTGGCGTCAACGACAGTGGCTTTTTCTTTCGTAATATGCGTAATGGCACTCCATAGATTTTTACGGTTGCAGATAATCAAAGAACATGGCGTCAGCCACCAGGAGAAAATAAGAGAAATTCCATAAAAATGGGAAAAGGGTACGATCGGGAGCAGGCAATCGCCCGGAACATAGCTCATCGCTTGGACGGATAGCTTTATATTGTCCATAAATGAAGAGCCTGACTTCACGATTCCTTTCGGTTTGCCTGTCGTGCCGGAAGTATAAAGAATGAGCGCGTCTTCTTTACGAATCCACTTGTCGATGCTCATCGAGGGTAAAGCAGTTTCCCCCAATAGCGCAGCGTCGCTTAATAGATCTCCGATCAGTAAACTCTGGGCGTCCGGAAGATGGAGAGCCGTATCCGTAAGCAAGCAGCACGCTTCGACTTCCGCATAAATTTCGCTTAATTCGTCGGTGTTTATTTGTTCATCCACAACAGTGATCGAGACGGCAAGCCGGCACAAAGAGAACAAGGCGACAACAAATCCATATGAATTTTCCGCTTTTAAGACAACCCGGTCGCCTTCGGCAATTCCATTGAGAATCAGCATGTGGCAGAACACATGAACATTGTTCTCAAAGCGATCCCTCGTAAACAAGCCTTGGGGGGTAATAATCCGGCTGCCCGTTTGAGTTACAAGCAAAGGTTAATCACTCCTTTACATCCCTACGATATGGTAACCGGCGTCCACATGGATCACTTCCCCGGTGATTCCTCTGGAAAGCTTGGAAAGCAGGAACAAAGCCGTATCCCCCACTTCGGAGGCATCAATCGTCTTGCCGAGCGGCGTAATCTCTTCAATCTTTTTTAACATCGTATTAAAATCTTTTATTCCGTAGGCGGCTAAGGTGCGGATAGGACCGGCCGAAATGGCATTGACCCGTATATTGTGCTTTCCCAAGTCGCTGGAGAGATACCGGACGGATGCTTCCAAGGATGCTTTGGCCACTCCCATGACATTGTAATTTTTTATCGCGCGTTCGGCACCGATATAGGTCATGGTAACGATACTCCCGCCTTCCGACATGAGCGGATGAATTTTGCTGCTAACTGCGGTCAGGGAGTATGCGCTAATTTCTTGAGCGATGCGAAATCCCTCGCGCGAGGTTTCGACAAACATTCCCTCCAAATCCTCGCCTTTGGCATACGCTATGCTGTGGACATACCCATGAAGGACGCCAACGTTTTCCTTTAAAAAACGAGCCAATGCCTCGATCTCTTCATCGCTTCCTACATTGCAGGGAAAGGTAAGCGACCCGGGCAAGGTTTCAGCCAATTGCTTGACCCGCTCTTCCACCCGCTCGTTTTCGTACGTAAAGATCAGACGAGCCCCTTCGCCAGCCAAGGATTGGGCTGTTGCCCATGCAATGCTGCGGTTATTAGCCACCCCCATGATCAGAATCGTTTTGCCGGTTAACAAAGACACCAAAATCACACCTCCAAAAGAAGTATTTTTATCACTTTTATATAAACAAAAGGATAAAATCTTAATAATAATAACATAATTTCCATTCTAATCCTTGCGGAATAATATTTACCATAATAGCAGATGCTCCAAATTTTTTAAACATTCAATTTCACAGATAATATATAATTTTCTCACTTTTTTAACGAATTTCACTCCAAAAATATGACATTTTCT
Organism: Paenibacillus sp. A3; assembly: GCF_001399685.1. Classification (GTDB taxonomy): domain Bacteria; phylum Bacillota; class Bacilli; order Paenibacillales; family NBRC-103111; genus Paenibacillus_G. Next base: position 23,259 of record NZ_JTHN01000124.1, read on the forward strand.
CCATAATTATATTCGTTCGCAGTTTTATATTGACTGTACGTTCAGTCATAAATTATACTAAAGCTGCAAAGGACCATGGCATCTTTTCCCATCGCTTCTGTTACGCGTCACGGTCCGGTCATCACTCTATCCGCTGCTGCGGAAAATACGTCGGAGGAGGAATCACGATGGATCTTCACTACGAAATTCATGGGGCGGGCGACGAGACGATCGTCCTGCTTCACGGGGGCGGGGCAGATATGCGCACCTGGCAGTTCATCATTCCGAGGCTTGCGGCGAGCTATCGGGTTATCGCATTCGACGGCCGGGGAGCCGGACAATCGCCGGCGCCTGTCGAGCCCGCCAATTACGTCGAGGATGTAAGAATGGTTCTTGACCACTTCGGCTTGGAAAAGGCTTTGCTTGTCGGCCACTCTATCGGTGGCCAGATTGCCGTCGATTTCGCTCTCACTTACCCCGAGCGGGTATCCAAGCTCGTGCTTATCGCCTGCTCCGTCACCGGCTTCCGGAATGCCCCCGACATCGAGGAGCGGTACCAGCGTGTCCTCGCGGCAGTACCGGATGTGGAGAAAATGACCGAGTTTTCGCTCGATTTTCCGTCCTATGACGTCGTCAAAGCAAGCCCGCACCAAGCGTTTATGTACGAGCTGATTAGACACAATATCAAGCGATGGTTCGATTGGAAAAGCAGCGAATCGGTATGGCCCCAGCCTCCCGCCATCGAAAGGCTGGACCGGCTTGCGGCGCCGACGTTGTTTATGATCGGCACGCTCGACCGCGAAGACTTGTTCCCGCTCGCCAAGCAATTCGGTCAGCTTCCGAATGTCCGCCTCGTGTGGATCGACGGCGCGGATCACATGCCTATGCTAACCCATCCCGACAAGGTATCCCATACGATTTTGCAGTTTCTGGAGGAGTAACGACATGCCCCGAACGCCGGAAGAAAACGAACGGATTCGCCGCGCCGCCCGAGACAAAATTTTGCAGGCGGCGACGGAGCTTTTCATCGAGAAAGGGTTCCACTCCGCCTCCATCGACGATGTAGCCAAGAGAGCGGACATTTCAAAGGGCCTTCTCTACAATTATTTCAAAGGCAAGGAGGAGCTCCTGGCCGCCATGGTCGATCTTCGCATCGAAGAGGTGCTCGAAGTGATGCAGGCCGCGGCCGCCAAAGAAACCCCTGCCGAGCAGCTTCGCCACATCGTTGAAGGGGCGCTGGACAACGTCCGCGAGCGGCCGGAGGTCTTCCGCTTCTATCTGAATTTATTCACCTGTCCGAAGCAAGATGAGATCGTGGCCAGGCACGGCAACCGGCTGCTCGGTGCCTACGCGGAGCAATTCGAGGCCCAATGCGCGATGTTCGAGAAGCTGGGGGCTGCCGATCCCCGGAAACGGTCCCTTCACTTCTCCTCGACGCTCCAAGGCATCATGCTGATGTATACCAATTATCCTTCGGGATTCCCGCTGGACGACATGAAGGCGCAAACGATCGAGGAATTTTGCGGCAATCGGAATTTGCAGCCGGACGTCTCCTAACTATCTCGCAGCTTCCGCTCCGTCGATACGACGGCAGCGGGAGCCCCTCCTATTCCAAGCCCCCCTGCTTTGTTCCAGCAATGCCATCGAACGGTTCGTTGCGCTCCAGAGCGCGGTTCAGCTTCTGCAGCATATCCCCAATCCCCCTGCTCCCGACCAGCGGAAAATAAATCCGCGTCTCCCCGGAAAGCACCTCGGGAACGATCTTGGTAAACTTTTTGCCGCCGAGCACGACAACTTCCTCAAAACGGTCCAACCGCTTTTCGCTTACTTGACGTTTCAACTCGTGCAATGAAATGATTTCCGGATGACCGCTGCCAAAGGCGACATTGTAATTTTCGTAGAGCCTATCGTCCGGAAGCAAAAAACCGTGCTTGGCCGACAATATCGCCCAATGGTCAAAAAAGCGGTCCGCATACGCCTGACATTTTCGGTGAAGGGGCGAAATGTACGCCCGTTTGGCCGGGCAAGGACCCGACGGTGCGGCGGCGGTATCCCATATTTTTTTGGCTCCGCAAGGGATGATGCACAGTCTGTTCACGTTCGTCCCGCTCCTTCCGTCGTTGTGCGCGAGCAGCCTGCGCTTCCTTGGCTGTCTGCCGTTTACTGCTTCGCCGCGCGAACGGTGTTCCCCTTCTTTTTTCCCGGACCTGCAACCTTCCTCCCTTCTCGCACGTATATCCATTATCTTCTATATTTTACTGGAGCCGAGGTGGAAGCTAAATGACAACACAATTGAACATCGTACATTACCACCCTGATTATGCGGAAAGCGTAGCCGAGATGTGGAACCGGAGCCAAGACGAATGGGGCGGAGGACCGGCCATCCGGACAGCCGAGCAGATTCGCCAGGACGAGGAAAACTCGGATGCCTTGGCCGTCTTCCTCGCCGTCTGCGACGGTCAAGTCGTCGGATACTGCAGCTTGGGCGAATACCGGGAGGATACCGGCGCGCTGTATATCCAGCTGTTGAACGTACGCCCGGATTACCACGGCCGCAAAGTCGGCAAAATGCTCGTGCTGCGGGCGGTGGAGGAAACGATCCGCCTGGGCTGGCCGCGCGTCGATTTGTACACTTGGGAAGCCAATATGAAGGCGGTGCCGCTATACAAGAAATGCGGCTTTTTCTGGGAAGACCGCGAGGACGCGACGCACTTCATGAACTTCATCCCCCAAGTGGCCGCTTGCCAAGCACTTGCCCCCTATCTTAAGGATATTGATTGGTACGCCGATTTGAAGCGGACGATCGAAGTGAAACCGGACGGCCATAAAGCGAACGGCTTCGATACATACACTTACGCGTGGTCCAAGAATGGACAATCACTGCGCGTCGATATCGAGCGCAGAGGCCGCGGCATCTGTCTCATCGAAACGGAGGACTACTTGCTGTCCGTGACCGCCGAGCAGGCCGAGCCGGTGTTCGGAAGCGAGTACGCTATCGAATACCGCATCGTAAACAAATCGGGCGCTCCGCTTAAGCTTGAGCTTCAGGGCGAACCGGACCGCAATGTGACATTCGATTGGAAAGGCGAGCTGCAGGTGGAAGGCGAGGAACGGATCGCCGCGCGCTTCTTCGTCGGAGCCATCGAGGAAGAGCAGAGCGAATGGCGCACCTGCCCTGCCGTGCAGACGCGGGTGCGAATTAACGGTCTGGAGGCGCTGCTCAAGGTCGGCATCGTGCCGAAATTTCCGGCCGGCCTGACGATGCGGGTGCCGGATGCGAGGCATGCGCTTGGTGGGGATTATGTCCTGTACCTCGATTTGCACAATCATTTCACGGAGACGGCCTCGTTCTCCTTCGAGCTGCCGGAACAAGCTTGGCTTGCGCTCGGACAGCGGGCTTTCGAAACGCGCTTGGAAGCGAAGGAGCGGATCTCGCTGGCGGTTCCGTACCGTCTGCTCGACTACGGCTTCTACCAAGCCCCGCTTCAAATCCGGGCCGTTCCGGACAACGGGCCGGAGGTGGCGTTCACCCGTTTCGTTGGCGGAGCCTTCGCTGGGCCCGGGGCGATGTTTACCGGAGAGACGGAAGACAACCGGGTTGCCGTCAACGGCGGCTATGGAATCGAATACGATAAGGATCATAATGAAGCGTTCCTTCGGGCCTGGAACCGGAAGGACGAACAAATCATGATGTACCCGCCATCGATAGGGAAGCCGTATTCCGGCGAATTTACGCGGAAGAAACCGGTACGTGTCGAGCCCCAAGAGGAGCGGGGAGCGGTTGGGTACCGTCAAACGTACCGCTCGGATACCTTTCCGCAGCTGCTGCTGCATCTCCATACGCTGCTGTACGCCGACGGAACGGCGAAGCTGTGGCAGGAGCTGGAAAACGACTCGAACGCACCGGTCGTCAGCGAAATGTGGGTCTCCCAGCGCATTCGTTCCGACTTGTACGGGATGGTTCTGCCTTACGACGGTCAAATCGTCGAAACGACCGACTCGCACGGCATCGATTTCGAGTACTGGGACGGCTCCAAGGTTAGCGAGCCTTGGCTCTTCGCCCGCGGCGCCAGAAGCGCATACGGAATTTGCTGGTCCGGTAACCACCGGATGAATATGGGCGATTGGTATCTGGAGCTGGAAACCCGCTTCGGACGGCTGGAAGCCGGAGAAACGAAAACCTCGGATACGATCTTCTTGTCTATGGGCGGTTTCGACGATTGGACCTCGTTCCGGGAATTTGCCCTGAAGCGCATCGGACAGGAAACGACGGCGCCGCCGATCTGCCATGTGGAGCTGACGGCCAACGAAGGAAATCCGTTCGTGCCGCCGGAGGCGAAGGAAGTGCCGGTCGCGCTTCGGGATGCGAAGCAGACCGTATGGGAAGGAGAGCTCTCCGCCTGCTACATGGATGCGGCGGCAACGCCGGAGCGGGTGCATTTGTCGCCCGACGACGAGGCGGCGGAAGCCCGCTTCATGCTGCCTGCGCCGGAAGCCCGCTGCTGCGTGGTCCGGGTGGAAGCGCAGCTCGGCGCGCATGAAGAAGCGTATCATGCCGCGTTGTTCCCGGTTTCGGCCGGTGAAGTCAGCAGCAAGGCATCGACTGAAGCCGGTTATTCGGTGCTGACGGCCGATAATGGTATCATTCGCATCTCGGCTTCGGCCGACTATTACCCCGGGCTGCGTTCGCTAGCGGTCGGGGGCCGGGAATGGCTTGCTTCCGGGTTTCCCGAATACGGGGCGAAGTCGTGGTGGAATCCTTGGACCGGCGGCTTGTCGGGCCAATTCGACGAGATGGGTCCGTTATCCGTGCGCAAAGAAGAGCATTCCGCCGCCTATGTCCGTCTCTCCGACGAGAAAGGCAACGTCTGGGCAGGCATCCGGGTCCGTCAATCCGTCCGAAACCACGATACGTTCAAAGGGACGACCATGGACAGCTACTATTTGTTGCTTCCCGGAGTACCGGTGCTTGCTTATATGACGGATATCCGTCAGAACACGGGATCGTATCTGGATAAATCGATGCTCAGCGAGCTGTTCCTTCGTCCCGACGAAACGGACGGCTATGGGTGGCTGCAAACCTGCGCTCCGAACGGCAAAGCGCTGCGTTACCCTCTCGGAAAAGGGGAGCTCAGCGTGCGCGAGACGAAGGATTACGTATTCGGCCTGGATAGCCGGACCGGAGTCATGCACATTGTGACAGACGAAGACGCCAACCGCCCTTCGGTCTACACGAACAAGGAGATTTGCTGCCTATCGCTCACGCGGAGGGTTCGTCTGCCTCACGGAAGCGTCAGCCGCTCGGCTCCGGTGTTCCTCGTATTTCCGGACGCCCCGCTGCCGGTGGACAGCTTGGAAGCTTTACGCAGACTCGCCTTCCCTCTTATACTTGATACCAGCGACACGGAAGGAGAGTAATACGGAATGAAAATCATTGATGCTCACATGCACTTGTCTCATATTGCTTCGTTCAAGGAAACGGCGGAAAACCGCTCGTTCGTCGATTACTCCGTTGACGGGCTGCTGCGCGAATACGCCGAGAACGGCGTCGTGCTGGGCATCGGCATGGGAGTGACGGAGACCGCCGCCGGAGGCTTCCCCGACCGGGAAGCCCCCACGCCGATGGGACTTGATATGGTGGACTCGTATCCGGGGCAGATCGTGTACTGCCCTGGCGTTAACCCGTTCAAGCTGGGCAACGCCGGACTGGATGCCTTGGAGCGGGAGCTGCAGCGGCCGGAGGCGGTCGGAATCAAAATTTACCTCGGCTACTATCCGTACTATGCGTACGATGACGTCTACCAGCCGGTCTACGAGCTGGCGAAGCAGTACAAGGTTCCGGTCGTCTACCATACGGGCGATACGTACTCGGAGCGCGGCCTGCTGAAATATTCCCACCCGCTGACGGTGGACGAGGTTGCCGTCGCCCACCGCGACGTCAACTTCATGATCGCCCACTTCGGCGACCCGTGGGTGCTGGACGGAGCCGAGATCGTCTACAAGAACCGCAACGTATTCGCCGATTTGTCCGGCCTGATGGTCGGCGATGCCGCGGAATGCGCGCGGCTCAAGGATTCCCCGCTCTTCTTCGCCCATCTGCGCCACGCGGTGACATACTGCGACCATTACGAGAAGATGCTTTTCGGCACCGACTGGCCGCTTGCCCCCGTGCAGCCTTATCTGCAATTCGTGCAGGAGCTGATTCCGGAGGCGTATCATGAGCATGTCTTTTACAAAACCGCCCTGCGCGTGTTTCCGAAAATCGCTCCGCTCGTGGAGTAACCGCATTTACGACGCATAAATGCTCAAAAAAATCCCCGCCTCGTCGATGGCAGCGACGGCGGGGATCAAAGATATATGTTAAGTAACGGGATCTTCTTAAGTATGCGGTTCGAAGCTTAAGCAGACCTTAAAAGAAGTTCAAAATTGGATTAAAAACTAGAACGGCTAGTCCTTATACGGGTCGAATTCGTCCGCTCCGGCCATGCATACGCCGATTGGCTTCAGCACATGCATCACCTCGATCGTCTCTGCGTGGGCGTCCAACACCTCCTGAAGCTTCCGGTACACGAACGGGCTCTCGTCCGTCCCGGCTCCGCGAAGCTCGACGCCGAAGCTCCGCACGGCCTCGTGCATTTGCGCCTCCGAGATGAGTCCGCCCGAGCGGGTACGCGTCTTCCAGTTCATTTTTCCGGCCGCTTGCGTGCGGCTCATGATTCTTCCCGCGCCATGCACCGTGCTGTAGAAGGCCGCCCGATTCTCCTCCGTATCCTTCCCCCGGACAATGACCGAGATGTCGCCCATGCTGCCGCCGATGAACCCGAGCTGGCCGGGAGCGGACGGCGTAGCCCCTTTGCGCACAACGACCGTTTCGCGGCCGCCGTGCGTCTCTTTCCAGGCGTAATTGTGGTGATTATGCACCTCGAATTCCGCATCCGCTCCCAGAATCGCCAGCACCTGACGAATGACGGCGTCTCTTCCGGCATACGCGTACCGCCCGGCCAGCTTCATGGCGCGGTAATACATATCGCCAAGCTCGCTGTCCAGATCGAGCAGCACCGGCGGCTGGTCCATCTTTTCCCCCGGAGCGTTGGCCAAAATCTCCCTGCCCGCCGCAAGATTAATAAAACCGCTGGCCGTCTTATGGCCGAACCCGCGGCTGCCGAAGTGATTGCCGACCCAAAGACGTCCCGTCCCCGCTTCCTCGAACAAGTCGACGAAGTGATTCCCGCTGCCTACGGTCCCCAATTGGTCGCGGGCGAGCGCCTTGAGCTTATCGTGCTCCTGACGCCCGATGTTGGCATAGACCGCCCAGTCCGGATCGTCGAACAGCTCGTGATCCATCTTCTCGCTGTTTACGCGCCCAATGCCGAACGAAACGTTCCGTGCGATGTCGTCCATGATGCGCGCCAAGCCGGGCCGGATATCCGCTGCCAGCAGGTTCGTTCGGACCGCTTTGTTCCCGCATCCGATATCGTACCCGACGCCGGAAGGCGAGATTTGTCCCTCGTAGACGATCACCCCGCCGATCGGCTGACTGTAACCCTTATGGTGGTCCGCCATCAATAGCGCCTGCACGACATTTCCGTGCTCCGCACACGTTTTGGCCTGCGCCAAGGCGCCTGCCTCCGGGTTCCCCCAGACGCGGACGCCGTCTATGATTTGATAAGCCATGCCGTCAGCTCCTTTTCCTGCAAAAGCTTTGCCATTCGTTCCTTTACTTGTTCATTCGGCTCGGAAGCGATCAGTTCCTGCAAAGCGCATGCCACTTCCTCTCCCCAGTCCGGAAGAGGCCATACCTCCAGGCATTTCAACGCCATGTTCCGGTTCATGGTTGCTGGGCTCAGCAAACCGGCAGCAATCAGCTTCGTCCCGTGCCCTTCGAACACGTCCAGCGCCTGCAGCAGGCTTTGCAGGCATTGATGCGGCCCGTACTGCTCCCCATAGCCGATCTCATCCTTCGGACCGCCGGCGATTTCCTCTAGCGGAAGATGCGCTTCCGCATAACGGACCAAGCGGTCCATCCGCTCCGGTTCATCTGTTCGCGCAAGCTCATAATACAGGTGACTGTCCAGCGGATGCTCCGGAAGCTGCTCGAATAGCTCCTCCCAAATGTCCATGCGGAGCCGTTTGGCTGCATAGATCGCATGCTGCCGTACCGCGCTATCCTGCGACCGGATGCCCTCCCATATTTTGGCCGGCCATTCTTCGTTGCGGATGACGTTCTCGCACAGCCGTTTGCAGGCTTCGCGCAGGTCGCCTGACCAGCCCCTCTCATACCGTTGCTCCCAACGCTGACCGTCTTCGTTTAGAAAATCATAAATATCCGTCACCACCGACAGCTGCGAAGCGGTCACGCACATCGTCTGCGAATGCCTTAGAAAATCGCCTACCGCCGACGCTGCGTCCTCGTAGTCGTCGATATCTTCGGCCGGCCCACCGGACAGCAGCGCGGAGAGGATGACCCCTGCCCCGTCATACAGCTCGAGATCCACGGAGGCTTGCGACAGCGCTTCGGCCAGCCCGCCGTTACGCGCGCAATAACAGGCCAAATATTCGTTCATGACGCTGTTGCGGCATCCGTGGCGAAGCAGCCAGTCCCGGATTTCCTGCGTCTGCGGCTCCAGGCGCTCGACCAGTTGGATTTTGCCCCAGCCGTCGACGTTCTTGGCCAATTCGAACAGCGTCTCGTTGGCGTTGTCCAAACTGCCCCGAATCGCAACCGCCGAATAGAGCGTAAATTCGTCATGCTTGCCCAGCGTAACGACCAGCTCACGGTGTCTCTCGGTTTCGAACTGGCCCAACAGCGCAATCCCCAGCTTGACGACATTGCGGTGCGCCCCGTATCTCGCGAACCACTCCGCTTCCTGATACAGATTCGGAATGACGACTCCAGGGTGCTCCCGCAGCGACTCCAGCAGCGGGTCAATAACACTCAGCACATCCTCCTGCATGAGCTTGAGGTAGGTGGCGCGTCTTGTTTTGCTCCCCGGACTCCGGCTTTGCTTGACCAGAAGCTGCACCAGCGCCTGCACTTTCGCCGTCTCCGCCTGCCCTCCGGCGTGGTGGCTGAACGTCCCGTCCATGCCCCCCGCGACCCAGCGCACGGAATGCCCGGCCCAATACTCGTCGTCATCCGGCAGCCTGGCGTCATTGAGCCGGCCTTGGTCACCCAGCGCGGACACGATGTACTCATAGATGGAAGGCTTCCCGGCCCATGGATATAGTGTATTTTGATTAAATATGCTCATCATCGTCAATCACCTGTTCTCCCACACTTCGTTAAGCACGGCGCGGAACAGCCCATCAAGCTCATGAGCCTGTCCGCCTTCGGCGCTTTTCAGATGAACGGCCGTGCGCTCGAAATGATTCATTTTTTGTTCCAAAAACTCGTTGATGGGGTTGATCCTTGGCTCGTAGTCCATTTCGTCTCCCGCCATTTTGCGGTCCACCAGCTCAAGAATGACCTTTTTCAGCTCGCTGCCCTCCGGCACCAAACGGTCCACCAGCACGTCGAATTCCATCGGCGGCATCGCGTTAAACCGCTCGATCCATTCGCAGGCCAGGACCGGGCGAAGCACGTAAAAATATTTTTTGATCTTCACCTGCTCCCCCTGCAAGTAATCCCGGTAATTTCCCTTCGCCATATTGAGATAGTGATACATGCACGATTTCGGGGAAAAAGTCAGCGGCGAGATGCTGCGAATACGCTCCGCCGCAGAGTAATTCTCGTAGTACGGGATCGGCGATTGCAGCCACTCCAGCAGCGGCGGGTTCGATTTGCGAAATAAGTTCAGCGCCTTCTTCAAATCCCAGCCGTTGATATCAAGCTTGTCGCTGATTGGCCGCTCGATCACGTCCCGTTGCTCAAATATGGATAAATACCACTCAACAGGCCGGACGTATAGGAAACGGACATCGTAGTCGCTGTCCTTTGACGGGAACCCCCACGCCCGGCTGCCCGATTCGCAGGCGTACAGGATGCGCACCTGCTCCTGCCGCTCGATGTGGCACAGTGCTTCTAATATATGTTGACGAAAGTCGGTCATCGCGGTTTTCCCTCCTTGGGATCGAGATGGTGGTAATGGCAAAAGCCATCGACCTCAGCGGTCCATAGCCCGATGTTCTTATAGAATATCATCCGAATAGGACCGATGAGATGCGGAAGTCGAAGCTGCCGCGATTCGGCAGCCTGCGTTGTTTGTACTTCAGGATGAACTGTAAAATCGTCGTCGTAATCCCTGCCATCTTCATCGGCCTCCTTTTTCGTTGGAAATTGCTCGTTACTTTTCGCCGCCGCCAAGCTCCATGGCATCGATCTTCCCGGTCATGTCCGAGTAGCCCTGTACCGCCTGCGCAATATAGGACAGCACGGTGTCGCTCCAACCGTAAATATAGAATGTATTCCGATCGGTGGGCGGCGCCATTGCATAGCGGTACGGCGCAATGTCGACAATGAACGCTTTGACCTGCGGGTTCACTTTGGCGCGGTATTTTGCCAGTTCGGCGTAAAACGGACTGCCGCTGTTCTGCTGCTCATCCGTGATGATGATGATCTGATCGACCCGTTTGTTTTCGTAAAACAGCTTGCGTACCGGTGCGCCGGTATCGGTTCCGCCGCGGGAACGGATGCGCTCCGCTTGCGTTAAAATGCTGTCGTGACGCGACGGCTTGGCATCCGTCACTTCCGTATCGAACAGCCAGAACAACGAGTTCCCTTGCGTTTTCTTGTACAGCGCCAAGGCGAATACGGACCCGATCTGCAAATATTCCCCTTGCATGGAACCGGAAATATCGAGGAAAATCGCCGTGTTCTCGCCGATCTCCGGCAAATTCGCGAACGTCTGCTCCACCGCCGCCCGAAGCGCGTCGCGCAGCTCCGGACGCTCCACCTCCCGGAACGCCTTGGCGAACCGGAACGGCAAAATTTTCGCTTTGCGCAGCGCCTCGGCATTCGTCAGACGCTCCACTGCGAACGCCAGGTTGGCTTTCTTCTCGAACACGCCCGCGCGATCCAGCGCGTTCAAATGGCGCAGCAGCGCGAACGTAGGCATCTGGCGCAGCAGCGCCTCCCAGACGGCCTTGGACGGCTTGATCGCTCCCGTCACCGTTTCGTACGGCAGCTTGCCGCGTTCGATGCAGGCGAGCTGCTCGGCTTCGCTTCTCGCCCGCTTCAATTGCTCCAGCGCCTCCACCTGCGGGAGCATGGCGAGACTTGTCTCCTGCCCGCGCAGGTAACGGAACAGCGCCTGCTGCTTGAGATCGGCCGGCTTCGGATGGGCCGTCGCGATCGCATCGCCCAAGCTAAACCCGCGTCCCCGGCCGTTGTACTTCAGCGCCCAATATTCGGACACCCCGGAGAGGAAGCGGGCAACCTGCCGTTTCACGGCCCGACCGCCCTGCCCGCGGCCAAGTCCCCGCAGGATCGTCAGGAAGTCGGACAAATCGGAAGGAATCTGGACCACTTGGTCGAACACCTTGGCGAACAGATCCGGCCGGTAAGACGACAGTATGGCGAGTCCGAACAGCGGCTGCAGCCGCATGAATCCCTCGTTGCGGGCAAACACCAGCGCTTTGGCCATAAATTGCGGGTTTCGCTGCGCCATTTCGTGGTGCAGCTCAAGCGCGTCCTTCAGCAGCTCGTTTTGATCGGCGTAAAATGTATTTCCCAGCGTATTGGTTAACAGCGTCTGCACGTACTGCTCTTCGGCCGAACGCGCATAAGCCGGAAATCCGTCTTTGTTATGTGTTGTCGGCAGCATGGCGCCGAACATTTTTTTAGCGAAACTCATGGTTGGTAACCTCCTAAAGGTTTTGCGTAGCAAAACCACTTCGTAAGCATATTCTTAGTTTTTTGCGTAGCAAAAAACGGCTTCGTCATAAACTCCGGCGAGGAAAAGTGAGGAAGGTTAGCGGCAGGATTCGCCCCTCCTTTTTGCCTAACTATGCGAAGGAACCCTCCCCGGCGCCTCGCCGTAATATTACCTATTAAGATCGAAGCGAGGGAAAAACGAAAAGGCGCATGGCGTCTCTGACGCCCGGCTTTCGCCGTCAATTCTTTTCCCATAAAAGTCGAAGGAGCCCTTTCAAGCGCCTCGCTTCGGTATTCATATGGTGAAGATCTCCGAGGAAGTGGCGGAAAGGTACAATAACCGCTCTACCATCTGAGCTATTCCGCCGTATAGCGGAAGCCGGACTCGAACCGGCGACCTGTCGCTTAAGAGGCGAAGTAACCCTTCCAAGCGCCTCGGTGATCTTTTGGCGTAAGGCTTTTGCCTTTCGGCGTCGGCCTTACGTGTACTATCATCGCTTATTTTCGGCCCCGCGAACATGGCGAAAGTATTACGACGAGAGAGAAAGTTTTCCTTTTTCTCCAATTCCCTTCCCTGTTACAATAAAAGGAACAGCTACGAAAGCGGAGGTTGTCCATGGCCAGAGAAAGCTTCGATAAAGAAATCCAGTTTTTGCGCATGCTGGTGCTGACCAGCGGCGCCTACAGCCGCCAGCAATTCGCTCAGCGGCTCGGCATCTCCGTACATACCTTCGATAAAACGATCCGGCGGCTGAAGGACATCGTGAACACCATGTACCAGCAGCTCCCGCAGGAGCAGGGCAAAGAATTCGCCGAAACGCTCCGCTTTAGCTACTACGAGTCCGCAGACCCGGTGCTGCTCTTCTTATACCGCGCCAAGTCGCTCAAGGAATCGGAAAGCCATCGGCTGTCGCTGCTGCTCGCCGCCATGCAGGATGAGGCGCGGACTGTCATGGAGCTACTCGATGCGTGCTGCAGCGATCTTCCCGCGGAGCTTCCTTTGCCCGACGAGAAAACGATTCGCTCGGATCTGAAATATTTGGAGGAAGTCGGCGTTATCGTAAGAGAGCCCGGAGGAAGGCCATACCGGTACCGCGTTCACGACCGGCTCGTCAAGGAACTGACCTACGAGGAGCTTCTCGATCTCTACGATTACGTCGACATTATGGCGAATACGCAGGTGCCGTCCGTTCAAGGCTATCTTTTGCGGGATAGTGTGAAGAAGGCTTTGCAGCATGCAGCCGGCGCGGAAAACGTCACAGGGGATCCTTTTCTGTACAAGTACCATTATTACTCGCGCATTCTGGATGAAGCGCATTTGTTCACCCTGCTAGGAGCCATCCGGCAGCGCCGGAAGGTGCGTTTTCTCTATTTCTCGCCCAAAACGCGCAAGAGCTACGCCTCGAAAAATACAAATCCGCTGTTCGAACGCGAAACCGAGGGAAAAGAGGTCGTGATGCTGCCGCTCAAGGTGATCTACGATCATCAATACGGCCGGTGGTATTTGCTTGGCTCGGAAAGCCGGCAAGGGATCGTGAAGTTCCGTTTGGAAGGCTTGACGCAACTGAACGAAGACGAAGCCGTACCGGAAGAAACGTTCAACGAGAAGCTGCACCTGTTGGAGGAAAAAACCCGCTACAGCTGGCTTATCGATACGGGAAGGCCGCTTACGGTGCGGGTGCGGTTTTTCAGCCCGGAGGCCCCGCAGCCCAATTTCGTCAAAGAGCGCGTGCTGCTCCAAGGGCAATGGGGACACATTACGGAGGAAAACGAGACTTCGTTTATCTATGAAATTAAGGTGCACGGGACGACCGAGATCAAGCCTTGGCTCCGCAGCTTCGGCTCCAGCTGTGAAGTACTCGCACCGGAGCACCTGCGCCGGGAGCTGATTGAGGAGTGGAAGGAGATCGCAGCGTACTATGAATCCGTTTGAGAAAATTTTTAATTACCAAGTCATGTCCCGCCTGCATGAAACAGGCACGCTCGCCGTCACCTCCCATGAGCGGACATGGCTTAAAGCGATGCTGGAGCACCCGGCGTCCGGGCAAGCTTTTACTCCCGAGACGCTGGAGAAGCTGCAAAGCATGCTCCAAGGCGACCCGGCGCTGGATATGAAGGAAGGCTTCGGGGAAAAAGCCAAAAGCCGGGAGCATCAGGTCTACCATCCGCTTTTGCGTTCCTTGCGGCGGATCATGCTGCGGAAGAGCGGTATTCTCATCAACCACCGGATCAGAGACGGACGGATGTTCGAAGAGCAGCCGGGCTTTCCGTTCAAGCTGGAGTACTCGATGGTCAAACGGGAATGGTACTTGATCTGGTATCACCTCCGGTATCGGGCGCTGATGAATACGAAGCTGCAGCATATTGTGGAGCTTGCGGAGCAACCGGTTTCGGCGGAGGAAGCCGCGGCAGTCGAAGCGGACATAAACCGCATGCTGGAAGGCCGGAAGGAATCGGCTGTCATCGAGGTGGTGCGCGAGTATAACAACGAGCTGTCCCGCATCCTGTACGCCTTCTCGTGCTTCGAAAAGCAGGTCGGGTACGACGACGCGGCAGACTGCTACACGATTCGGCTGACGTTCCTCGGGGACGAGAGCGAATATATTTTGTCCAAGCTGCGCTTTCTCGGCAAACGGGTCCGGGTGGTCGAAGGCGACAAGCTGAAGCGGCGCATGCGGGAATCGGCGGCCAAGGCGCTGAGCCGATATGGAATAGCGGAGGAGCAGCAGGTTGTTCCGTGAACGGCGGCAGGCCGGATAGAAAAGGGCGGGCCTCAGCCGCAAGCCGACCGGCAACCTAGTAGCGCTGCTGTTCGGGCGTTGGATTGGTCTGCCGGGAAATCGAGGGTACCCAGGCTCGTGGGACACCCTGTAAGGCCCGGAGACGCTGGAGCGCTCGGTGAGTTCGATGGCGCATGAGGAGTTCTCGATGACGCTGGATGGCTCCAGGCTCTATGATGCTCTAGACACTCAATGGATGCTCTTTGACGCTCTATGATGCGCTAGACACTCGATGGATGCTCTTTGATACTCTATGATGCGCTAGACACTCGATGGATGCTCTTTGATACTCTATGATGCGCTAGACACCGGTAGATGCTCTTTGACGTTCCATGATACGTTAGACGCCCGATGGATGCTCTTTGATGTTCCACAATACTCTATATGCTCGATGACAACATACTCTACGATGGTGCTATGTGGCGCTCGACGATACCCCAGACACTCTATGATGCTCGATGACACTTTACGCTATGACGCTAGAGGTACACTCGGAAGTGCGTTTCAGCTCACGGTGCACATTACTTCCGATGGTCTCTTGCTCTCATGCGGCCGTTCGTAAGCAATGCGGCAATCCTCATCTCAGTAGCGACCTTCGCAAAACCAATAGAGGAACCCAGATGCGCTAAAATACTTCCAATAGCCCTATTCTGAAAAATAGAGGAACTCAGATGCGCAATTATCCCGGCTCGACGGCAAAAGCCGGTGAATCCGGCATCATTCGCCAGAATAGAGGCACCAAGTTCCTCTATCGCCCCAGACAACGAGCAAAACAGCCGAATAACGAACACCAGTTCCTCTGTCCCCGGAAGTCACTCCCTGCGATCCGTCATCCAAGAACCATCATCTAAGAGAAATCGACGCCGCACAGGGCTTGCAAACCGCCTACAGCAGCGCAGCGCCAAACGCAAGCTTGGGATTCGCATGCGCTGAATCCCAAGCCAGCCGCCCTATGAGCGCACAATTGCCCGCGAACGATATCTACAGCGAGCAATTGCGAAATGGAGCAAAAAGCTCCGCTCCAACAGCTTCACGTCCGAACGCTTCCGCCAAACGAACCGAAAAAAGGAGGTGTCCTTATGACCGCAATACATTGGCCTAACGCGATTTTGTTTGCTCTTCTTTTCCTGGCCTTTCCGATCTACGTTATTTACCGGCTGCAAACGATCTCCCGCAAGCTATCCCGTATCGAACAGCAGCTTCTCGACCAGAAGCGGGCGCAGTTCAAGGCGGACAACGCCCGCATCGCAAAATCGCAAGAGCCCCCCACCGCCTAAGGCTGTATGGCAACAGCCCTAAACGATGGGGAGCTCTCCTGCATAGCATACACACATACACAGCCTTCACTGCGGTCCGATCCGCCCGAAAATCCCTCTTCCAACGCGAGATTATCGGGCGTCCGCTCGCATAAGCTCAAAACCGACAACTTATGTCGCCGTTACAACCTGCTTGTAATAATCGTCGATGAGAACGGCCTTGCCGCCGTTCAAGCGGGACTCTTCCGCCGCGAACGCCATCAAATGGCTGCGCACAGAAGCGCTGGCCGAGGTCAGGCTTTCCCCGCCGGCATTGCTCCGCACCTCGCGCAGGAAGCTGCGCACGATGCCGCTGTCCCCTCCGCCGTGGCCGCTGACCTGCGGCGGAATCTCAATCTCCGTCTTCTGGTGCGTCAGAAAATCCATCAGCGTGATGGTGCTCTCTTCCCCGCGGAGCTCGCCGCGCGTGCCCATAATCTGGATGCGGCGCTCCTGCTCCCTCGTAAAGCCGCACATGCTAAACATCGCCGTAGCTCCGCTCGCGAATTCCATGTTGACCACCTGATGATCGACCACGTTGTTGTCGCACTTGTAGACGCAGCGGCCGTACGGCGACTCGCGCAGGCCCTTCACGATGTTCTCCCACGTCAGCTCCTCCGTATAATGGCGCGCCCAAGCTTTGCCTTCGCCCAGATAGAACCGCGGGGCGGAATAAGGACATTCCGCCTCAACCGCACAGCCGTCGATACAGTAATCCGTCGATCCGGCAGGCGCATTCCCCGAATGAAAATGCATCAGCGAGCCGAACGAGCTGACCTTGACGCACGGCTGGTCCATCAGCCACGACAGCACATCCATGTCATGACAGGATTTTGCCAGAATCATCGGACTGGATTTGTCCGAGTTGTTCCAGTTGCCGCGGACGAAGCTGTGGGCGATGTGCCAGTAGCCGACATTTTCGTTCAGCTGAATCGACACGACCTCGCCGATGCGGCCTTCCGCGATGATCTTTTTCAACGTGGCCCAGAACGGCGTGTAGCGCAGCACATGGCAGATCGTCAGCAGCCGGTTGTTCGCCAGCGCTCTCCGCTCCATCTCCACGCATTCGCGCGGGTCCGGCGACATCGGCTTTTCGAGCAGTACGTGGTATTTGAGATCCAGCGCCTGCAGCGTCGGCTCATAGTGCATCCGGTCTTGGGTGCAAATCATGGCGATATCGGCCATCTGCGGACGGTTGAGCAGCTCCTCCCACGTCTCGAAGCAGTTTTCCCGGGAAATACCGTGTTCGGCTGCGAACTTTTCCCGGCGCTCGGCGTTAGGCTCCGCGACGGCTACGAATTTCAATTCATGCGGGCAATCGAGCGCGTACCGCGCATAGCCGCCGGCCCCTCTCGCTCCGGCTCCGATCAAGACGGCTGTCATTGGTTTCATGGTCTCGGGCTCCTTTTTCCGAATATCATACTCATCAGCCGGCCTTAAGCCTTACTGCCAGCCAACTTTCGCGTTGTTGTCCTTGATCAGCTTGTTCACTTCGTCGACGACTTCCTTGCCGCCCTTCGACATAAACTCGTCTACCATCTTATCCCAATCCGAAAACGGCCGCTGGCCGACGATCATTTTCGTTTTCTCGTCGTTCAGGAACTGGGACAGCTCGGTCCATTTCGTATTGTACAGCGGCGACTGAACGGCCATCACGGGGCTGAGATAAATTTTGGATGTCTTGAGATAGGCGACCACCGATTCGTTGAACTGCCTTTCGAGCGGCGATTTCGAGCCTTTGATGAACACTTCCAGGTCCTGGTCGTTCGGCGCCCAGCCTTCGGTGTTGATGTATGCGCTCGGCGCCACGTTGGAACGGTTTTCCTTAATTGGAATCGGCACGCCGTCTTCCATTTTGTAGCCTTTGCCTTCTTTGCCGTTCAGCCAATCGTACTTTTCATTCTTGGAGTTACGCTGGTCCGCCGGCGTAAATTCGCGGAAATAGTCCATGATTTCGAGAATACGCTGTACTTTCTCCGGATCGTTCTTCAGCTTGGCGCTCAGCAGATACATTTTGTAGTATCCGGCCAGCGAGCGGATGCCCTGCGTGCCGTCCGGCGCTTTGAAGGCCGGCAGTGGCGCAAGCACCGCATTGGGTGCGTTTTCGGCCAGCGTCTTGTAGTTGATCAGATTGCCGCCCGGCTCCTCGTACCAGATTCCGACTTTCCCGGCGTTGAACGCCTTGAACACGTCGATATAGTTCGTAACCGCCCAGTCTTTCTTGATCGCGCCTTCCTTGTACAGATCCGTCAGGAACTTGACGACCTCTTTACTGCCTTCGCCGATGTCGGGGATGTACTGCCCGTTCTTGTCCTTTTCGTACCAAGCGCCGTAATACGGGCTGAACGTAGGGCTGTAGTAGATGTTTTTGGCCAACCCGAGGCCGATCGTGTCGTCCTTGCCGTTGCCGTCCGGGTCCTGCTTGGCGAACGCGATGGCGACTTTCTTCAGCTCCTCGTAATTCGTCGGCATCGGCAGTCCCAGCTTGTCGAGCCAATCCTTGCGGATAACCGGCTTTTTGCCGCCCTTGGCGTTGAAGAAATAAGGAACCGCGTATACTTTGCCGTTCACCTTGAGCATATCCCAGACGTTGGAAGGTACCGGCTTGAACGAATTGTATTTGTCGAGATAGTCGTTCAGCGGGAGAAAAGCGCCCTGCTTCGCCCATTTCATATAATTGGCATCCACCAGCTCCATGCCGATGACGTCCGGAATATCGCCGGAGGCCATCGTGACGCTGAGCTTCTCGTCATACGTATCCCAAGGAACATACTGCGGCTTGAAGTCGACGTTGAACTTCTCGTTGATCACTTTGACCGCTTCGCTGTCCGGCCCCGGCACCGGATTTTCCCACGTGCCCGAGAACCAGGTGATCGTTATCTTTTTATTTTTGGCGTCCGCGCTGCCTTTGCCGGCGTCCGCCGCACCCGAGTTCGCTCCTCCGGAGCAAGCTGTCATACTGCCCGCTACGGCGAGCGAAAGCAGAACGGAAACAGACCGTTTCATTGTCATGGATGCATATCCTCCTTAAGGTGTAATGCTATGGTACATCAGTCAAACCGAATATCCAACCCCCTAGCCTTTGACCGAGCCCAGCATCACCCCTTTCGCAAAATGCTTTTGCAGAAACGGATACAGCACGAGAATCGGGATCGTCGACACCAGAATCGCCGCCATGCCGATCGTTTCTGCGGGTGGAACCTGCAGCCCCCGGGCCGCTTGCACCCCTTCGGACAAAATATTGCCCGCCTGGCTTAGAATCACGATCTGACGCAGCATAACCTGCACCGTCCATTTGGCCGGATCGTTCAAATAAAGCAGCGCCGAGAAATACGTGTTCCAGTGGGCCACGGCGGAGAACAGCCCGAAGGCGGCCAGCGCCGGCTTGGACAGCGGAAGAATGATGCGGGCGTAAATTTGCAGGTCGTTGGCCCCGTCGATCAAAGCCGACTCCGTCAGCTCATGCGGAATATTAAGAAAAAACTGCCGCATGACGATCAGATTGTACGAGTTGATGGCGACGGGAAGAATTAACGCCCAGTACGAGTTGATCAGGCCGGTGGCGCTGACGATCATGTAAGTCGGGATAATGCCTGCCCCGAAGACGAACGTGAACAGGACGAGGAACAGAAACACCCGTTTGCCGAGAATGTTGCGCGACAAAGCGTAAGCCATCATCGAAGTCAGCAGCAGATTGACGATCGTGCCCACGACGGTGACGAAGACGGTCACGCCAAGCGAGCGCACGAACGAATCCGATTGAAAAATATAGGCGTACGCGTCGAGCACAAAGCTTGTCGGAACGAGCAGCAGCTCGGTCTTCACGTACTCCGTGTAGGAAGTAAACGACACGATAGTCATATAGTAGAACGGGAACAGCATCAGCAGCGCGATGATCACAAGGAGCGCCCCGTTGACGGCCCCGAACGCTTTTTCCTGCCATGTGCGATTACGAATCATAGCGTTTGCACCTCCGTATCTTGCTTTATGCCGCAGCCGCAGGTAAGATTAGAACACGCCTTCTTCGCCGAAGCGTTTAGCCAGACGGTTCGCCCCGATAATCAGCAGCAGACCTACGAGCGATTTGAACAAACCGACCGCGGTGGCGAAGCTGTAGTCGGATTCGGTCAGGCCTTTGACGTACACATACGTGTCGAGCACGTCGCCCACCGATTTGTTGAACGGGTTGAGCATCAGGAAAATCTGTTCAAAGCCCGAATCGAGCACGCTGCCGAGCCGCAAAATAAGCAAAATCACAATCGTGCTGCGAATCGCGGGAAGCGTAATGTGCCAGATTTGCCGCCAGCGGTTGGCTCCGTCGATGACGGCCGCTTCGTACTGGCTCGGGTCTACGGCGGCCAGCGCCGCGAGGAAGAGGATCGTTCCCCAACCGGATTCCTTCCAGATCACCTCAAGCACGACGAGAGGCATGAACCAGCCCGGCTCCTGAAGGAAGGCAACGGGTCCGATGCCGAACAGCACGTGCAGCAGCTTGTTCACCAAGCCCTCAGACTGTAGGAACACCGTCACCATGCCAATCACGACGACCCAAGAAATGAAATGCGGCAGGTAGACGATCGATTGAATGAGGCGCTTGAACCATTCGCGGCGCACCTCGTTGAGCATCACGGCGAGCACGATCGGCACCGGAAAGGCAAAGGCGATTTGCAGCAAGGACAAGTACAGCGTGTTCCAGAGCACCCGCAGAACTTCCTTGTCCTGGAAGATGCGCTCAAAATGCTTCAGTCCGACCCACTCGCTGCCCCAGAAGCCTTGAAATGCGCTGTAATCTTGAAAAGCCATCATATTTCCGGCCATGGGCAAGTACTTGTATACGATAAAGTACACCAAGCCCGGGAACAGCAGCAGATACAAGTAACGCTCTTTCCACATCCGGGACAGCAGCAGTTGCCGGCGTGAGCTGCCGGACACGGACTCCGCCGCAATACGGGAAGGACTCGGATCGGGCGATGCCTTGGCTGTGAATTCCGTTTCCATAAGAAAACTCCTTTCTCGGTTTCATTGGGACTAGCGGCAGGTTCGCACCCGTTATCTTGGAACCGCTTCCAGTCTATTTTGAGACTTAAGGGCCGCCCCTATCCCGGGGCCGCAATGTTATAATATAGTGAGAATTCGTCTCCGAAAACCGTCGCTATTGCCGTTTT
Source organism: Paenibacillus sp. A3 (assembly GCF_001399685.1). Taxonomy (GTDB): domain Bacteria; phylum Bacillota; class Bacilli; order Paenibacillales; family NBRC-103111; genus Paenibacillus_G. Next base: position 44,290 of record NZ_JTHN01000124.1, read on the forward strand.
ATCACGGTTTTCGGGATTTCCGTAAATCAGTGAAGCATTCGAAAAACAGACATATTGCATCCGATCCGCCGAACGAAGGGAGTCAACCGCCTTTGCCAAGCATCCTCCGCATCAAAATGAAAGCGCGTTCCGTTTTTTTTAAGCTGCTGCTCAGCTTTCTCGGGGTGATCGTTCTTCTGGTCATCTTCGAGCTCCTGACCTATGGAGTTTTCCGGCAAAGCCTCCGCGATGAAATCATCAAATATAACACGGTCAATCTCACGAACACGACAAACGATTTCGAGCAGCATTTTCAGCTGCTGGAGAATACGATGCTGAATTTATACCTGAACCCGCGGCTGCAGGAGCTGAACAGCAAGCCGTATCTCGATTACGTGGCGGCCAACAAGGTGACGGACTATCTCAGCAATACCGTATCCAATCAGGCGCTGTACTTGAACAACCTGTTCGTATACGACGTCAAGCATTCGCTGATGCTGGAGAAATCGAGAGGCGCGAGCCCCGAATCCATGTTCACCGAATATTACGTCAATCCCGTTTACACCTACTCGTTCTGGAAAAAGCAATTGGAGCAGGCCGGTCCGATGACGATCTATCCAGCCGCTTCCTATCTGCGAAACGGCTTGCCGGGCGATACGACCGGTCCGGTCTGGCCTATGCTGGTCAAAAGCCGATTTTATCCGGATTTCATGATGCTGGCTTTTGTCGATGCGGACCGCATGTTTCAAGCGTTCCACCGCTCGGTCAACGACAACTTTTACGTATTGGACGCAAGCGGCCGTCTGCTGTTCGCTTCGGGCTCCGCAGCCGATGAGCCTCTGCCTGCTCTGCCTCCGGGACAGGATTGGGTGAAGGCGGATAACCAGTACTTCTTCTACACCACCGGACCGAAAACCGGATTCACCTATGTGAATC
>NZ_JTHN01000125.1 GCF_001399685.1 Paenibacillus sp. A3
GATCTGCTGCAGGTGCTGAACGAGCATAAAGCGGAAGCCGCCGGAAGCGGCGCGCTTGGTGTCAAGCTGCCCGTGCAGGTCGTTGTGGCGAACATTTTGGCCGAAATTATACTGCTGTTCGTACAGGATGTGTACGAGGTTCTGGAGTCGGGCGGACGCTATATCGTATCCGGCGTTATCAAGAGCAAGCAGCAGGCGGTAGAAGAAGCGTTGACCGCAGCCGGCTTCGAGTTGATCGAACAAACCGAGGAGCAGGATTGGGTTGTGCTCGTCGCCAGAAAGCCGTAGGTGAGCCGATATGGATTGGAACTTTTTCGCCTACCCGCTGGAGGAAATGCCGTTTGTTTTCCTTGTGTTGTTGATCGGCTTTACCGTGCATGAATTCGCGCACGCTTACTTCGCCGACCGGTTCGGCGATCCGACGCCGCGGTCGATGGGGAGGCTCACGCTGAATCCGCGCGTACACCTCGATCTGCTGGGGATGATCTTCTTTCTGGTCGTCGGCATCGGGTGGGCGAAGCCGGTTCTGGTCAACCGCAGCCACTTCAAAAAGCCCCGGCTGATGGGCATTATCGTCTCGTTAGCCGGGCCGCTCAGCAACTTGGTGCTTGCTTTCGTAAGCTTAATCCTGTTCTACGCGCTCATTCGTATGGGCGCGTTAACCGGAACGTCGCAAGGGGTAAGCTTGGCGATTCAGCTGTTTTTCACCCGAATGGTCCTGATGAATATTTTCTTGTTCATCCTCAACCTGATTCCATTTCCTCCGCTGGACGGCTACCGCATTGTGGAGGATTTGCTGCCGCGCCGCATCATGATGAAGATCAAGCCTTACGAGCAGTGGCTGTTTTACGCGATTTTGCTGATGTTCTTCATACCGCCGATCCGGCACGTTACGCTCGGGCCGATCTTTGCCCTGCAGGGGCCGATTTTTGCGGCGTTCGATTCTGTGGCGAAGCTGATGTTCGGGGTAGGCATCCGGATGTGATCGTTTCCGGTAAAATTGGTTAATTTTCTTCAGAAACTGGCGTTTGGAGCGAAAAAAGTGTATGATGAAGGATGACCGTTTCTACGTCTCGTATAAGCGGTCAACCTATTTTTGTGGAAGCGAAGGATACGGAATGCAGCGATATTTCATTCATCCGAACGAATTTGCGGATGCTGTGGTTACGATAACCGGGGACGATGCGCATCACTTGATTCGCGTGATGCGGGCGAAGCCGGGAGATACGTGCATTGTGAGCGACGGCGTGAGCCGGGAGGCGCTTGTACGCATTCGTTCTTTGGAGGACCGGCAGGTGACGGCGGATATTGTGGACCGTCTGCCGATGGAGAACGAAGCGGCGGTTGACGTATGGATCGCTCAAAGCCTGCCCAAAGGGGACAAGATGGAGCTTGTCATCCAGAAAGGGACGGAAATCGGCGCGGTCCGTTTTTTGCCGTTCGTTTCGGAGCGTACGGTCGTTCAATTGGACGGCAAAAAGGAAGGCAAGCGGCTCGAACGCTGGCAGAAAATTGCCAAAGAAGCGGCCGAGCAGGCGCACCGCAACCGCGTTCCCGCGGTCGAATCCGTGCTCTCCTGGAAGGAGCTGCTGCGGACGGCTTCGGAAGCGGATGCCGCCTGGATCTGCTATGAGAAGCAGGATGCGCAGCAGCTGCGCCGGGCGATTCGGGAAGCGGTAGCCAAGAGAAACGACCGAACCGACGGAAGCCGCGTCAAGCTAATGCTTATCGTCGGACCCGAGGGCGGGTTCAGCGAGCGGGAAGTTTCGGAGGCGGAAGCGGCCGGCTGTGTGGCGGTCGGCTTGGGCAAACGAATACTACGGACAGAGACGGCCGCCATGGTCGGACTCACATGCATTTTATACGAATCCGGAGAGATGGGGGGAGAACAATAAATGGCAACCGTCGCTTTTCATACGCTCGGATGCAAAGTCAACTTCTACGATACGGAAGCGATCTGGCAGCTGTTTAAACAGGAAGGCTACGAGCAGGTTGATTTCGAATCGACAGCCGATGTCTATGTCATCAATACATGTACGGTGACCAACACGGGGGATAAAAAGAGCCGCCAGATGATTCGGCGCGCCATTCGCAGAAACCCGGAGGCGATCGTCGCGGTGACCGGCTGCTACGCACAAACGTCGCCGGCCGAAATCATGGCGATTCCGGGCGTCGATCTGGTCATCGGAACGCAGGACCGGGACAAAATCATGCCTTACGTGAAACAGCTGGAGCAGGAGCGTCAGCCGATCAACGCGGTGCGCAATATTATGAAAACACGCGCGTTCGAAGAGCTGGACGTGCCGGACTTTTCGGATCGTACGCGCGCTTTCCTGAAAATTCAGGAGGGCTGTAACAACTTCTGTACTTTCTGCATTATTCCGTGGTCACGCGGCCTCATGCGCAGTCGCGAGCCGCAAAGCGTGCTGAATCAAGCCCGCATGCTCGTGGATGCAGGCTATCAGGAGATCGTGCTGACGGGAATTCATACCGGCGGCTACGGGGAGGATATGGAGGATTACAGCCTCGCCAAGCTGCTGTGGGATTTGGACAAGGTCGACGGCCTGAAGCGGATTCGCATCAGCTCGATCGAAGCGAGCCAAATTACGGACGAGGTGCTTGAGGTGCTGCAGGCCTCGGACAAAATGTGCCGTCATCTGCACATTCCGCTGCAAGCCGGAGACGACGAAGTGCTTAAGCGGATGCGCCGGAAATATACGACGGAGCAATTTGCCAACAAGATCGAGCACATCCACCGGATTATGCCGGGCGTGGCGATTACGACGGACGTTATCGTCGGTTTCCCGGGGGAGACGGACGAGATGTTCCGCCGTGGCTACCAGTTTATGGAACAGATGAAGTTTTCGGAAATGCACGTATTCCCGTATTCCAAGCGGACCGGTACGCCGGCCGCGCGGATGGAGGATCAGATTGACGAGGAAATCAAAAACGCCCGTGTGCACGAGCTGATCGATTTGTCCGAGAAAATGCAGCTCAGCTACGCGGAGACGTTTGTCGGCCAAGTGCTGGAGGTCATTCCGGAGCGGGACTACAAGGGTCAGCCGGGAAGCGGCCTGCTCATGGGCTATTCGGACAACTACCTGCAGCTCGTGTTCGAAGGCAGCGAGGACTGGATCGGCCAAGTATGCCGGGTGAAGGTCACCGAAGCCGGAGTCAACGAGTGCCGCGGCCAGCTTGTCCGCGCCCCCGAAGCGGGAGCCGTTCACCTGCCGTCCAGAGCGACGGGCACGGGCGCTTCGGCCGAGACGATTCCGGGACAAGCGGCTAAAGCGATCGTATAAGCTGAAGAACGAAGGATTTCATTCGACGATAAGCAGGCGCGTTTTCCTGCGGCATTCATGATTCAAGCCGCCGGTAAGACCGCCTGTGTCCGCCGGGTGAAGTCCTTTCGATTTCCAATAGGAAAGGGTGATGTCGATGAAGGAAATTTCGGCAGGTGGCGTGGTGTTTCGCAAAATCGGAAACGACGTGCAGGTGCAAATGATCCAGGACCGGTACGGCAAAATTACGCTGCCGAAAGGCAAGATGGAAGCCGGGGAAACGATAGAGCAAACGGCGCTGCGCGAAATTCTCGAAGAAACGGGAATTACGGGAACCATCGTGCGTCCGCTGGAGACGATCACATACCAATTCGCCATGAACGGCGGGGTCATCGACAAAGAGGTCCACTATTTTCTGGTGGAAGCGACCGGAGGCACCCTGCAGGCGCAGGTCGAGGAAATCCGCGGCGTCGAATGGCTTCATCCGCTGGAGGCATGGCATCAGCAGACGCATTCCGGGTACGGAAACAATGATTCCGTTTTGCAAAAGGCGCTGAATGCGCTGGGCTATGAAGTGAACGGGCAATGACCGAATTTGACCTGAAGCGGGGGCTCAGCGGCATCTCGTCGTACTAAACATTGGGAGGACTTCGGCCATGACTGTCGTCGTATTGCAGAAAAAAAGAAAAAAACGGTTGGAAGAAGGCCACCCGTGGGTGTACCGCTCGGAAATCGAACGCGTGGAGGGCGAAGCGCCGCCGGGAGGGCTTGTATCCGTACATACGCACGCCGGTCAATATTTGGCGACCGGGTATTATAATCCGGCTTCGCAATTGACCGTGCGGATTGTTTCCCACGAACCGATGGAAGAAATGACGCACGCCTACTTTGTTCGCCGGATTCAAGAGTGCAAGGAGCACCGGGAACGGTTTTTGCCGAACGCAGGGTCGTACCGGCTCGTTTACGGCGAATCGGATTTCCTGCCGGGATTGATCGTGGACAAGTTTGAGGACGTGCTGGTGGTCCAGATTTTGACGCTCGGCATGGAGCGTGTGCGGGAGGCGGTCGTCTCCGCGTTGGTCAAGGTGATGCGTCCGGCCGGCATTTACGAGCGCAGCGACGTCTCCGTGCGGCAACTGGAAGGCTTGGAGCAGCGCACCGGCGTGCTGTACGGCGAATGCCCGCAGCATGTCACAATCCGCGAGAACGGGATCGTTCTGGAAGTGGATATTGCGCAGGGGCAGAAGACGGGTTATTTTTTCGACCAGCGGGAAAACCGGGCCGCTTTGGAACCGCTTATGAAGGGCTGGGGCCAACGGAGCGGCGTTGAGCTGCAAGAGCGGGTGCTGGACGACGGAACGGTAAAACGCGTGCCGGTCAACCGGAACGGCAGCGAAGTGACGTTTCCTTATTGGGACGGTGCGACGGTGCTGGAATGCTTCTCGCATACCGGCAGCTTTACGCTTCATGCGTGCCAGTTCGGCGCCAAAAAAGTGACGTGCCTCGACATTTCCGAGCATGCCATTGAAACAGCCAAGCGGAACGTGGAGCTGAACGGCTTCAGCGACCGGGTGGAGTTCGTCGTCGCCGACGCGTTCGATTACCTGCGCGAGCACGCCCGCGGCTTGGAGCTGCGTCAGGAGCGGGGAAAAGCGGGCGAGCGGAAGGTCGATACGTCGGTGCCTCTTGCTGCGAAAGGCAGAACGTGGGACGTGGTCATTTTGGACCCGCCGGCCTTCGCCAAGTCGCGGAGCGCGGTCGAAGGGGCTTGCCGCGGCTACAAGGATATTAACCTGCACGGCATGAAGCTGGTAAACGAAGGCGGGTACTTGGTAACGGCAAGCTGCTCCTACCACATGAAGCCGGAGCTGTTCCTCGAAACGATCCATGCGGCCGCCTACGATGCGGGTAAAACGCTGCGTCTGATCGAATTCCGCAATGCCGGCAAGGACCATCCCCGCATTCTCGGTGTAGAGGAAGGCAACTATTTGAAGTTCGCTATTTTTGAGGTTCGAAGCAAACGATAACAGAATCAGCAAGGAACAAGCCTTAGTTCGGTTGAAGTCGGACTAAGGTTTTTTGTTTTCTCCATATTGACAGATAAGTTAACAGATAATATTATAAAGACATATAACGTTATATAACATATTATCAAAAAGCCGGTGATCGATCAACCCCATCGTTTGTTTCAGAACATTATCGATCTTAGAGGAGGAAGCGCATCCATGGTTAACGCTTATGCCAATGTGAACGAGCAGGTTCGTCAAGTACTTGAGGTATTCAGGAACCGGGACATCCGGAACGTGTTTTTTGTCGCTTGCGGCGGTTCGTCCGCTTTAATGTACCCCAGCAAATATTTGCTGGACCGCGAAGCGAAGGGAATCGTCTCGGATCTGTACAGTTCGAATGAATTCATCCACCGCAATCCGGTTACGTTGGGAGCGCATTCATTGGTTGTGCTGTGCTCTCATTCGGGCAATACGCCGGAGACGGTGGAGGCGGCGAAGTTCGCCCGGTCGAAAGGGGCGCTGGCGGTCAGTCTAACGAATGTGGAACAATCTCCCTTGGCCGCCGAGTCGGATTATGCGATAAAATACGGTTGGGGCGACGACGCCGTCGCGATCGATACGAATTATGGAATTATGTATCAGATCGTTATGGGGCTGCTCGAAGTGCGGGAAAACAATCTTAAATTCGGACCGATGATGAACAGCCTGGCGCATTTGCAGCAGGCTTATGATAAAGCGAGACAGCAGTTCGCCGAGCCGGCCGCGCGCTTCGCCGAAGGGTACAAGGATGAAAAAGTGATTTATACGATGGCCAGCGGAGCGAATTACGGCATTGCCTATTCGTTCGCGATTTGCATCCTGATGGAAATGCAGTGGATTCACTCGCATGCGATTCATGCTGGCGAGTACTTTCACGGGCCGTTTGAAATTTTAGATAAAAATGTGCCGTTTATTATTTTGCTGGGCTTGGACGAAACCCGTCCGCTCGAGGAACGCGCGCTGGAATTCTCGAAGCGATACGGGGAGAAATTGATCGTTCTGGACGCCAAAGCGCTGGATCTGACCGGGATCGATCCGGAGGTTCAAGGCTATATTGCCCCTCTGGTGTTGAATGTGGTGCTGCGCCTTCATGCGAATAAGCTGGCCGATGCGCGGAATCATCCGCTTACGACCCGCCGTTATATGTGGAAAGTGGCCTATTAATAAAAAATAGCTTGGACGCGGACGCGAACGGAGGCTCCTCGAGTCTCCGGCTCGGGTCCGGGCTGCACGGGATCCATAATTACAGGGGGGAAAAGCGATGAAAAGAACTTTATCGGTGATGGGCAGTCTGCTTCTGGCCGCCGGCGTTTTGTCCGGGTGCGCCCAATCGTCTGCCGACAGCTCGACTGCTTCGGGGAATAAAGCGAGCGGGCAGGAGAAAGCGGACTCCTCCAAAAAACAAGTGACGCTTAAGCTGTTTCACCGCTGGCCCAAGGAGCCTGAAAAAACTTATTTTGAAAGCGTTGTCAAGGAATTCGAGAAGCAAAATCCGAACATCAAGATCCAGCTCGAATCGGTGCTCAACGACTCTTATAAGGAAAAAATCAGGGTGCTTCTCGGTACGAACGAGCCCCCGGACATTTTCTTTACGTGGAGCGGGGAATTTGCTTACAAGTTTATTCGCGGTCAAAAAGCGCTCGATTTGACGCCTTATTTATCCACGGATCAAGATTGGTCGAACCGGCTGGTTGCTTCGCAGGTCGCGCCTTTTGCGCTGGACGGCAAGACGTACGGCGTCCCTATGACGATGGACGGCAAAACGTTCTTTTACAATAAAGATATCTTTAAGAAATTGAACCTTGCCGTTCCGAAAACGTGGGATGAATTGATTTCGGTACTGGACGTGCTCAAGAAAAACAATTATACGTCGATCGCGTTCGGCAACAAAGCGCCATGGGCCGTATCGCATTACATCGGCACGTTAAACCAGAAGATGGTGGATGAAAAGACGCTGCAAAAAGACTACAACCGGGCGACCGGCTCGTTCGAAGACCCTGCTTATGTCACCGCTCTTGAAAAGCTGAATCAGCTGAATGGCTATTTCAACAAAAATGTCAATTCGCTGGAGCATCAGTTTGCGCGACAAATGTTTATTGACGGCAAGGCGGCGATCGCTTATCTCCAGACGGCGGAAATTCGTTTGGTCGAACCGAACATCAAGTTCGAGCTCGGGTTTATGGATTTCCCGCAGCCGGACGGGGGGAAAGGCAATCCCAACTACATGACCGGAGGTCCGGAAGGCTTCATGATCTCGTCCGGCACACAGCACCCCGAGGAAGCGGTGGCCTTCCTGAAGTTTCTCACCTCCAAGGAAATGGGCGAGAAGCTGGTCAAAGACGTAGGCTTTTTCAGCGCCGTCAAAGGGGCGGTCAATTCGGGCAATTCGACGAAGGCCATGCAGGACGCCGCGGCTCAGATCATGAATGCGGAAAACACGGCGCTGTGGCTCGACACCGCGCTTGACAGCAAAATTGTCGATACGTATTTAAACGGCGTACAACTGATGCTTAACGGGGAAGGTACCCCGCAGGACGTTATCCGGGAAGTCCAGAAGGCGGGTAAAGCCGTCAGGGAAGCCGCAAGCAGCGGACAATGAGTTACTTCAGCGGCGGAGTTTCCGGGCTTCGCCGCCTCCTTCTCGCAAACTTAGGGGGGATGAATTTTGCGCCAAAAACCTATAACGCCGTACTTGTACTTGGCAGCGCCATTCTTGGTTTTGCTCACCTTTATTTATTACCCGATCGTCCGCAACATCCAGTACAGCTTTTACCGCTGGAATGCGTTCTCCCCGGATATGGCATACATCGGTCTGCAAAATTACACCGACTTGTTTCACGATCCGCTGCTGTATTCGGCCTTGGCCAACAATGTTTGGTATGCCGTTATTTCGGTCGTCTGCCAAGTCGGGGGCGGGTTGGTTGTTGCCGCGATTCTTGAGGACCGGGCGATCCGGCGGTGGGCCCCGTTTTTCCGCACCGTGTACTTTTTGCCGGTGATCATTTCCATTACGGTTATCGCTTTGCTGTTCGATTTCATTTACAATCCGGAGGTCGGGCTGCTTAACGGGTTTCTGAGGGCTGTCGGCCTGGAAAGCTGGTCGCACGCCTGGCTGGGCGAAAGCGGCACCGCGATGTTTGCCGTCATCGCCGTCTCGCAATGGCAGAGCGTCGGCTATGTCGCCATGCTGTTCATCGTCGCCATTCAGAAAATACCGGGCGAACTGTATGAAGCGGCAGAGATCGACGGGGCCGGCCGGTGGCGGATGTTTGTCAGCGTCACGCTTCCGCAGGTGAAGGAAATGGCGTTCGTCACGACGACGGTGACACTGACCCAGGCATTCACGGTATTTAACGAGCCGTACATTTTGACGGGCGGAGGACCGGGGCATGCATCCGAGGTGCTCGGAACGCTTTTGTATAAAACCGCCTTCGTGAAAGATTTGATGGGGTACGCTTCCTCGATCGCCGTCTTTATGATGATCGTGACACTGGCGATCTCGTTCCTGCAGATGAAATTATTCCGGTCCGGAGAGGAGGCCTGACGATGAGTCGAAAATCGTTGAGCGGGACGGTAGCGTTGTATTATGTGCTTCTGATCGTTTATTTCGCCGTGATCGCTTATCCGCTGCTCTGGATGCTCATCAATTCGTTCCGCGAGTCGGGGGAGATTTTCGGCAACAGCTGGGGGCTTCCGAAAACGTGGCTGTTCAGCAACTACGCGACGGCGTGGCATTCCGGCATCTCCGACTACTTCCTGAACAGCGTATTTGTCACGACGATCGTTTGCTTGCTGGTCGTGTTTCTCAGCGCGCTTGGAGCGTTCGGCATCTCCAGGTTCGAGTTTAAAGGGAAGTCGCTTTTGTTGATCTTATGCTTGGGCGGCTTGATGCTGTCGCCGCAGGTCAGCTTAATTCCGCTCTATAAGCTGATTCAAGCGTTGGGTCTGCACAATACGCACTGGGCGCTCATCCTGCCGTATGCGGCGTATCGCATACCGCTGTCGCTTTTGCTTGTACGCTCGTTTTTCCTTTCGGTTCCCAAAGAGTTCGAGGAAGCGGCATATATGGACGGCAGCAGCACCTTCGGCATTTTTATGCGTATTTTCATCCCGCTCAGTGTGCCGATTTTGTTCACGGTTGTTATTTTGACGGCGTACTTTGCGTGGAACGAATTTATGTTTGCCATCGTATTTATCGACAGCGAACGGCTGAAGACGATTCCGGCCGGGCTGATGCAGTTCCGGGACATGCTGCAGACGGATTGGGGCGTGCTGCTGGCCGGGCTGATGATTTCGGCGCTGCCCGTCATCATTTTGTTTTTGTCGATGCAGCGGTTTTTTATCCGGGGCTTGGCGGCCGGTGGAGTGAAAGGATAATCGGGAGCAGGAGAGGGGAACGAAGATGAAACTAATTGGAGTGGGAGATAACGTCGTTGACTTTTTTATGGACCGGGGAGAAATGTTTCCGGGCGGGAACGCTCTTAACGTTGCGGTGCTCAGCAAAAGGTGCGGTGCCGAGCAATGCGCCTATATGGGTATAATTGGAAATGATGAAGCGGGAGACCACGTGCTGCGCAGTCTCAGAGCGGAAGGCATCGATGTATCCCGCATTCGCAGAGCCTACGGGCCGAACGGACTGGCCGTTGTCGCGCTCGATGAGCAGGGAGACCGCCGGTTCGTCCGGTCGAACAAAGGCGGCGTGCAGAAGTCGATGACACTCCGATTCACGGAAGAAGATCTGGCCTATCTCGGGCAGTTCGATGTGCTGCATACAAGCGTCTACAGCTATGTGGAAAGGGATCTGCCTTTGCTCAGCGGATATGCGGATCTTTCCTTCGACTTCTCGACGAAGCGGGACCCGGATTATTTAAGAAACGTATGCCCGAATCTCAAATATGCGTTTTTCTCCGGAAGCGATCTGACGGAGGCCGAATGCGGGAAGCTGATTGCAGACGTACATGCGTATGGAACTTCCGTAGTCGGCGTCACGAGAGGCGGTCATGGGGCCATGTTCTCTTCCGGTGGAAGGCTGTATAAACAGGCGATCGCAGAAGCGAACGTCGTGGACACGTTGGGAGCGGGAGACTCGTTTATCGCGGCATTCCTGACGGCATACGGGAGCGGTGCGGAGATGCAAGAAGCGCTGCGCTTCGCGGCCGAGGCGGCTGCGAGAACTTGCGCCCATTACGGCGCATTCGGGTATGGAGTCCCTTATAAGGAATAAAGCCACTATGACAGTGGCTTTATTGATGACTTGCGGAAGACGCTTGTCCGGTCAAGTATGCTTGGGTAGAACCTTTTTGCCACCCGCGTTCGGCAGGGCGGAGCTGTTGATCGTGAACGTCGCTTTGTGCGCCGGCAATTGCAAGGTAGACGTATGGATCGGCCTGTTCCCGGCATCGAAAGCCAATTTGAAAATATCGAACAGCGCTGCGCCCTGCTCGCATTTAAGCAGCTCCGCTTCCGCTTGGGTTGCATAGATGACGTTCAGCACCTTGGCGTTGCTCGTCGGTACGATGTCGTATCTTCTTTTTAAGATTTCATAGGTCGATACGGATTCCGTAATGTATTGCTCCAGGCCGGGAAACAGGCTGAGCGGGTAGTGCGTCGTGTCGATGAAAAACGGATCATCGTTCACGTACAGCAATCGCTTCAAGCGCAGCAGCGGTTCTTCGTCAGGCACGTTCAGGTAATGGGCAAGCTCGGCGCTTGCTTTGACCGTATTGCACGATAAAATCTGGGACTTGGGCGTTTCGCCCGAGGTCATGATGAACTCGGAAAATCCGTCGGCCGCCAGCAGCTCCCGTTCGATTTTGAATTCCTTCACAAACGTGCCTTTGCCTTGCTTGCGCTGCAGAATGCCCTCGTCCACCAAATCCAGAATGGCTCGGCGGGCCGTAATCCGGCTTACCTCGTAAATGTCGCAAAGATCCGACTCGGACGGCAACTGCTGTCCGGGCTTGTAGGTTCCGCGATGAATTTCTTCTTTGATCATTTGCTTGAGTTGAACGTAAAGCGGGTTGGAGCTTTCGTTATTTAATTTCATGTACAGCCACCTTGATTGTCAGGTTATAAAATGCAAACACACTCGTTCCATTATAACGTATTATAATGTCATAGTACAGCCCGCGCAGACGGCCTTGCAAGATCCCGGCATGTCCGAGGTTTATGAGCGATTTGACGGCGGGGAGGCCGTTGTATTATGATCCTTGCGGTAACGTCTTTTCCATTATGATGATTTTGGAGGTGCCGATCTGATGAATTCGAACATGTCGTTAACCGAGGCGATTCGCGGCCGGAGAAGCGTAGGACGCGTCAAGAGCGATCCGATCGCGCGGGAAGTGGTCGAGCAGCTGCTGGAAGCGGGCAACTGGGCGCCCAGCCACCATGCGACCGAGCCATGGCGCTTTTATGTGATGACCGGCGGCGGCCGGCAAGCGTTGGCTGATGCGTATGCAGATATTGCGGCCGAAGGGGCCAAAGGCGTGTCCGGACAAGAGCTGGAGGAGCTGCGGGCGAAGCAGGCGGCGAAAGCGTTCCGTGCGCCGGTGGTGATCGCCGTTGCCGTATCCCCGTCTACAGCGAAAGGGGTCAGCCGCATCGAGGAGTTTGCCGCAGCGCACGCCGCCGTGCAAAATTTGCTGCTGATGGCGCATGCGCTCGGACTCGGGACGATCTGGCGGACCGGGGAGCCGGCTTATCATCCGCGGATGAAGCAGGCGTTCGGTCTCGGCGAAGCCGATGCCATTGTAGGACTGGTGTACATCGGCATTCCGGAGACGACGCCATCCGAAGGCAAGCGCCGTCCGGCTGCGGACAAAACGGTATGGATGACCGGCGAGGCCGACAGCAAGCTGTGATCTGTTTCCCATGCTGCCGCAGGGGCTATTCCGAATCCGTCTGACTTCGTGCTTTGACGGACCGGGCGTATTCGGAAGGGCTCATGCCGGCCGATTTTTTGAACGCTTTGGAAAAATAATGCGGCCCGCTAAAGCCAAGCATCGCGGCAATTTCGGAGAAGTTGTACGTCTTCTCCCGAATCAGCGATTTGGCCCGGCCGATCTTCAATTGATTGTAATAAGACATGACGGACAGCCCGGTCTGGCGCTTGAATTGTTCTTTCAGCCGGGTTTTGGCCACATGCAGCGCCTCGCTGATTTCACCGAGCGACACGTTTCCTTCCACATGCTCCTCCAAGTAACCGATGACCTTTTGGGCCAACGATTCGTTGTCCTTTTCCCTTGCCGTAAACGAAAGCGGCTTGCTCGTCTCCGCATGTTCCAGCCTGCGCAGAAGGCGGATCAAAAATGTCTGCAAATACAGCTGAATCAGCTGCTCGCTTCCGACAGGCGCGTCTTGCCGCCGTTTGAGCGGGTACCGAAACGGGAACTCGAACGCATGCTTTCCCTCCTTGACGATCTCCGCCAAAAGATTCCGCTCCGTATCTTCCAAATGGACGATTTGCCGCGCAAACCGCTTCATGGCTTCGGACCGGCAGTCGAACGTCAAGACGACAATGTTCGGGGCGGTGCCTTCACAGGCGTAAAAGCTGTGAAATTCGTCGGGCTCATGAAACACGACCATCCCCTGACGAAGCCGGTGCTGTGTCGTGCCCGCCGTCACCTCCACCTCGCCCTTGTCAACATAGACCAATTCCCAGAAATCGTGCTGCTCGCCCGGGAAAACATAGTTTTTGGCAAATTCGAAATAGTACATCGTGATAATGTTGTCGATGACAATCGTTTGTTTTAAGCGCGTTCGTTGATAGCTCATCCGGTCCTTCGTCTCCTGCTCCATTCTTCCCTCCATCATACCTTGGCTCCGGGCTTCTGAAAAGCGGTCCCCGCGTTCAGGGACGGGCTCATTTTGCAAAAAATGCGGCTTCGAAGACAAAGCCACGGCCGCTCCGGCTTTCTATAATGGGGGTGAACCCATTACATACGGATTGCTTGGAGGAGGAGTCAGACATGAGATTGGCTGTCATTGGCTATGGAGCGAGAATACGCGGGGTGTTGAAATATGTGCGGCAGGCCAACCCCGAATGCAAGGTTACGGCGGTTGTCGACATCCGCAAGGACAAGGCGCTGAGCGGTACGGAAGGTTCGGGCGATATCCGGCTGTTCGAGACGCCCGAGGAGATGCTTGAGCAGGAGAAGCCGGATGGCGTTCTGATCGGGACCCGCTGCTCCTTGCATACGGAAATGGCCCTGAAGGTGCTGCCGAGCGGAATACCGCTCTATCTCGAAAAGCCGGTCGCTACGACGATGGAGGATGCGCTGCGCTTGAAGCGCGGCTTTGAGACCTGTCCGTCGCCGGTCATCGTCTCTTTCCCGCTGCGCGTCACATCGATCGTGAAGCTGGTGAAGGAGATCATCGATTCCGGCAAAATCGGGACGGTCGAGCATGTCCAAGCGGTCAACAACGTTCCGTACGGAGGCGTCTATTTTCACAATTGGTACCGGGACGAGAACGAAACGGGGGGCCTATTTTTGCAAAAGGCGACCCACGATTTCGACTATATTAACCACGTGCTCGGGCTTCGTCCGGTCAGCGTCTGCGCGATGACGTCCAAGCAAATTTTCAAGGGCACGAAGCCTGCGGGGCTCCGGTGCGTCGATTGCGTGGAAAACAAAACGTGCGCCGAGAGCACGGTCGGCACGCCGATGGAGCAGGAATGGCCTTACTGCGCCTTTGCCGAAGATACGGGCAACGAAGATTCGGGCAGCGCGTTGATCCGTTACGAGACCGGGATGCATGTGTCATACTCGCAAAACTTTTTCGCCCGGCAAAAAGCGGGCTCCCGCGGCGCGCGGTTTCTCGGCTACAAAGGGACGGTCGACTTCGACTTTACGACCGGCATCGTCAAGGTATTCATGCATCACACGCCGAGGGTGGAAACGTATGAGATCGACGCGGCGGAAGATCATTTTGGGGGCGACGCGGCGCTTGCGGAAAATTACGTCAATATGATCCGCGGTACCGAGGAGTCGATCAGCACGCTGGACGACGGTTTGCTTAGCGCGCTCCTTTGCCTGAAAGCGCGGGAGTCGGCGCTCACCGGCACGTTCCAGACAGTCGACTGGACGTAGCGGGTCAAAGAGAGAGCCCGGCGGACCGGTCCGGAGGCAGCCGTTTCAGCAGCTGCTTGCGAGCCCGGTTGACGGCTCTGCGCACCGCCGGCGACTCATCCTGCTCCAGCTTGGCGAAGCCGGGCGCGAGAAGGTCCCAATGCTCAGCCGCCGCGGCTGAGGCATACATATTCGTCGCGTGGATGCGGATCGCTGCGTTCGTACTGGCGATCCATACGTCAAGCCGTGCAGCCGTTTCCTCCGGATACGAAGCGAGCAGCCCCTCACCGAGCGTGAGCGGGCTTATTGCTTTTCCGGCGGAGGCTGGGGCGTCCGACATCAGCAGTTCGGTCAATTCCAGCAGCGGCCGGGTCCATGCCGGGTTGCGGGTTTTGGCCGCGATCCGGACGGCGTGGGCAACGACTGCGATCTCGTCCGGCAAAGGCGAAGCGGACCAGGTGGTCAGCTGCGGATAAAACGCGTAAAATTGCTTGACCAGCAGCGTTCCGCAGGCTTCGCCCGTCCAACGCCGGACGGTGGCGTGCGGGCTTCCGGCCAAGAAGCGCAACCGTTCGGCCGTCTCGTCGGGAGCGGCTGTGTAATGGCCGGACAATAGAAAGACGGCAAGCTCCTGCGCCGTTTCGTCCCCGGATTGCGCAAGTCCGGAAGCCAGGCGGATGAGCCGCTTCGGATCGGGCAGCGCGGCTTCGATCACTTGCAGCGCTTGGTGCTTGACGGCGCGCGCTTGTTTATCGGGCAACGTGCCGAGGACCGGGGCCAGGGCAGCCGTTAAGGCGGAAGCCGAGCCGTGGGAGGCGGCGTCCGCCGCATCGCGCTTCCAGTCTTGTTCGGCAAGCGGCATCATAACAAATTCCTCCGTTTCAAACGTTACGTTGTTATATCTTACCACGATATTACCAAACATACGTTCTGCGGGCAAGGCATTTGTTCCGAAATTCCACGCTCTCAAGGCATAGGAGAGAGCAATTCGTAGTTTACAGACAAGCGGGATGGAGGTATATTATTTTTGAGTACATGAATACTTGTATACAAGTACACAATAATTGTCGAGGTGATAATGATGAAGCTGGGGATGATCGGACTGGGGAAAATGGGGTTCAACCTCGTGCAAAATTTGCTTCAGCAGCAGCATGAGGTGGTGGTGTACGACGTCAACCCCGAACCGGGAAAGAAATTGCAAGAACGCGGCGCAGAGCTTTCCGCTTCCGTCAACGAGCTGGTAGAGAAGCTGGAAGCTCCCCGCATCGTCTGGATTATGGTTCCGGCCGGTCCGATTGTGGATCAGGTGATCGACACGCTTGGTCCGCTGCTGGAGCAAGGAGATATCGTGATTGACGGAGGGAACTCCCACTACAAGCAATCGGTGGCCCGTGCGGATAAGCTGAAGGAGCGGGGCATCCATTTTTTCGACGTGGGAACATCGGGAGGCACGGAGGGCGCGGCCCGCGGCGGCTGCTTCATGATCGGCGGCGACCAAGACGCGTTTGCAACCATTGAACCGCTGTTTCAAGACATTGCGGTTGCCAAAGGCTATTTGTATGCCGGAAGCCATGGTAGCGGACATTTTCTCAAGATGGTCCATAACGGCATCGAGTACGGCATGATGCAATCGATTGCAGAAGGCTTCGAAATTTTATCGAAGAGCCAATTTGATTTCAATTACGAAGAGGTTGCGCGGGTGTGGGCGAACGGTTCGGTAATTCGGGGATGGCTGATGGAGCTGACCCAGAACGCGTTTTCCAAAGATCCCAAGCTGGACGGGATTCGGGGAATCATGAAAAGCTCAGGAGAAGGAAAATGGACGGTTCAGACGGCGCTCGATATGGAAATCAGCACGCCTGTCATCGCGTTGTCCCTGCTGATGCGGTACCGGTCTATGGAAGACGATACGTTCCACGGCAAGGTGGTGGCCGCTCTGCGCAATGAATTTGGCGGCCATGAAGTCGTAAGAAATTCGTAAGATCGATTTTCCTGATGGATTCGTTTCGTAACTATGTGATAAAATCTAGAAATACTTGTCTACGTTACCTTATCGCAGTTATTGAAAACGGTCTGTATGGGAGAGTTGTTCATGCGTTATCCTGCTGTATGGTTGCAAGGGTTGTCTTTGGGAGAAAGTATGGCTTGCGAATTAAGATTGCAAATTATCGCCGGGAACATAAGGCCGGGCGAAGTCATATCGGAGAATAAGGTGGCCGCGGAATTCGGAACAAGCCGGTCGCCGGTCAGGGAAGCGTTGAAAACGTTGTCAAACGAAGGTCTCATTCGCCTGGAAAGAATGGGCGCCGTCGTAAACGGTCTGAGCTCGCACGATGTCGAAGAGTTATATGACGTCCGGTTTTTGATCGAGAGCTTTGCGCAGCAGCGATTGGCCGAAGGAAACCATGAGTCGCTCCTTTCCAATCTGAAACGGAACATCGACAAGATGGAATTGGCGATGAAGCATCGCGAAATCGAGGAATTTTCGTATCTGGACTTTTCTTTTCACGAATCGATCATCGTGGAGGCCAAGCATGCAAGGATCTTGCATTTGTGGAAAAGCATCCGCCAAATCGTATTGACGGTCATGTACCTTACGACGGCGGAGGTGTTCTCCGAAGGCGAGAACAAACTCAAGTCCGTCATCGATAAGCACCGGTCGATTGTCGCCGGGCTCGAATCGAAGGACGTCACCGTCATTCAATCCGTCGTTCAGCAATATTTTGCGGATTCGCATAAAACGCTTCATAGCAGGTTTCCTTAAAAGGGCGCTGCTATGCAGGCTTTTCACTTCCATACTTGTCGACAAGTATACATGTATAAATTAATTGCAATGCTATAAATTGGGCATACTCTGGGTACCGAACCATGCTCGCATGAATACTAAGGAGAGCTGCTTATGAACAGTATTTTTGGTCTCGATCACAATCTGACCTTGATCATTTGGGCGTTACTTTCCATTGTTTTTCTTGTTGTTCTGATTGCCAGATTCAAATGGAATCCTTTTGTGGCGCTTTTGATTTCTTCGTTGCTACTAGGTTTTTTGGCCGGCATGAATCCTGCAGATATCATTAAAGCGGTTACAGGAGGGCTTGGCGGCACGCTCGGGACGATCGCCATTGTCATCGGGCTCGGAACGATGCTGGGCAAAATGATGGCCGAGTCCGGAGGCGCCGAGCGGATCGCGACGACGCTGATCGACCGGTTCGGCGAAAAACGGGTGCACTGGGCGATGATGGTTGTCGGATTCATTGTAGGGATTCCCGTGTTTTTCGAGGTTGGGGTCATCCTTTTGATTCCTATCGTGTTTATCGTGGCGCGCAAGACGAAAATGTCGCTGCTGCAAATCGGAATTCCGCTGCTGGCCGGACTTTCCACCGTGCACGGACTTGTTCCGCCTCATCCGGCGCCGATGATTGCCATCGCCGCTTATAATGCCGATCTGGGGAAAACGATTCTGTATTCCATTCTGATCGGGCTGCCGACGGCCATTATTGCCGGCCCGCTGTTCGGCAAATTTATCGGCAAACGTTTGGCGGTAGAGCCGCCGGCCGACCTGGCGGAACAATTCGCAGCGAAGGATAACCGCGGCCTTCCGGGGTTCGGGATCACGCTGTTCACGATTTTGTTGCCCGTTCTTCTCATGCTGATCGGATCGATCGCCACCATCATCGACCCGAAAGCGACGAGCGGCCTCACCCGGTTCAGCGAATTTATCGGTCATGAAATTATCGCCCTGCTTATCGCGGTCGTCTTCTCTTTCTTCTCGCTCGGTTTTGCGAGGGGCTTCAAGAAGGAGGACATTTCCCGCTTTGCCAGCGAGTGCTTGGCCCCGACCGCGACGATTATTCTGATCATCGGGGCAGGCGGAGCTTTTAAACAGGTATTGATTAACAGCGGGGTAGGCGGCGCTATCGCCGCGATGGCCACTCAGGCGCATGTGAACATTATCTTTTTCGCGTGGTTTGTCGCCGCTCTCATCCGTGTTGCGACAGGGTCGGCCACGGTTGCCATGACGACGGCCGCGGGCATCGTCGCTCCCGTCCTTGCGCTGAATCCGGGCGTGAATGTGGAACTGGTCGTACTGGCTACGGGCGCTGGTTCGCTTGTACTGTCCCATGTGAATGACGCGGGCTTTTGGATGGTCAAGGAGTTTTTTAACATGAGCGTATCGCAAACTTTAAAATCATGGACGGCGATGGAGACGATTTTATCCGTGGTGGGACTGATCTTCATTCTTCTCCTTAGCGCCGTGGTTTAAGAAAGAGGGTGATTTCATTGAGCCAGCCTGCCTATATGATTGGCGTTGATATCGGAACGACCAGCACGAAAGCCGTCTTATTCGAGGAAAACGGGAAAGTCGTAACCAAGGCGGACGAGGAATACCCTTTGTATATGCCTACTTCGTCTATAGCCGAGCAGGACCCGGACCGCATCTTCCGCGCGGTGATCCAAACGTTGAAGCGCGTCATGACGCAAAGCGCCGCGAGGCCGGAGCAAGTCCTGTTTGTCTCTTTCAGCTCGGCCATGCACAGCGTCATCGTGGTCGATGCCGAAGGCAAGCCGCTAACGCGCTGCATCACCTGGGGAGATAACCGAAGCGCCGCCTGGGCGGAACGCTTGAAGCGGGACATGAACGGGCATGAGATCTATTTGCGGACGGGGACGCCCATCCATCCGATGTCGCCGCTTTCCAAGCTGCTATGGCTTCGCCACGATCATCAGGTGCTGTTTCAAAACGCCGGCAAATTCATCTCGATCAAGGAATATGTGTTTGTCAAGCTGTTTGACGAATATGTGGTCGACTATTCCATCGCCTCGGCGACCGGACTGATGAATTTGCAGAAGCTGGACTGGGACGAGGAAGCGCTGGACGTTGCCGGGGTATCGAGAAATCAATTGTCCAGGCTCGTTCCGACGACGTATGCGCTGAAAGGAATGAAAGCCGTTTTTGCGGAAGAGACAGGACTTGCCGGATCGACTTCATTTATTGTCGGCGCGAGCGACGGCGTACTTTCCAACCTTGGCATGAATGCGATCGAGCCCGGAGTTGTCGCAGCAACCATCGGCACCAGCGGCGCGATCCGTACCGTGATCGACCAGCCTTCAACCGATCCGAAGGGGAGAATCTTCTGCTATGCCCTGACGGAAAAGCATTGGGTCATCGGCGGAGCGGTCAACAATGGCGGCATGCTGTTCCGGTGGGCGAGGGACGAGTTTGCCGCATCGGAGGTCGAAACGGCCAAACGTCTTGGAATCGACGCTTACGACCTGTTGACGCAAATTGTGGAGAAGGTCAGTCCGGGCTCCGACGGCTTGATTTTTCATCCTTATATGACCGGGGAACGCGCCCCTTTATGGAATGCCAATGCGAGAGGCTCCTTTTTTGGCTTGACGATGCATCATCGCAAGGAGCATATGATCCGCGCCGTGCTGGAAGGGGTTATTTTCAATCTGTACACCGTCTTGCTGGCGATGGGGGAGCGGATCGGGCGTCCCAAAAAAATTCAGGCTACCGGCGGCTTTGCCCGCTCCTCTCTCTGGCGTCAAATCATGGCGGATATTTTCGATCAGGAAGTGGTCGTCCCCCAAAGCTTCGAAAGCTCTTGCCTCGGAGCCGTCGTGCTTGGCTTATACGCGACAGGGAGAGCGGATTCGCTGCAAATCGTTTCCCGGATGGTCGGCGCAACGCATGTGCATAAGCCGATACGGGAGCATGCCGAAATCTATCATGAGCTTCTGCCCATCTACATTAAAATTGCGCGAAGCATGGAGGAAGAATACGAGGCGATCGCCCGTTTTCAGCAAAAGCGGGAACGTCTCTAGGAAGCTTCAAGCTTCGATCACGTGGAAAAAGCCGGGAAAAACGCGCTGTCCTGCAGCGCAGTTCTTTTCCCGGCTTTTTCCTATTTTGCCAAGCCGATGCCGCAGCCAAAGGATAAGCCGGGGCGGAACGGGTGTTCCGGTGTATTCGATTGTGCTATACTATTCCAAAACCTGTCTTTTCCGCAATGTCCGACATTTTGGTAGAATAGTAGAGTTACGTGAATCGAAGCGAAATTTGGAGGAGCGACTATGGCTTTTCAATTTGTGCTCGGCCGTGCGGGCAGCGGCAAAACGACGTTTTGCCTGAACGCGATCAAACAAAAGCTGCTGGAGCAGCCGGACGGTGCGCCGCTGATCTGGCTTGTGCCGGAGCAGGCCAGCTTTCAGACAGAATATGCGCTTGTGTCCTCCCCGGAGCTCGGAGGCACGCTGCGCGCTCAAGTGCTCAGCTTCCGGCGGCTTGCTTGGCGCGTCATGCAGGAGGTGGGCGGCACCTCGCGCCTGCCGATCGATGAAACAGGCAAAAAACTGCTGCTTCACCGCATTTTACATAAACAAAAAGAGCGTCTCCGCCGTTTTCAAGCGTCGGCGGGACAAACGGGCTTTCTGGATAAACTGAACGAACTGTTTTCGGAGTTGAAACGATACTGTATCAGCCCCGATCAGCTCGAGCAGTTTTATTCGTCTCGCTTCGTTTCCGGCGGCGATGCTTCCGGCACGCTTCCGGACAAGCTGCACGATTTGCAGCTTCTGTACGGCGAATTCGAGGCGGAGTTGTCCAAGCTGTACCTGGACGGGGAAGATTATTTGACGCTGCTGGCCCGCCAGGTCGGCGAATCGGCGTATTTACGGGGCGCGGAAATATGGGTCGACGGGTTTCACGGATTTACGCCTCAGGAGCTTGCCGTCCTGGAGCAGCTTGCTCTGTATGCCGGGCGGGTCACGATGACGCTCTGCTTGAACCGTCCGTACGCGGGCGGGGAGCAGCCGCACGAGCTGGACTTGTTCCATCCGACCGCTCGTACGATGAAGGCGCTCCGGGAGCGTCTGGATGCCTTGGAGGTGGAAACCGAAGCCTCGATCGTTCTGCCGTCGTCGCCTCCGGCAAGATTCCGGGATACCCCGACACTCGGCTTTTTGGAGGCGCAATGGGAGGAGCGGGTGAAAAAGCCGTTCCGACCCGAGCCGGAGGACAACCGGCTGCCGGCCGTTCGCATATCGGCGGCGGTCAGCCGCAGGGCGGAGGTGGAGTCGCTGGCCCGGGACGTCGTCAAACTGGTCCGCGACGAAGGGCTCAGATGGCGCGACATCGCCGTGTCGGTCCGCAACATGGAATCGTATGGCGAGCTGATCTCGGGCACGTTTGCCGACTACGGCATCCCGCACTTTTTGGATCATAAGCGGCCGGTTGTGCATCACCCGCTCGTCGAATTGATTCGCTCCGCGCTCGAAACGGTCAACCATTATTGGAAATACGAAGCGGTTTTCCGCGCGGTCAAAACCGGATTTTTCCTGCCGTTCGGCGAGGCAAAAGAGCGGAAGGACGGTTTGATCATCGACCGGCACGCGATGGACCAGCTCGAAAACTATGTGCTGGCGTTCGGCATTCAAGGACACAAATGGATGAAGGATTGGACATATTCGTACCGGACCACGCTCGATCAGGACGAGACGCAGGCGAGCGAGGCGGACGAGGTGTTTCTGCGTAAGCTCAACGCCTGCCGCAGGCTGGTGGCCGAACCGCTTGGGGCGCTGCAGGCACGCATGCGCCGGAAAGCGACGGTGCTTCAGCGGGTGGAGGCGCTGTACGGCCTGCTGGAGCAGCTTCGGGTGCCGGAGCGGTTGGAGGCTTGGAGCCAGGCGTCCCTCACGCAGGGACAAGCGGAGAAAGCGCGGGAACACGCCCAGGTATGGGAGCGGGTCGTCGATATGTTCGATCAGCTCGTGGAGCTGATGGGAGACGAGACGATGACGCCGGAAACGTTCGCGGAGCTGGTGGACACGGGACTTGAAAGCATCAAGCTCGGCCATGTCCCGCCCACCCTCGATCAGGTGCTGGTCGGCAGCATGGACCGGACCCGTTCCGGCCAGGTCAAGCACATGTTCGTGCTTGGCGTGAGCGAGGGGGTCATGCCCGCCAAAATGCCCGAAAGCGGCGTCTTGTCGGAAGCGGAGCGCGAGCAGTTGGCCGGAAACGGGCTGCAAACCGCCGAAGGAAGCCGGAGGCGGCTGCTTGACGAATCGTTCTTGATCTACTGCGCGTTTTGCGCGCCTTCGCACGGATTATGGCTCAGCTACCCGCTGGCCGACGAGGAAGGGAGGTCGCTTCTGCCTTCGGACGTGATCCGGCAGGTGAAGCGGATGTTCCCGTCGCTGCAGGAGCGGCTGCTGTTGAACGATCCGGCCCCGGAGAGCCACGCCGGCGAACAAATGGAGTACGTCGCCCGCCCGGATAAGGCCTTGTCCCTGTTGATGGTGCAGCTAAAGCAGTGGATGGGCGGGGCTCCGATGAACGCCGTCTGGTGGTCGGTGTACAACTGGTTCGCCCGGCAGCCCGAGCACGCTTTGAAACTGAAGCGGATGGTACAAGCGCTGCTTTATTCGAACCGGGCGAAGGAATTGAGCGCCGAAACGAGCCGCGAGCTGTACGGGGAAAGCATCCAGACGAGCGTATCCCGGATGGAGCGCTTCGTCGCGTGTCCGTTCTCCCAGTTCGTCTCGCACGGACTGCGGCTGAAGGAACGCCGTATTTTTCGCTTGGAAGCGCCAGATATCGGGCAGCTGTTTCACGCCGCATTGACCAAGTTCGCGGAGCAGGCGGAGCGCGAAGGGTTCGACTGGGGCGGCTTGTCGGCCGCGGAATGCGAGCAGCGGGCGGCGCTTGTCGTCGACGCGCTTGCGCCGAGGCTGCAGGGCGAAATTTTGCTCAGCTCCAAAAGGTATTCCTATATTGCGCGCAAGCTCAAGCAGGTGATCGGACGGGCGGCGCTGATGTTGGGCGAGCACGCCCGGCGGGGACAGTTCCGGCCGATCGGACTGGAGGTCGGCTTCGGGAGCGGACAGCCGATTCCGCCGCTTCTTTACGATTTGGACAACGGCGTGCGCATGGAGCTGAGGGGAAGAATCGACCGGATCGACCGGGCGGATACCGAGCAAGGAACGCTGCTGCGGGTGATCGACTACAAGTCGAGCTCCAAGGCGCTGAATATGACCGAAGTGTATTACGGGTTATCGCTGCAAATGCTCACGTATTTGGACGTCATTCTGACGCATGCGCCGATCTGGCTCGGTCACGAAGCGCAGCCGGCGGGCGTTTTGTACTTTCATGTACATAATCCGGTGTTGAACGCAAGAAACGGGCTTTCCGCCCAAGAGATCGACAGCGAATTGAAAAAGCGGTTCAAAATGAGAGGGCTGCTTCGCGCCGACGCGGGTACGGTCCGGCTGATGGACGGAGGGCTGGCGGAAGCCGGAGGACATTCCGACCTGCTGCCGGTAGCGCTCAAGACGGACGGCAGCTTCTATAAAACGTCGTCGGTTGCCTCCGAAGAACAGTGGAACACCGTTCGGCGGTACGTCAAGCGGACGATCCGCGAGATCGGGACGTCATTAACGGACGGCACCATCGAGATCGCGCCTTACCGGATGGGGCAAGCGACGGCCTGTACGATGTGTGCGTACCGCTCCGTATGCCAATTCGACACGCAGCTCGACGGCAATGCGTACAAGCAGCTTACGCCGGTCGGCAAAGACCGGGTATGGGAAATGATGGAGCAAAAGGCTGCTTCCGCTCCACGTTCCGCCGGAACGGCTTACCGGCCGCGAGCCGCCGCGAAACGGCCGACTGCGGAAGAGAGCCGGATAGCGGAGCCGGAGGAAGAAAACGCTGCGGACGGGCCGGATAACGAGAATGGAGGGAACGAACAATGACGGAAACGATGCCGAAGCCGGAGAACAGCACCTGGACGGACGAACAATGGCAGGCCATCGCCGTCCGCGGCCGTTCTACGCTCGTCGCTGCCGCTGCGGGCTCCGGGAAAACGGCCGTGCTGGTCGAGCGGATTATCCGCCGCATTTCGGACGAGCGCGAGCCGCTCGACGTGGACCGGCTGCTGGTCGCTACGTTCACCAAGGCGGCGGCCGCGGAAATGCGCCACCGGATCAGCGAGGCGCTGGAGAAGGCACTGGCGGACAATCCGGGCTCGGATCACCTGCGCAAGCAGCTTGCGCTGATGCCGCAGGCGTCGATTACGACGCTGCACTCCTTTTGTATGGAGGTCATTCAAAGGCATTACCAGCGGATCGGACTCGATCCGAACTTCAGAATTGCCAACGAAACGGAAAGCGCGCTGATGCGGCAGGATTTGCTGGAGGAGCTGCTGGAGGAGCGGTACGGCGAAGCAGGAGAAGGCGATTTGTTCTGGCGGTTGGCGGATTCGTTCAGCGGGGACAAAAACGACGACGCGCTGTTCTCGTTGGTGCAGCGGCTGTATGACGATTCGCGGAGCCACCCGTGGCCGGAGCATTGGCTGAACGAGTGCGTCCGCATGTTCGAGCAGCCCGTCACTTCCGGCGACAATCCGTGGCTGGCCAGCTTGCTTGCGTACGTTCGCCTGGAGCTGCAGGCTATGGTCTCCAGGCTTCGGGAAGCCGTGCGGATCGCGGAGCAGCCCGGAGGACCGGCGCCGTATTTGACCAATCTGCAAGATGACGTCGCGGTCGTCGGCGAGCTGCTGGAGCTGGCTGAAGCCGGTTCGTGGGAACCGCTGTATCAAGCGTTTCAGGGCGCAGCTTTCGGCAAGCTGAAGGCTTGCCGGGGGGACGGCTTCGACAAAGCGCTTCAGGAGCAAGTGAAGGACATGCGGGGCGAGGTCAAAGACCGGCTGAGCGAATTGAGAGAAGAGCTGTTCGGACGGACGCCGGAACAGTACGAGGTGGAGCTGCGGACAATGCGGCCGATCATGGAGGCGCTCGTCGGCTTGGTGATCGATTTTGGCGAGCGGTACCGGACGGCCAAAATGAGCAAGCGGCTCGTCGATTTTGCGGATTTGGAGCACTTTTGCCTGAAGATCCTCAGCGCTGACGAGTCGCTGCCCGAGAAGCCCGTTCCTTCCGATGCAGCGCTGGAATACCGGGAGCAGTTCGCCGAGGTGCTGCTGGACGAGTATCAGGATACGAACCGCGTCCAGGAAGCGATTGTCCAGCTGATCGCCAAGGACGCGCCGGGCAACCGGTTTATGGTCGGGGACGTCAAGCAAAGCATCTACCGGTTTCGTTTGGCGGAGCCGGGCTTATTCCAGGAGAAGTACAAAAGCTATCGTACCGATGGCGGCGTGCCGGGGCAGCGCATCGATCTGGCGCGCAACTTCCGCAGCCGCCGTCAAGTGGTGGACGGCACGAATTTTATTTTCCGCCAGCTGATGCACGGAGACGTCGGCGAGATCGACTATGACGAGCGGGCGGAGCTCGTATACGGGGCCGGCTATCCCGAGCCGCCGAACGCAAGCGGCGCATTTGCGGCCGAGCTTGTGCTGATCGACCGGACGCCGCAGGATGCCGATGTGCCGGGAGAGAACGCCGGGGATTCCCCGGAGGGCTTTGCCGCCGGGACGGAGGAGCCGGCGGACGAGGCGGCAGCCGAGGTGCGCGAGCTGGAGACGGTACAGCTCGAAGCACGGTATATCGCGCGGCAAATCCGCGAAATGATGGGGATGGACGGCGGAAGGCGTCGGCAGGTATTCGACAAATCCGCCAAAGGTATGCGCGACGCCCAGTTCCGGGACATCGTCGTTTTGCTGCGGGCGACGCAGCAGTGGGCACCCGTCATGATCGAGGAGCTGCGGCAGCAAGGCATTCCCGCTTACGCAGAGCTGAGCACCGGATATTTTACAGCCGTTGAAGTGCAAATGGTATTGTCGCTGCTTAAAGTTATTGACAATCCGTATCAGGACATTCCGCTGGCATCCGTGCTGCGTTCTCCGATCGTGGGGCTCGACGCCGAGGAATTGGCGCATATCCGCATATGCCGGCCGCATGGGGCGTACTTCGACGCCGTGAGGGCCTACGCGCCGAGAGAGGCCGCGAATTCCGAACCGGACCGCGGAGTAGCCGGGGCTGTCGAAACGTTCGCGGCACACGAAGTCGACGAGGCAGAGCCGGCCTGCGAGGGCAGCGGGACGGGGGACGAAATTCAGCGGAACCCGGAAACGCGGCGCAAACTGCGGACATTTCTCGATTGGCTCGGGCAGTGGCGACTGCAATCGCAGCAAAGCTCGCTGGCCGATTTAATTTGGGACATTTACCGGAAAACCGGCTATTTCGATTTTGTCGGCGCCATGCCCGGCGGTCCGCATCGGCAGGCCAATTTGCGGGCGCTTTACGACCGGGCGCGGCAGTACGAAGAGACGTCGTTTCGCGGGCTGTTCCGGTTTTTGCGTTTTGTCGAGCGGATGCAGGACAGCGGCGGCGACCTGGGAACGGCCCGGGCTCTTGGCGAGCAGGAGGACGTCGTCCGCATCATGACAATCCATAAAAGTAAAGGCTTGGAATTTCCCGTTGTCTTTGTCGCCGGGATGGCCAAGGCGTTCAACCGGCGCGATTTGACGGACAGTTTTTTGCTGCACAAGGAGCTTGGGTTCGGACCGAAGCTGATGGAGACGGAAACGCGAGTCAGTTATCCGACCTTGCCGTGGCTGGCGATCCGGCGCAAAATCGAAATGGAAATGCTGGCCGAAGAAATGCGCGTGCTGTATGTAGCGCTGACCCGGGCGCGGGAGAAGCTTATCCTGATCGCGTCGGTCAAAAATTTGCAGAAGCAGCTGGACGCGTGGGGACGGTTTGTTCTGCATGATCGGCTGACGCTGCCGGACGACGCATTGGCAGGCGCGCGCTGTTATTTGGATTGGATCGGTCCGGCGCTAGTTCGGCACCCTGATGCGGAACCGCTCCGGGAAGCAGGCGGTCTGGACTATCGGCTCTGGCCGTTTATGGACGGCGAACCCTCCGAATGGCAGGTGCGCCTGTTGAGGCCGGAGCTGTTCGCCGGGATGTCCCAGGCTGCGGCGGCGGTGAGCTTCGCGGATACGCGCTGGCAGTCGGTGGTCCGGCTGGAGCCGGTCGATGACACGGAGCGGTGGGAGCACGAAGTATGGCGGCGCTTGTCCTGGAGCTACCCCCGGGAGGATGCGACGTTGGTGCTGTCCAAAACATCCGTTACGGAGCTGAAGCGGCATTCGGAGCACCGGAAGCTTCTTGAGCTGCTGTCGGAGGAGCCGTCTGCGGCATTGTGGCCGGGAGTCGGGACGGAGTCCGGAGAGCCAATGATGGGGTCTAGGTCGGGAGCGGACGGCGCGGCTTTTCAAAAATTGATTGTTCGAAGACCGCGCTTTATGGAGCGGCGTGAGCAGAATGCAGCCGAGCGCGGAACGGTGTTTCACACCGTGATGCAGCATATGCCGATGGATCGCCTCCCTTCGGAATCCGATGTCCGGGAGCTTCTGGCCTCTCTGGTGCGGCGCGAGCTGCTGACGGATGAGCAGTGCGGTCTGGTCGACCCTGCGGTGATTGTGACGTTTTTTCAAAGCGAGCTGGGACGGCGTCTGCTTCACGCCAAGCGGGTGCACCGGGAAACGCCGTTCAGCTTCGGGCTGCCTGCGCGAGACGTCTACGGCCCGGACCGGGGCGGATTGTCGGACGAGACGGTGATGCTGCAGGGCGTGATCGACTGTCTGATCGACGAAGGCGACGGCCTTGTGCTGGTGGATTTCAAGACGGACCGGTTAAAAGGGGCTTCTCCGCTTCGGGCGGCGGAAAAATACCGGCTGCAGCTTGACTTGTACGCCAGAGCCGTCGAGACGATCTGGAAGCGGCCGGTAACCGGAAAATATATCTTTTTATTCGACGGAGCTCATGTGGTGCAGCTGTGAATGAAGTAAGAATGGAAACAGACGCAAGGTATGATCGGACGTCGCCCATGGAAGCGGAGCAAGACATATAGCTTGGCTTAAGCAAATGAAGAGTGTTGAGAAAGTGAGCTTTTGCAAATTTAGAGAAGCAAACGGAGGCGGGGTATCCACTGGAGAAGCGATAGCGGCCGCCTTTGTCTTCGGGAAATATCCGCTAACAAGCGGTTTCCAATCAAAATTTCCCGATGACAACAGCGGTCGGAAGTGGATAACCCACCCCATCATAACCTCTATAATCCCGTTTGACCACTTTCTCAACAAGCTCGACCTGGCTTAAGCCAAGCGCCGCCCCATGGCGACGCTAAGAGGGAAGGAAGGAAAAGCTATGCGGATATTGCATACGGCGGATTGGCATTTCGGCCGGACGCTGGAGGGAAGAAGCCGGCTCGCCGAGCAGGAAGCGTTCGTCGACGAGCTGGCCCTTCTCGTGAAGGAGCAGCAGATCGATCTGGTGCTGCTCGCAGGAGACGTTTACGATTCGGTGAATCCTCCGGCAGCAGCCGAGCAGTTGTTTTACGACGCACTGGCGCGTCTGTCGGATCAAGGACAGCGGCCGGTGTACGTCATTGCGGGCAACCACGATCACCCCGATCGGCTGGCTGCCGCCGACCCGCTGGCGCACAAGCTTGGCGTCACGCTGGTCGGTCTGCCGGAAGCGCGAGTGCATACGGTGGACATCCGGCGCACGGGCGAAACGGCGGTGCTGTTCGCGCTGCCGTATCCGTCCGAGTCGCGGCTGCGCGAGCTGCTGTCGGAGGGTGCTGACGAGACGCTGCTTCGGGCCGTATATTCCGAGCGGGTGCGGCATATCGTCGCGGAGCAGGCAAAGCACTACCGCGCGGATACGGTCAATTTGCTTATGAGTCATCTGTATGTGCTCGGCGGGCAGGAAACGGAATCGGAGCGGCCGATTCAAGTCGGAGGCGCTTATACGGTCGACACGCCGGCGCTGGAAGCCGGGGCGCAGTACGTTGCCTTGGGCCATTTGCACCGGCCGCAATTTTTGAAGTCGGAGACGACGACGATCCGCTACAGCGGCTCGCCGCTCGCTTACAGCTTTTCGGAGGCCGGGCAGGCCAAATCGGTCACAGTGCTCGATCTGAAACCGGGAGCGGCTCCCCAATTGGAAGAAATCTTCCTCTCCAGCGGGCGTCCGCTTGTGGAGTGGAAAGCCAAGGGCGGGCTGGCGGAGGTGCACCGCTGGTTGGACGAAGGCAAGGATGCCAACGCTTGGATCGATCTGGAGGTTCACTTGCAGGAGACGATGTCGATGGAACAGCTGCACCGGCTGCGGCTGGCCCGGGACGGGTTTATTCATATCCGGCCGGTGTACCCGGATCTGGAGGCGTCGCTGCAGGAAGCCGTTTCGGCGACGAAGCTGCCGATGGACGAACTGTTCCGCCGCTTCTACGAGCGGCAGACCGGCGGGGCGCAGCCCGAGCCGGAGCTGACCCGGCTGTTTCTGGAGCTGTTACATACGGAGGAAGACGATCCGGCGGTGTAGCCGGATCGGGCTGCTGAGAAAGAGGTTTTTTGACTGAAATAGGAGATACATACATAGGTGTGGGGTATCTACTGGAGGAACGATAGCGTTCGCCTTTGTCTTCGGGAAATACCCGCTGCTAAGCGGCTTTCAAATAAAGATTTCCTGCAGACAACAGCGACCGGAAGTAGATACCCCCCCTCGTACACCTCTGTTCTCTCAATTGACCACTTTCTCAACAAGCTAAGCCGGCGGTGTAGCCGGAAATTTATAGAGTAGATTGGAAAGGGGGCTCGCTCATGCGGCCGATTCATTTGCAAATCGCGGGGCTCCAAAGCTACCGGGAAGCGCAGGAT
>NZ_JTHN01000126.1 GCF_001399685.1 Paenibacillus sp. A3
TGTTCTTCGTGATGCTCTTGTCGTTTTTTACTCATCCGCTTTCACCGCATTGTCGTTATTTTTTTCCCGCTGGGACGTCGGAATGAAGACCATATGCTTCTGTTGGACGGCGGTTGCGGAAATACCGGTCTGAATGGAAAGCAGTCCTTCCACCATCGTCAGACGCAACTCCACTTCTTTCTTCGACTTTGGCTTCAGCTTATTCGCGATGGGGTGCCCATAACACGTATCCCGAAAAAATACCAAGCAGCGTAGCGACGAAGGCGGCGGAGATCAAATGGCCGAGCGCCTCGATTTCGCTCAAGTTGCTGAGTGCCGCGATCAAACCGACAACCGCCCCGAGAACGCCGAGGGTCGGCGCGTAGGTACCGGCTTGCGTAAAAATTTGCGCGCCCGTCCGATGCCGCTCCTGCATCGTATGTATATCTTCCATTAATACGTCGTGAACGAATTCCTGATCGTTTCCGTCGATGATCATCCGCATTCCGTTGCGCAAGAACGGATCCGGGATTTCCTCCACCTTGCTTTCCATAGCCAGCAAGCCTTCGCGGCGGGTAATCGCTACCCAGTCCGTGAACATGTCGATCAGTTCCATTTTCGAGATCGTCTTTTGCTCGGTGAACACAATTTTCATTAATTTCGGAAACAATTTAAGCTCTTCCATCGAAAACCCGATAAAGAGCGATGCCGCCGTCCCGACGAAAATGATGAGGATGGCCGCTGGATTGACCAGTGCGGCAAGGCTTGCCCCTTTTAAAACCATGCCCACCCCTACTGCAATGATTGCGAGAATAATGCCGATGATAGTTGATTTTTCCACGCGAGGAACACCTTCCGCTTCTGTTTATTCAGGCATGATATGCCAATTAGATGAGCAGTTCACTAGTTCGACATAAAACGACACAAATCCTGCCGAAAAGACTTGGCGGTTTTTAAATTTTTTTTAGAGATGCCGGTGCTTTAGTTGAAATGAAAAAAGCCCGTTTCCTGTGCTGAGGAAATCCGGGCTTTGAATAAACATTTATGATGGGGATACGGCTTCATCCGGCGTTCGCGGCTTCTTCGACAGCGGGCAGCGGGGCCGTTTTGCGGCTTGCGCGGACGTAGCTTAGGGAGACAAGCAGGGAAGCGGCAGCGACCGCTACCATGACCCAGAAGATGTTCCGGTAAGCGGCTTGCAGCGGAGCGGACGCCTGCCAGACGAGCGAAGCGCCGGTGAGCGCCACGCCGAGCGCGCCGCCGAAAAATTGCGTCAGCTGCGCCATGCCCATCCCGCCGCCGATTTCGTGCTCCGCCAGTATGCGCGACATTTCGTTCGATACGCTCGATCCGATGGCGGACACCGACACGCTCATCAGCATGTACGCTGCGGTGATGGCGTACAAGTACTGCGTGGAGAGCAGCGCAAAAACGAAAGTGGCGGCAAGCAGGGTCGCATGTCCGGCCAAGATGACCGGGGTGTTGCCCAGACGGTCGATCAAGCGCCCGATCCGGGGAGAGAGCAGCGCGGTCAGAATCGCCCCGGGGAAAATCAGGAATCCGGTGACGGCGGAGCTCTGCCCGTACAGGCGGATGATCACGAGAGGCATGAGAAACAACGTGGCAAAATGAAGCACGTAAGCCACAAATCCCATCACCGTCAGATTCATATATGGCCGGTTGCGCAGCAGCGAAGGCTGCAGGAAAGGCTGGTCGACCCGGTGAATTCGGAACCAAAAGGCGGCCAGCGACAGCAGTCCCAGCACCAGAGCCCACCAAGAATGCAGCGTCAGAAAGAGCAGCAGACCGGTGACGCCGACACCGATGAAGAGGGCGCCCCATCCGTCAAATTGAATACGGGTATACGGCTGCTCGGGCAGATTGCGGTAAAACACTGGGATCGTCAGCAGCACCAAGGCCGTCACGACGAAGAGCGAGTTCCAGCTGAAATACTGCGTCATCGCGCCCCCGACAATCGGGCCGAGACCGAAGCCGAACGACGCCGCGGAAATAATGACGGACATCGATTTGCCCCTGCGCTCAAGGGGGATATACCGGGTAACGAGAACGATCCCGAGACCGGGCGCGGAAGCCGCTCCGATCGCCTGGAGCAGGCGGGCGGCCAGCACGGCGTAGAAATTGTGCGCCAGCAGGCCGATGACGGAGGCGATGCCGAGCAGCACCAGGCCGATCATCAGCAGCGTCCGGATCGGGACGAAGTCGGTCAAGCGGCTGTACGTGATGGAAGAAATGGCGAACAGGATCGAGTAGCCGGTGACGATCCACGAAGCGGCTGTCGCGGTCAGCCCCAAATCATGGGCAACGGTCGGCAGCGCGACGTTGAACATGGTCGTATTCATGACGACCAGCAGGACGGTGAGACCCCATAGGGGGATAATAAACGATTCCCGAAACGACGGGTTTGCGGCTTCAGGCTTCATAACAAATGGGCAGCCTCCTTATGAATAAATGGAACTGAATACTTTTCTAATAATACTATTCTAGAAATAGTATTTGTGCTAAAATATATATCACAGGCCCGGATGTTGTCAACGGGGTCTTTGTTAAATTTTTCTTTTGCCTCAGGTATAGTGTAGTATGGAAGGAAGAGAACGATTTTAAGGTGGGTCGCTTATGCCTTCGAATTCAATGAATACGTTGTGGCACAGCCTTCTGGATATGAATCGCAAGCTGAACCAGACGCTGTGTCTGCTCAGCTCGGTGGTGGAGGTTCCTCCGTCCGCCGTGGCGCTGATCTTTAAGCTGGAACATAAGAAATCGATGAAAATCAACGATATTGCCGAGGTTCTGGGCATCACCATCGGCGCAGCCTCCAATCTTATTGACAAGTTGGAGGAAAAGCAATGGGTGGAACGGGTACGCTCCGAAGAGGACCGGCGCATCATGAACGTCCGGTTGACGGAGCAGGGGAAGGAGCATTTGCTTCGCTGGAGGCAGCAATTTTCCGAGCATGCGGATATTATTTTTGCGCAAGTGCCTCAGGAGGAGCTGGACCATTTTAGCGAGCGGATCCATCGTTTAAGCCAATACTTAAGCGATTACAACCGTCGCTTGGAGAGCGGGCGTTCCCGCAAGGACGGGTAAAGGGCAACGGGAGGGAGAACATCGGATGAAGCATGTCGTGGCCATTTGGGGCGCGAATTGTCGCTCGGAAGAGGAGCTTGCCGCCTTCGTCGAGTCTGGATATACGGAGGATGGGGATGCTGTCCCGTCTGAATTCATGAGAAGCGCCGGGTTATCCTGGATCGAGGAAGATTTTATGGAAATTCATCCGCTGCCGGACGCGGAGAGCCGCGAGGCGTTTGTGCAATATTTGAAGCAGGATTATGCCTCTGATCCGGAGCGGTTTGCGCCGCAGGTCCCGGATTCGCTCGGGGAGAGCATGGCGACCTACCCTTCTGTGATCGTGCTCTATGGCAACGATTCGCGGTACGGGTCCGTTAACGAAGCTTTGTTTTCATTGGGCGAGAGCGGCTCTGGGGCCGGGCAGCAGCCTGTCCCGCTCATCGCGAAAATCGTTTACGAAACGGAAGAGAGGTAGCGGGGGATTAGAAGATGAACGAAACCGTGGAGTCGATCGAAAAAATTAAGAGCCGCCTGAAACGGCCGGCTGTCATATTCGAGATCGGCGGCTTTCGTCCGCCGGAGGACCCGCTTGCCCCTTGGTTCGGCAAGGTGACGGTCGCCGCGCGCGACGAAAGGTGGCCGACGAATGCGGACGGAACGCCGATGTGGGCTTTGGGCCAAGTGAACTTGTCCGCGCTCGATTACATTCCCGAGGCGCTCAAGGATGTCGCGTTTCTCACGATCTTTTTCGGGCCGAAGCATCCGCAGCATGAAGACCTGAACGGGACGAACTGGCTGATCCGCACATACGCATCGTTGGAAGAACTGGCGCCGTTAGAGCAGATGAAGACGAGCTCGCATTTGAAGCCGTTTCCGATGCGGCCGGGTGAGCCGGTGGAAGACTATCCCGTATGGGATGGGGGAGACATTCCGGAGGACATCTCGGATTTGATCCTGCAGCTGGAAGACGAAGGCAAGATTGAGGACTACCATGATCTGATCGAGCTGCATGGCGGCTTTAAAATCGGAGGCCACCCTTGCTTTATCCAGCCCGGCATGTCGATTGGCGAGTCGTTCGAGTTCGTGCTGCAGATCGATTCGACGGAAAAAGGCAACCTCATGTGGGGACACGACTCCGGCTGTGCCTACTTTTTCCGGGACCCGCGAACGAACGAATGGCGCATGACTTGGGACTGTTATTGAGGAGCCGGGGCGTGCGGGATTGACAGAAACAAAAAATAGCCTGATCCTATGCCATGGAAAGATGGATAGGACAGGCTATTTGCTTTTGCGGGAATATCTGTATCGCTTCCATCCTCCATTTTCCAGCAGGGCTTAGGGCTAGTAACCGGTTTCAACTTATGCCATAATTACTAGCAAACGATTGTTCGGGGGGCTTGGGGGACATGGCGAACTGGATACACAAGCTTAAGAACAACCTGCTGGGAACCAGCCTGCAAACCAAGCTGCTTTTGGCAGTATTGCCGCTTGCCATTATTCCGCTCGCTGTATTGGGAACGTTTTCATATAACAAATCGGCGCAGGTCGTACAGCAGCAGGTATGCCAGACGATTCTAGAAAGCTTGTCGCAGGTGAATTACAGTCTGGACTATTTTGTAAAAGATATCGAGCAGCTCACGATGTACATCTACAGCAGCCGCGACATTCAGGATGTGCTGTCCAAATCGGCGGACCGGCCGCTCGCGGAGAAGCACCGGGACAAGCAGCGGGTGGGCGAGGTACTGGACACGTTTCTCGGATTCAAGAACTGGGACATTTCCATTTATTTGCTCGGGGAAAACGGGGACCGTTATTTTACCGGCGATCTGCTGCCCGGGGCCTATGACGATTACAATGCCTCCTGGGGGCTTTTCCGGAAAATGAGGCTTGCGGGCGGCAATGTCGTCTGGGATACGCATTACAGCATGAAAAAGACGGACGACTTCGGCATTGTGCTCAGCAGCGGCCGGCTCTTGAAGCGGATCGATACGAACGCGCCGCTGGGCTATTTGGTCGTGGACATGATGGAAAATGCGCTCGCGGACAAGTACAAAAAAGCACATTTGCAGCCGGGCGGACAGATGCTGCTGCTGGACCGCAACGGCTATATCATCTCCAGCACGCCGTCCAAGCACAAGGTCGGGACGAAGCTTGAGGAGCCTTTTGTGGACCGGGTGCTTGCAGGCGGCAAAGGCTTCTTCGAGCAGGCCGGCGAAGGAACGCCGCCCGTCATGGTCGTGTACGATACGTCGGAGGTGACCGGA
The DNA here is from genome assembly GCF_001399685.1 of Paenibacillus sp. A3. GTDB lineage: Bacteria > Bacillota > Bacilli > Paenibacillales > NBRC-103111 > Paenibacillus_G. The sequence continues at coordinate 5,331 of NZ_JTHN01000126.1, forward strand.
TTCAAGCTGGTAAACGTGCTGCCGGTAGCGGCGCTGACGCGGGAGAGCAGCAGCATCCGCAATCTGACTTTGCTTGTCATCGCCGTCGGCGCAGCCGTTTCGTGCGTGCTTGCCTACTTGCTGTCCGTGAACATTACCCATCCGCTGCGCAAGCTGAAATCGCTGATGCGTACGGTGGAAACGGGCAATCTGGACGTCGCCTTTCCGACGAAGTACAAGGATGAGGTCGGGCAGCTCGGCCGCAGCTTCAATGCGATGGTGCAGCGCATCAAGCAGCTGATCGACGAAGTGTACAAAAAGCAGCTCATGCTCCAGGAAGCGGAGATTCGGGCGATTCAGGCGCAGTTCAATCCGCATTTTCTGTACAATGCGCTCGATTCCATCAACTGGATGGCCCGCATTCATAAGCTCGATCACATCAGCCGGACAGTCGTCTCGCTCGGCGAGCTGCTCCGGTTCAGCATCCGCAAAGGGCAAGCGCTCATTCCCGTACGCGAGGACATGCAGCAAATCCGCAATTTCCTTACGATCCAGCAGATGCGCTACGGGGACAAGCTGGAGGTGCATATCGAGCTGGACGAGGAGGTCGAGCGGCTCTACACGCTGAAGCTGATGCTGCAGCCGATTGTCGAAAATGCGGTCACGCACGGGCTCGAGATGAAGCGGGGACCGGGGCACCTCTGGATTACCGGCAAGGTGCTGGGGGAGCGGGTCCGCTTCGAAGTGCGTGACGACGGCGTCGGCATCCCGCAGAAGAAGCTCGAACGCATCACGTCGGGGCAGTTTGTGTCGGCCGACGAGCGGAAGACCGGGATCGGCTTGGAAAATGTAAAAAAGCGGCTGCAACTCTATTTCGGAGACCGCTATGTCTTGAGCCTTGTCAGCCAGCCGCAGCAGGGGACGACAACGATTATCGAGATTCCGATCATTCGGACGCCGGGGGAGGAAACGCATGTATAAGGTGCTCATCGTGGAGGACGAATGGCTCGTTCGGGAAGGGCTTAAGCATACGATTGACTGGGAAGACGTCGGCTGCCGCATCATGGGCGAAGCGTCCGACGGCGAGACGGCGCTCCGGCTAATGGAGGAGGAAATGCCGGATATCGTGCTGACGGATATCCGGATGCCGGAGATGGACGGCATCCAGCTCGCCAAGGAAATTGCGTCCCGGTATCCGGGGATGAAGGTCGTATTTTTGACCGGCTTTGACGAATTCGCGTACGCCCAACAGGCGATTAAGCTGGGAGCAGCGGACTACGTGCTGAAGCCGACGAATCCGGACGAGCTGACGCAGCTGATGGGACGCATGGCGGCCAAGCTGGACGAGGAGCGGCGGCGGCGGACGGAGCGGGAGCGGCTGGAGCACAAGCTGGCGTTCGGCCAGCCGCTGATCGTCGAGAAGATGCTGTACGACTTGATGCTGGACCATGCGGGAGCGATGGAGCAGGAGCTGTTTCTGGAATATGCGGCGGAGCAAGGGGAGGTACTGGACACGTTCCGCATCACTCTGCTCTATGCCGAGCCGTCTCCAGGAGAATCCGCGCCGCCGGGCGAGCTCTACCGGAGCATCGCGGCTTGGAGCTCCGGCCTGTCGCCGTATCCGCTCGTGCGCATGAACGATGCCAAATATGCGCTACTGCTGGACCGGGAGACGGAGCGCGGGGAGCTGCACCGGCTGCTGGACTTGGCCCGTTTCAGCTCGTCGCAAGCGACGCAGCGGCAGCTGGTGCTTGGGGTCAGCGGGTGGCACAACCGGCTGGATCAAATTCCGGCAGCATTCCAGCAAGCGACGCACGCCTTGGTGACGTCGTTCTTCTGGGGCGGGGAACGGATCGCCTGGTTCGAGGATACGGAGCGGCTTGCGGCGGAGGTGCCGGCGCTGCCCGGCTTGCTGGAGGAGCTGATCGAGGCGGTCAAATGGGGAACGGAAGCATCCATCCGGGCGAAAAGCCAGGCTTGCTTCACATGGATCGTGCAGCAGTCCCCGACGAACGAGCTGGAGGCAAGAAAGGCGTTCTTCGGCTGGATCGTATCGCTCTATACGATGTTGCTTCACGAGGACGAGCTGCGGCTCATCGTGCAGGATTCCGCCCTTCTGATGACCTCTCTGGACCGGACGGTCCGGCTGGAGGACGGACTGGAGCGGTTGAACGGGATGCTGTTTTCCTGGAGCGTGCGTTATCAGGAACAAACGAAGCCGCAATCGAGAAGCGGATTCGAAGAGATCGAGGACTACATCGGGCGGCATTACGCCGAAGACATCACGCTTCAGAGCATTGCGGAGCGCTGCAATATGAGCGAGAGCTACTTTAGCCGCTTGTTCAAAAAGCAGGTCGGCACGAGCTTCGTCGATTATTTGACCGGCTTGCGGATGCGCCGGGCGAAAGAGCTGCTCACGAACCCGCGGCTTAAAATATACGAGGTCGGGCTTCAGGTCGGCTATCAGGACTCGCGCTATTTCAGCCAAATTTTCCGCAAATATACCGGGGAGACGCCGACGGAATTCCGCAAGCGGCTTGGGATCCCGAACATTCCGATTTAAAGTCTGAGAATGATTGCTCATAATTCGCCGTTATCCGCCATACTGGAAGGGGAGAAACAGAGGCGGGGAGAGGAGCAGAGGTAGGGGGGATAGAAGCAGATACAGAGGCAGATGCACAGAAAGTAGCTAAAAGGAACATAGCGGAACAAAGGGGAAGCGACGTACAGAGGAACAGCGGAACGCAGCACAAAACAACAGATAGGCAGCGCAACAAGGTGCACCCCAGCGGAATCCAACACAGCATAGCATAGCGGAACGCAGGTGACTTATCCTTGTCGAAAAATGTTCATTTCATCCAAATTTGCCTCGATAACGGATCTTGAGTTCCTCTATTTCTTGTAAATCGGCGAAATCGAACGGCATAGCGCATCCCAGTTCCTCTATGTGTTCTCGCGAGCTCCGGCTGCCCTTCCGAGAGAGGAACTGTGCCCATTTTCCCCGAGTAACCCTTGCTAAAAATGCTTCTTCCCTCTCCCGGAAAAGGTCACGAAATCTGTGCCGATAAAATTAAACCGTCCATACCCATGGGCGGTTTTTCTGCAGTGCCGACGAAAATTAGTGCAAAAAATTAAACAAAGAAGAAATTTCACCGCATTGAGAGCGTTTACTTTAGCGATTATAGTTAATAACAAGAACAAGAAATCCGGCGGGAAACATCAAGCGAAGCGGACGAAAGCGCTTTTTTACGAAAGCAAGGTCCCTTTGTCCCGGATTTCAATCCACATCAAACAAAAATACGGAGGGGTTCTACAGATGAAAAAAGCGTTTACGGGCATTCTCGCCTCGCTGCTTTTGGTTACGACGCTGGCCGGCTGCGGCACGGAGCAGGCGGCACCGCAAAACACCGCATCCGGAGATGCGGGAACGAAAAACGAAGCGAAAAAAGCGGGCAAGCTGACGCTGTACTCGCCTAACGCCGCCGAAGTCAATAACCCGATCATCAAGGAATTCCAGGACCGCACGGGCATCGAGGTGCAGCTGATCTCCGGAGGCACAGGCGACCTGCTGAAGCGGGTGCAGGCGGAAGCGGTTTCCCCGCAGGGCGACGTGTTCTGGGCCGGCGGCGCCGACTCGCTGGAGGCGTACAAGAAGTTTTTCGAACCGTACAAAACGAAAGAAAACGACAATCTGCTGCCGGAGTACGTCGACAAAAACGGCGTATGGACACCTTTCGCCGCGCTGCCGATGGTCATCATGTACAACAAGGAGCTCGTGAAAGCGGGCGAGGAGCCGAAGAGCTGGAACGATCTGCTCGATCCGAAGTGGAAAGGCAAAATCGCTTACGCCGACCCGGCCAAATCCGGCTCGTCGTATACGCAGCTCGTGACGATGCTGACCGCTTTCGGCAAGGAAGACAAGGGCTGGGACTTCGTCAAGAAGTTCGTGAACAACCTGGACGGCAAAGTGCTGTCGGGCTCGGGCCTCGTGTATAAAGGCGTGGCGGACAAAGAGTTCGCGATCGGCATCACCCTGGAGGAAGCGGCGCTTCGCTACGTGGAAGGCGGAGCCAAGGTAGGCATCGTGTATCCGTCCGAAGGCACGTCCGCCGTACCGGACGGCGCGGCGATCATCAAGGGCGCGCCGAACATGGAGCAGGCCAAGCAGTTCATCGATTTCCTCGTCGGCAAAGACGTGCAGTCCCTGATTCAAAAAGAATTCAAGCGCCGTTCCGTCCGCAAGGACGCCGAGGCGATCCAAGGCATCATCCAGACGAAGGACCTCAAACTGGTCAACTATGACTTCGACTTCGCCGCGAGCAAGAAGGACGACAATATCAAACACTTCTCCAAAATTATAACCGGCGCGGAATAACGCAGTCCGCCCAGGTTCCACGGGTGCCTTTGACGATCGTCCGACGAGGCGCCCTTTTTTTTCCAAAGAAACGGAGGCCCGATCCATGCAAAAGATCGTATTTGACCATGTCACCAAATATTTCGGCACGCATAAAGCGGTCAACGACGCTCATTTTACGATAAACGAAGGCGAGTTTTTTACCCTGCTCGGCCCGAGCGGCTGCGGCAAAACGACGCTGCTGCGCACGATTGCCGGCTTTTACCGCCAGGAGGAAGGCGGCATTTACTTCGGAGACAAGCTGATCAACGACGTGCCGACCCATCAGCGCAACATCGGGATGGTGTTCCAAAACTACGCGATTTTCCCGCACATGACCGTGTTCGAGAACGTGTGCTACGGGCTCAAGGCGCGCAGCGTCCCGAAAAAGGAAATGGAGCAGCGTGCGATGGAAGCGCTTGAAATGGTGCAGCTGGCGCATCTGCGCGACCGCGTCCCTTCGGACATGAGCGGCGGACAGCAGCAGCGGATCGCGCTTGCCCGCGCAATTGTCATTCGTCCGGGACTGCTGCTCATGGACGAGCCGCTGTCCAACCTGGACGCCAAGCTCCGGGTCAAGATGCGGTCCGATATCCGGCGGCTGCAAAAGGAGCTGAACATTACGACCATCTACGTGACCCACGATCAGGAAGAAGCGCTGGCTGTCTCCGACCGGATTGCCGTCATGAGTGAGGGCGTCATTCAGCAGATCGCATCTCCCGAAGACATCTACTCGTATCCCGCGAACAGGTTCGTGTCCAATTTTATCGGCACCTCGAATTTTATTGAAGGCCACTGCTCGGGCTATAACGAGGCGGCGCAGGAGGCGAGTCTGCGGCTGTTGGAGACGCAGTGGAGCCAGAAGCTGTCGCGACCGTACGAGGGAAAAGTATTGTTCTCGCTTCGTCCCGAACGGATTCGGCTGTGCGGCGAAGAGCCGGGAGAGCGGCTGGTCCGGGGGACGATCGACAGCGTGACGTTTCTTGGCGAGAAGGTCAGCTATGCGGTCCGGCTTTCCGACGACTCCGTCATCGAAATTCAGGAGCATGCGATCGAGCCGCACCGGATGAGAAAAGCGGATCAAACCGTATACGTCGATCTGCAGCTCGACAAGGCGACCTTATTCGACGAATCGGGCAAGGAGGTTCTGTACCGTGCAGCCTACTAATGCCGCCCGGGCGCTGCGGCCCAATCCGTTCAAACGTCTGCTTCAGCCCAAGCAGTGGGATTTCTGGACTTGGGTAACAGTGATTGTGTACGTATTCCTGCTTGCCTTTATTTTGTACCCGCTCGTCTCGTTGTTTTACAACAGCTTTTTCAACGACAAAGGGGATTTCTCTCTAGAAAATTATGGTAATTTCTTGAAGCTAAAATATTACTACGGCTCTCTATGGAATAGCTTGAAGGTGTCGGCACTGGCGACGGTGTTCGCGATTCTTGTCGGGGTTCCGCTTGCGTACGTGACGGCCCGGTATAACGTCAAATTTAAGGGTTTGATCCAAATTCTCGTCATCATGTCGCTGCTGTCCCCGCCGTTCATCGGCGCTTATTCGTGGATCTTGATGCTCGGGAACAACGGCTTCATTACCCGGTTCCTCCAGGATATCGGGATTCCGTTCCAGTCGGTGTACGGATGGAAGGGCATCGTGTTCGTATTTACGCTGCAATTTTACCCGCACATTTACTTGTATGTGTCCGGCGCGCTCAAGACGATCGACACTTCGCTGGAGGAGGCCGCCGAAAGCTTGGGACGCGGCGCGTTCCACCGGCTGATGACCGTGACGCTTCCGCTCATTTTCCCGACGCTGTCGGCCGGGGCACTGATGGTGTTCATGGCTTCGTTCGCGGACTTCGGCACGCCGATGCTGCTGGGCCAAGGGTTCAAGGTGCTGCCGATTCTGGCGTACGAGCAGTTCATCAGCGAAATGGGCGGCAATCCGGCGATGGCGAGCACGCTCAGCGTGATCCTGATCTTCTGCTCAACCGCGATTTTGTTCGTACAGCGGTATTTCGTATCGCGGAAAAATTATTCGATGACCGGCATGCGCACGCCGAAGGTGCAGCCGCTGAAGAAGCTGCCGATGTGGCTGCTGACCTTCGGGGCGCTGCTTGTGGCCTGCATTTCGATCATTCCGCAGGCGACGGTTATCGTGACGTCCTTCATTAAAACAAAGGGGCCCGTGTTTCACCCCGGCTTCAGCTTGAACAGCTATAAAGAAATTTTGTACCGGGTGCCGAAGGCGATTGCCCATACGTACAGCTTCTCGCTCATTTCCATCGTCATTATGATCGTGATGGGCATGCTGGTCGCTTACGTGCTCGTCCGCCGCAAATCGAAGCTCACCGCGATGCTCGACGGTATCCTGATGATTCCTTACGTCATGCCGGGCACGGTGCTCGGGATCAGCTTGATTATCGCGTTCAACAAGCCGCCGGTCATTTTGACGGGGACGTGGGTCATTCTGGTGATCGCGTATGTAGTCCGCAAGCTGCCGTATACGATCCGCTCCAGCACCGCCATCCTGACGCAGCTTGACAAAAGCGTGGAAGAAGCGTCCATCAGTCTCGGCGTGCCGCCGATGAAGACGTTCTTCAAGACGACGGGACGGATGATGGCGCCGGGCGTCATGTCCGGAGCGATTCTGAGCTGGATTACGACGATCAACGAGCTGAGCTCGACGGTCGTGCTGTATACCGGGGCGACCGCGACCATTTCGGTCACGATCTACAGCGAAGTGTTCACGGCGAATTACGGCACCGGCGCGGCGCTCGCTTCGATTCTATCCATCAGTACGCTAATCTCGCTGCTGATTGCCAGCAAGCTGAGCAAAAAAGGGCTCCAGCTGTAACGGTCATACGCATGATTTCCGAAGGCTTGTTCGTGATACAATGGAGTAAGAAGCCGCTCGTATCAGGAACTGGAGGAATCACCATCATGAAGCTGCGCAATTGGCCGGTTCGGCTTGTCCTCGGATGCATCGCCGCAGGCGCTTTGGTTTACGGGTTAACTCACGGAAAGCTGTCGGAGGACGAACCGAAGCCATCGGCCCCTCCCGCGTCGCTGTCGATCTGGGTGTACAGCAAAGGCTGGGAGGACGTCGTTCGCGACTTCGGGCAAAGCTACCCTCATATCGATGTCCAAATCCGTTCGTTTCGTTCTTACGAACAGCTGTACACCGAGCTGCTCGCGTCGATCTCGGCCGGCGCGGCTCCGCAGCTTGCGGAAGTTCACAGCTTCTACGGCATTGCCCAGCTTGCGGCCACCGGTGCGGCGCTGCCCACGGGGAATGTCTTGACCGCCGGGAAGCCGACATTTCTTCCGGCCTTTTCCGCCGCTTTCCGGTATCGGGACGAGGATTGGGCCGTCCCTTTCGGAGGCAGCGTGCCTGTGCTTTACTACCGGGAGGAGCCGTTCAAGCGGCTGGCCGGGCGTGCCCCGGCGTTAGGCACCTGGGAGGAGGTCCGGCACACGCTGTCGCTCGCGAAGGAGCCTCCGAGGGAAGAGGTGTCGAAGGGTTACGGGACGATGACGGTGGATAAAGAGCTGCCCTGGTTTTTGGCAAGCCTGAGTTACGCCCCGAAGGAGACCGGCGGACCGGCCGCGGAACGTATGCGAAGCGCGCTGGAGCTGTGGCGGAATTTGACGCACGAATCCAGGCTGATGAAGCCTTTGCAGCACGATAAGGCGGCCAGCGATTTTATTAACGGCAAGGCCGGAATGTACGTCGGCACTTCCGATAAGCTGCCCACGATCGAACGCTACATCGGCGGGAAGTTCTCGTTCGATCTGGCGAAGCTGCCCGAGTGGAAGCAGGAAGCGCTTCTGCCCGGCGTTCACGGACTGGCGGTGTTGAAGAGCGACCCGGAGCGGCTCAAGGCGGCGCAGAGCTTCGTGCAGGAGCTGATGGCTCCGGAGGCGCAGTCGGCCTTGTGGAATACGGCGGGACTAATTTCGGTACGCACGGATGTGATCGGGAAGCTGGAGGAGGAGCCGGCTTTAAGCGAACGGCTGCGGCGGATCTTGAGCTGGCTCCCCTCCTTGGCCGGCCGCGCGCCCCGGTATGACGATTACGAGCGGTGGAAACGGACGGAACGCATGCTGGAGCAGATCGAGCTGAATCCGCAAGAACCGGCTCTGGACGTCGGAATGCTGTACTAAAGCCTTACCACTATAAGTAGAGGATCGGGTGGAGGAGACTATGAACATACAAACGTTAACCCTGAAAGGAACCGCCGAATGGAACGAGGACGCGCTGGTCGTTAACCCGGGCGTATCGATGTACGGGGTGCTTGACGGAGCGACCTCTCTGCATCCGTTCCGCGGGCCTGACGGGGAAACCGGAGGATATTTGGCTTCCCGGACGATTCAGCAGTATCTGGAATCGCTGCAGGAGGAAGACTTGGCGGGCATCGATTTGAAGGAAGCGGTCGTTCAAGCGAATGTCCGTCTGAGGGGAAAGATGAAGGAAGCCGGAATCGATCTGACCGATCAGGCGGCGCTGTGGACCAGCGCGCTGGCGGTTGTCCGGATTCACGACCGCTATATCGACTACGCGCAGGTGGGGGATTGCATGATCGCCGCCTCCTATGCCGACGGAACGATCCGCACCGTATCCCGCGACCAGGTCGCGCACATCGATTACGAGTCCAAGAAGATATGGGAGGAAGGCCTCCGCAAAGGCGTCCAGACCCGGGAAGAGCTGTGGGAGCTTGTGAAGCCGCACATCCGCGGCAACAAATCGCGGATGAATACGTTAAGCGGCTACTCCGTGCTCAGCGGGCAGCCCGAGGCGAACGATCTCATCGAATACGGGCGGATCAACCGTATCCAGCTGCGATCGATTCTGATCGTGAGCGACGGGCTGTTCCCTCCGAAGACGAGCGCCCAGCCGCCGGCCGACGGCATCGGCGAGCTGGTGACTCTCATCGAGGAAATGTCGCTGGAAGGGTATGCGAAGTGGCTGATGAATTTGGAGGCGGAAGACAAGGAATGCCGCAAATATCCTCGGTTCAAAATATCCGACGACAAAACGGCGGTACTGATTCGCTTTGACGCCGAATAGCACATAGAAGACGGGTGATCCTCCGGGACCGCCCGTTTTTTTTTATTGTCCGGTCTTTTTCATGAACGCAGCATCGATTTACCAGAAGAAGTCATCGTTCTCTCTATTGAATCCGAAGGCCATTGAATACAATGAGGGGGAAGAACATTCTCAAATCGTTATCCGCATTTCGGGGAGGAGCCTTATGAAGCTTTCGTTAAGCATGTGGAGCTTGCACCGTACGGTAAGGGCAGGCGGGTGGACGGTCATCGATTTTTTGTCGTTTTGCCGGAAGGAGGGCATCGAATCGGTCGAGCTGCTGAACGTATTTTGGCAAAATCAGGATCGGGAGCTTGACGAGGTCGTGCGCTACACCCGGGAGAGCGGCATCCGGGTCGCCAGCTATGCGGTCGGCAATGATTTCGTCAGTGCCTCGGAGGAAAAACGGTCGGCGGCCTTGCGGGAAATTACGGATGCGTTCCCGGTGGCGAAAGCGCTCGGCACGTCCGTCGTTCGCGTGTTTTCGGGCAGTCTGCATCCCGGAATCGACTACGACCAGGCGCTGGGCTGGATCGTAAGCGGCCTGTCCGAAGCGGCGAAGCAGGCGGAAGAGGCCGGGATTACGCTGGCTCTGGAAAACCACGGCCAGCTGGCCGGGCGCGGCGGACAGGTGAAGGATATCATCGAGCAAATCGGGTCAAAGGCATTGCGCTCGACGTTCGATACGGGCAATTTCCTGCTGGTCGACGAGCATCCTTCGCAAGCGATCGAGCCGCTGCTGCCCTATATTGCGCATGTCCATGTCAAAGATTTCAAGCGGCATCCCGAAGGACGGTACACATCGCTGGGCGGCCAAACGTTCGAAGGCACCGTGGCAGGCGAGGGCGATACGGGTCTGGCTTCGCTGATCGAACGGCTCGAAGCATCCGGTTATGCCGGGGCGTACGTGCTGGAGTACGAGGGGACGGGCGACGAGGCCGAAGGTATTCGCCGGAGCTATGCTTTCGCAGACGAGTACAACCGTACGCACGGGGAGGGCAGGCCATGATCCGGGAGCGGCAGGCGGAGATCGTCGTCATCGGAGGCGGAATCGGCGGATGTGCGGCGGCGCTGGCGGCGGCCAGACTCGGGAAGCGGGTGGTCCTGACCGAGGAAACGGAATGGATCGGCGGGCAGCTGACGAGCCAGGCGGTGCCGCCGGATGAACATCCGTGGATCGAGCAGTTCGGCTGTACGCGCAGCTATCGGCAGTTCCGGGAGGGTGTGCGTGATTATTACCGGCGGCATTTTCCGCTGACGGCCGCAGCGCGGGCGAATCTGCTGCTGAATCCCGGCAGCGGCGGCGTTAGCCGGTTGTGCCACGAGCCGCGGACGGCCCTCGCCGTTCTGCAGCAGATGCTGGCTCCGTACGTTCACAGCGGACAGTTAACGATCTTGACGAGACATAAGGCGGAAAGTGCCGAAACCGACGGAGACCGCGTCGTTTCGGTAACGGTGCGCTGTCTGCGGACCGGAGACCGCACCGTGCTGACCGCCCCTTATGTGATCGACGCGACCGAGTGCGGGGATGTACTGCCGCTGGCGGGAGTCGAATACGTGACCGGCGCGGAATCCCGCAGCCAGACCGGCGAGCCGCACGCCTTGGACGGAGCGGCCGACCCGCTCGATATGCAGGGCTTCACCTACTGCTTCGCGATGGATTACTTGCCCGGCGAAGATCATACGATCGCGAAGCCCGCACAATACTCGTTCTGGCGGAACTATCGGGCCGACTTCTGGCCGGATAAGCAGCTGAGCTGGACCGGTGTGCGCCCGTCTACGCTGGAGCCGGTCACTTACGAGCTGTTCCCGGGAACGGAGCGCTATTCGCTGTTTCATTACCGGCAGATTGTTGATAAAGCGCACTTTGCCGAAGGAACATACCGAAGCCATGCGACGCTCGTCAATTGGCCGCAAAACGACTATTGGCTGGGCCCCGTCATCGAGGTAAGCGAGGAGGAGCGCCGGCGCCATCTGGAGGGCGCCAAGCAGCTCAGCCTGTCGCTGCTGTACTGGCTGCAGACGGAAGCGCCCCGGCCGGACGGCGGGCAGGGTTACCCGGGCCTGCGCTTGCGTCCCGACATCGTCGGCACAGAGGACGGACTGGCGATGTATCCGTACATTCGCGAATCGCGGCGCATCCGGGCCGAATTTACCGTGCTGGAGCAGCATGTGGGCGCCGATTGCCGCCCTGGCGGCCAAGCGGCAGCGTTCCACGATTCGGTCGGCATCGGGGCCTACCGGATCGATTTGCATCCGAGCACGGGCGGACGAAACTATATCGACATCTCATCGCTGCCGTTTCAAATCCCGCTCGGCAGCCTGATTCCGATCCGCGTAGAGAACCTGCTGCCCGCCTGCAAAAATTTGGGCGTCACCCACATCACGAACGGCTGCTACCGGCTTCATCCGGTCGAGTGGAACATCGGCGAAGCGGCCGGCGCTCTCGCCGCCTATTGCATCGACAAGCGGCTCAGCCCCCGGGCCGTCCGCGGAAACGCGCAGCAGCTCTCGGCGTTCCAGTCGCTGCTGGCAAGGGAAGGCGTGGAGCTGGCTTGGCCTTCCGTGCACGCCATTTAGTCTGGCCGGGCAACCCCTATTCTGATCTCAAAACGAGGTGTAGCTGTCATGTGCGACAAAATCCGCATTGCCATCATCGGAGCGGGCTCGATCTCGGAATTGCATCTGCAATCGTACCGGAACAATCCCCGTGCTGAACTCATAGCCATCTGCGACCTTAACGAAACCCGGGCGCAAGCAAAGGCGGAAAAACACGGCATTCCGCACGTGTACACGGATTACCTGGAGCTGCTGTCCCGCCCCGATATCGACGCTGTCAGCGTCTGCACGTGGAATAACGGCCACGCGCCGATTAGCATCGCAGCGCTCGATTCGGGCAAGCATGTGCTCTGCGAGAAGCCGCTTTGCAAGACGGTGGAGGAAGCGTTAACCGTAGAACAGGCCGTGCGCCGCAGCGGGAAAACGCTGCAGGTCGGCTTTGTGCGCAGATACGCCGCCAACACGCGTATCGTCAAGCAGTTTGCGGACAACGGGGAGCTTGGCGACATTTACTATGCCAAAGCGTCCTGCATCCGCAGACTGGGCAACCCTGGCGGCTGGTTCGCGGATATCGAGCGTTCCGGCGGGGGACCGCTGATCGACGTGGGCGTTCACGTGATCGATCTGTGCTGGTATATGATGGGTAGGCCGAAGGTCAAGTCCGTATCCGGCAATACGTACCGCAAGCTCGGGAACCGCTCCAACGTCAAAAATCTCGCGTTCTACAAGGCCGCCGATTACGACGCCGGACACAACGATGTGGAGGATTTGGCGAATGCCATGATCCGCTTCGAGAACGGGGCGTCCCTGCTTGTGGACGTCAGCTTCTCCCTGCACGCCAAGGAAGACGAGCTGACCGTCAAGCTGTACGGCGAGAAGGGCGGCGTGGAGCTGGAGCCGAAGCTTGCGATCATTACGGAGCGGCACGACACGATTTTGAATATCGTCCCGCAGATCAACAATCTGTCATTCGATTTCGCCTCTGGCTTTCAGGACGAGATCGATTATTTTATCCAGGTATGTCAGGGTACGAAGGAAACGATCAGCCCGGTGGAGGACGGCGTCGAGATGATGAAGATGCTGTGCGGCATTTACGAGTCCGCCGCTCAAGGCGCCGAAATTCGATTTTAAATAAGCGGTCAGCCGCATAAATGCCCGCCGTGCAAAAGCAAGGGAGTTGGGCTTTGTGCGGCTTTTGCTTTCACGGGTAATAAATTTAGTGAAAATTCGTACTATTTTACCTTGAAATTAGCTGATTAAATAGGTAGAATTAAAAGGGATAATTTAGTTGTAAATATTATTAATTGGAAAACATGCGTGGATCGCCTTAGTCTGCCGCAAGGAAAGGGAGGGAATTCGCATCGGATCGGGAAAGGAATTTCACCTGACAAGGAGTGATCATTGATGAAGTATGCTCAAGTCAAAGGAGAACTGCCGGGGATTTTGTCCAGAGAATTACTATCGAACGATGCGGTCGCAGCTTCCTTCGGGAGTCTGTTGCCTTCTGTTATCGAACGGGCGGAAGGCGCTTTAATCCTGGATATCGACGGCAATCAATTTATTGATCTGGCCGGCGGTGTCGGAGCGATGAATGTCGGACACAGTCATCCTCTAATCGTCAAGGCGATTACGGAAGCGGCGCAAAAGTTTACCCATACCGACTTCACGGTCGTCCCCTATGCCTCTTTCATTCGTCTTGCGCAAGAGCTGTGCCGGAGAGCGCCGGGGACAAGCCCGAAGAAAGCTTGCTTTTTTAATTCCGGTACGGAAGCCGTCGAACATGCCATTCATATCGCCAAAAAAGCGACGAAAAAAAGAGCGGTCATTTGCTTCGAAGGAGCCTTCCATGGCCGAACGTTCATGTCCCTTTCCCTCACAAGCAAGATCAACCCGTACAAAGCCGGTTTAGGCCCTTTTGCTCCGGATATTTACCGTACCCCGTATCCTTACGTCTACCGCTGGCCAGGTTCTACCCCAACAACTCCTGACCAAGTTGCCGCCGAAGCGTTCTCGCTGTTCGAAAAATTGTTCGTCACTCAAGTCTCCATCGACGATGTGGCTGCGGTCATTATTGAGCCGATCCAAGGCGAAGCCGGATTCATCGTCCCCCCTGCCGCCTTTCTCCATCAATTGAACGATTTTTGCAAAAGCCATGGCATTCTACTCATCGCGGACGAGGTGCAGACAGGCTACGGGCGTACCGGCCGCTTTCTTGCCTCGGAATACTTCGGAATTCAGCCCGATATCATTACTTTGGGAAAATCGATTGCCGCAGGCATGCCGCTGTCGGCCATTGTCGGAAGCGCTGACATGATGGACGCAGCGGGACCGGGGGCTATCGGAGGAACGTTCGTAGGAAACCCGGTTTCCTGTGCTGCGGCGCTTGAGGTCCTTAACATTTACGATCAAGAAAATTTGGGGGAACGGGCTCTCGGTGTCGGTAAGCTTCTAACAGACCGGCTGAACGCGTTCCGCGAGCGTTACGAGCTTGTCGGAGATGTACGAGGAGTCGGTGCCATGGTGGCGATGGAGCTCGTTCGCGACCGCGAGACGAAGGAGCCGGCAGATCGGGAAACGAAGGAAATCATCCGAAGATGCCAGCAAAAAGGGGTAATCTTGTTCAAAGCCGGCATTTACAGCAACGTGATCCGCTTCCTTAGCTCGCTCAATATCCTGAAGGAGCAGTTAAGCGAAGCCTTGGATATTCTTGAGGAAGTCTTATCGGAGGTGGACGCGGAAGTCCGGTCCCGGTACTACGCTGCCAAATAAAACCGAAAAGGCCCGCCATAACCATAAAGGTCAGGCGGGCTTTTGTGCGGCGTTTACTTGCGGCTGCTCCTGTACCACTCGTTGGCCGCTTTGATCATGTCGCTGCCGCCGCTTGTTTTCCACTGCTCCAGGAATTGGCCGTAGGTTTCCAGCGGCTCGGCTCCGGTGACGTACTTGATGAAGGCATCCTCGGCCTGCTTTTGCAGCTTCTGCGAATGTTTCGAGATGTCCGTAATCGGCGGGGCGTAGGTCAGCGCGTCGTAGTACAGGATTCCTTTCGCATTCGCTTGGTACGTTTCGTAATAGTTCTGGACGAACTCGTTTTTGCGTACGCGCGCTTGCCAGTACGCCTCGTAATTTTTCTCGTCCGTTCCCGTCAGAAAGTCGCTTCCGAAGTTCCATTCGTCGTTGAATTTGGGCAGGATCGGATAGTACTTGCCGTCCTTCACTTCATGGTGTACCCCCTCCTGGCCGATGGCCAGCCCCTTGAAAATATTTTTCTCCAGCTTGAGGTCCAAATATTGCATCGCTTCCTCTTTATTCGGAGACCACTTCGGGATGGCGATAAACCACGGAACGCCGCCGGTGCCGACCTGCGCCGGTTTTCCGCTGTCCCCTGTCAGGTAAGGCAGAATGCCGATCTTGGCGTCCGGGAAGTTTTTTGCCAGCGCGTTGTTGAGATTGGCGGCGTCCCACCACCCGGACCGGAACATGAACGCCTTGCCGCTCGTGAACTTCTCCAGCAGCTTGTTCGGCTGGTTGATCGCCCACTCCGCGTCGAGCAGCCCTTCGGTGTACAGCTTCTTCATGAACGCGAGATAGTCCTTGGTCTTCGGGTCTTCGACCATATGCACGATTTTGCCGTTGACCTCTCTCCAGTTCGTACTCGGACCGTAATACCAGCCGAAGGTGGAGCCGATCTCCGCTTGGAACGGATCTTTGCCCCCGGTCATCGGGATGACGTTCTTCTTCTCCTTGACCGTCTTCAGCACGGCGTACAGCTCGTCGCGGGTCGTCGGAGGCTTCAGCCCCAGCTCATCGAGCCAATCCTGCCGGTACACGAGCGCCGTGCCGGTCGCTAAGCCCGAGCTGCCTTCCGGGATGGCGTACAATTTGCCGTTCAGTCTGGCGCCGTTCCACGAGGCCGGACCGATGACTTCTTGCATGTTTTTGCCGTACTTCCGGACCAACTCGTCCAGCGGCTCCAGCGCGCCGGAGGAAGAGAGCTTGGCGTACTGGTTCGCGTTCAGCTTCATGATATCGTAGGGCTCTTTGTTCGCCATGAGCAGGTTCAGCTTTTCGTCGGCGTTTTCGACCGGCAGCATATCGTACTTGACGTCGTAGCCGGTTTTTTCCTTCAAGTATTTGCCGACCGGGTTGTTGTTCGGATCGAACCGGTTGTACTGCAGAAGCTGGCGCAGCTGGGGCTTCGCCGTGCCCGATTTGGCCGGTTCGGGGGCCGGGCCCCCGCCGCCGCAGGCGGTTGCGACGGAAGCGAGTACGGTCACGGACAGGACGGCAGCCAGTCTCTTTGTCATAGAAGAACCTCCCTTGGAATTGAATGGTCTTGGCCGAAGCATATTGCAGGACGCTTGTTCACTACGGTTATTCCTTGACCGAGCCGACAAGAACGCCTTTGACGAAATATTTTTGCAGGAACGGGTATACGAGCAGGATCGGCACGGTCGCGAGCAGAATCGAGGCCGCTTGAATCGCTTGCGGCGACGTGTTCATGGCTGCGTCCACGTTCATCTGTGCGCCGAGCTGCAGGAACGTGTCGCTGGAGGAGACGAACAGCTCCTTCAAATACAGCTGCAGCGGCTTGTTCTCCGGGGTGTTGATGTAGATCAGCGAAGCGAAGTAATCGTTCCAGAACGCCACGGCGTAGAACAGCGCGATCGTCGCCAGCACGGGCAGGGACAGCGGCAGCGTGATGCGCCACAGGATCGTCAGATTGCCCGCCCCGTCGAGCTTCGCCGATTCTTCCAGACTGTCGGGGAGGCTCTCGAAATAATTTTTAATGATGAGCATGTTGTAAACGCTGATCATCGCGGGCAGAAATAGGACTGGCAGCTTGTCGATCAGCTGCAGGCTTTGCATCAGGAGATAGGTCGGAATAAGCCCTCCGCTGAAAAGCATGGTGAAAATGTACATCAGAATGAACCACTTTCGGCCGCGCAGCCGAGGTTTGGACAGCGGATAGGCCGCCAGCGTCGTCATGAACAGCGCCAGAAGCGTCCCTGCGACCGTAACGAATACCGAGACTTGGAACGAGGCGAGAAACAGCGAATGGCTCATGACATACCGGTACGTGCCGATCTGCCAATCTACCGGCAGCAGCGTGACGCGCCCGGAGACGACGGCTTCCTCGCTGCTCAGCGACTTGGCGATCAGATTCAGGAACGGGAAAATCGTGGTCAGGCCGAGCAGCACGAAGAACGCGTAGTTCAGCACCGTACAGGTCCGCCCGGCGAGTGACATTTTAATCATGAGGCCCCTCCTTTTACCAGATGCCGCGCTTCAAATATTTTCGCGCCAGCCCGTTGCCGGTCACGATCAGCACGAAGGCGATGACCGATTCGAACAAGCCGACCGCCGTGGAGAAGCTGTAATCCTGCTCGCCGAGGCCGATCCGGTAAACGTACGTTCCGATGACGTCGGCCACGGGGTAGACGCTCGGGTTGTACATGACGAGAATCTGCTCGGTTCCCGCCTCCAGAATCGATCCGAGCCGCAAAATGAACATGAGCAGGATGATCGGCACGAGGCCCGGCAGCGTAATGTGCAGCGTTTGCTTCCATTTGTTCGCCCCGTCCATTTTGGCCGCTTCGTACAGCTGCGGATCGATGCCGGTCAAGGCGGCCAAGTAGACGATCGTGCTCCAGCCGACCTCCTTCCAGCCGGCGGATGCGACGAGCACGGAGCGGAAGGCCTCGCCGTCCAGGAAAAACTTCACGGGCTCCCCGCCGAGCGTGACGATCCACCGGTTCACGATCCCTCCGTTCACCGACAGCAGATCGATGAACAGCCCGCTGACGATCACCCAGGACAAAAAGTGAGGCAGATAGACGATCGTCTGAATGGTGCGCTTGAATAACATGTTTTTTAATTCGTTCATCAGAATGGCGACGATAATCGGGAGCGGGAATAAAAAAACGATTTTGTATACGGAAATGAGCAGCGTATTGCGGAACACTTGCAGGAAGCCGGAGGAGGTCAGAAGCTTCTCAAAATGCTTGAAGCCGACCCACGGGCTGGCGCTCATGCCATCGAAGATGTTGAAGTCCTTGAACGCAATGACGATGCCGTACATCGGTGTATATTTGAACAACAACAGAAACAGCAGGCCGGGAACAAGCGCGGCGTACAAGTCCCAGTCTTTGCGGACATCGGCCCAGACCCGGGCCCGTTTGATTTTGCCGGTTCGCACGCGGTGCGGCACCTCCTTGGTTCGACGACGGTTTGCGGTGCGGGGGAAGCTTGATTTCAGTGTACTGGGGGGATGCTCGGGAGGGTAGAAGAGGGCGATGACCTTTTTTGGTAGTTTGATTGTTTTTTGGCGGAAGGCAAACGGAAACAGTGCTTCGTTATGGCAGGTTGTCATACGAATACCAAATAAAGTAATTATATTCCTATATGTGGGTTGATTTAGATCTTGTAGACTTAAAGTGGAAATCCCATTAAAGCCAAGGAGAGTGGTTTGGATGAAGAAAAGGTTTGTTCTATTGGCCGTTGCGGCAGCCGTCATGGCGGTATTCCCGACGGCGATAAACGCGAGCGATGTGCCGGGGCGCGCGATAAGCGGAGGTAAACCGGCGTCGATCGAAATGAGCGGAGCGGAAGTGACGGACTTCACGAAGACGGCGTCGGCTGCGAAAATCGGCGAGGTGCTGGCCAAGGCGCGTCAGGCGGGGAGCGAGAGCGTACAAGCCCAGGGCTTGCAGCGAAGCGAGGCTGCGGCCGGGTATACGGTCGATTACACGCTGATCGACGGGGATACCGCTTATTTCTATGAGAAGAGCCCGACTCAGGCGAAGGAGAAGGTCTACGTCTACGAAGTCGCAGCTTCGGAAGCGGGCGGCGCTGCCGGCCAGCGGATTGCGGCAGCGGCGGGCAACCTTCCGGGCGGCATCGGGGGCAGGGCGGTTGTCAATACGAACGGCTCGTACCTCAACACGACGGTGCGATTGGCGACGCCGAGCCAGCTTGTTGGTGCGCCATCGGGAGCAACCTACACTTATGCGGGCTTTACCGGAACCTCCGGCAGCCAAGCGGTAGAAACCGATATGGGCTTGCAGTACAGCAATGCGTACAATAATCATAAATGGCTGCCTGTGATGGCCGTATTTAAAGGTTCCAAGACGTACGGCACGTTTGTGTCGCCTTATAATCAGGTGCAGTATAAGAACGGCTATAAGCCCGGTTCGGATGTAAACCTTACCGCTTACCGGAATTTGAACGGCAGCGTGCGACTCTCGATGAGCGGCTATGCCATTTGCTCCGACATGACGTGCTCTTCCCAAGCGGATACGTACCTCACGTCGGTTCTGGAGGTGGCGAATGTCAATGTCTCCAGCGTAACCAGGTGGAAAATGCTGGCGACCATTGCCGGCTCCGATAGCGTGACGGGAAGGAGCTATGCCCAATTTAAAAACGTGAACGTGGACGGCACGGCGCGAAATCCGGTCAAAGATGTGGAGGATTATGCGACCGTCTCTGTTTCCGGAAACAACGCGACGATTACCGTTTCCAGATAACACTTGATTTTTGCGGAATCGAATCGAACAAGCCCTTACCTGCGGCTTGTTCGATTTTTTTTCGTTCCGGCGGCCGGTTCACGGCTTCAGGGCTTCATCTCCCCTGGCGTGACGCCCCAATATTTGCGGAATACCTTCGTAAAATAGCTCACGTCCCGATACCCGGCCAGCATGGCAGCGTCGTAAACCTTGGCGCCTTTAAGCAGCGCGGCTTTGGCGGCTTCCATCTTGCGCTCCAGCACGTACGTGGAGAACGTCTTCCCGGTTTCCTGCTTGAACAGCCTGCTCAAGTAGGACGAGTTGACATACAGCCGGTCCGCGACCGTATGCAGGGTGAGCTCGGAGTCCAGCTCCTTTTCGACGATGTCCAGTATGGTCCGGACCGTATCATGGCTGATGCATTGGCGCTGGTTCTGCACGTAAGCGGCGATATGACGAACCGTGCGGCTCAGCCATGCCTGGATCTGTTCCTTCGTCGTCAGCTGCAGCGGATTGTGGAAGAACACGTAATCGTCTCCGGTCACTTCCTTGACCCGCCAGCCTTGGCGCTGGATCGTCCGGGTCAGCAGGCTGACGAAATAGAGCACATGCTCGTGCACGTCGTCCACGGACCCGGCCCGGCCCATTCCTTCCGCCCACAGCGCGGAAGCCAGCTCCTCCGCCTTGCCGGGATCACCTGTCTCCAGCGCGATCTCAAGCCCCTTCTCCAAGGTCGGCTGCAGCGTAAGCGCGGAAGTCCCTTCCGGCTCCTCCCGGTACGGAATCGCGATATCCCGCCCGTATACCTTGCGGCACAGCAAAGCTTTGCCGGCTTGAACATACAGCTTGTGCAGCTCCCCGGGGCCGCCGGTCGCCCCGCAGATGCCCGCGCTCGCCGTGAGCTTCAGACATTCCTTTACCTTGCCAAGGAGTCGGGTCACCGCCGTATGCGCATGCAGCAGAACGCCGTTCGGGTCCTCGTCCGGCCCCGCATCGAACAGGATGACGGTACGGCCTTCCGGATCGGTAAAGCTCCAATGCCCGGACCGTTGAAGCAGCTCACTTACGATGCTGTGGAGGGAAAATAAGAGGAGCTGCCGGTCCTTCGGGCCGAAGCGCGTATCCGATTCGGGGAGCGGGTCCATATCGAGCACGGCGACCGCCAGCTGCCGGTCCGGCTTCAGATCGAGCTGCACGTCCTTGCCGTACTGCATCGCTTCGCGCAGGCTGTAAGCTCCTTCCGCCCAGCGCTGGAAGAAGCTGTTGCGCAGCTGCGGCAAATGCTGCCGCCATTTCTCCTGCAGCATCGCCTGATTGCTGATCCGCTCCAGTTCCTGCCTCAGCTGTTCGGCTGCTTCCAGCACGGCTTTCAGAATTTCTTCGTCCCCGGCAGGCTTCAGCAAATACTTCATCACCCCGACGTCCATCGCGGCTTGTGCGAATTCAAAATTATCGTGTCCGCTCAGGATGATCAGCTTCACCAGCGGGTCCAGCTCCTGCAGCTTACGGGCCAGCGTGATGCCGTCCATCTGCGGCATTTCGATATCCAGCAGCACGATATCCGGCTTCTTGCGTTCGAAGAGCTGCAGCGCTTCAAGCCCGTTCTCCGCCGTGCCGATCACTTCGATGCCATGGTCCTCCCACGGAATATGATGCATCAGGCTGTTGCGCAGGCGGATCTCGTCTTCGACAATGAATAAGTTCATGCCAGCTTCACCTCTTGCTGCAGCCCGGGGCGGGGAGGCTCCGGCTCGTGATTCTCCTTGCACTTCTCCAGCGGAAGAATCAGCTTCGCCGTCGTGCCCTGGCCTTCCGTGCTGCCTATTTGAAGTTCGGCCCGTTGGCCGTAAACGATGAGAATGCGCGACATGACGTTGCGCAGGCCGAACAAGTCCTTGGGATTGCTCTGCCTATACGACAGCGCCCCCGATTCATATGCGGCCAGCTTGGCCAGCTCGCTGCGGATATGCTCCAGCCGTGCCGGGGGGATGCCGTTCCCGTTGTCCTGCACGGTCAGCACCAGACAGCCTTCCTCGATGCGGCTGGCGATGAGCAGACGGCCGTC
Source organism: Paenibacillus sp. A3 (assembly GCF_001399685.1). Lineage (GTDB taxonomy): Bacteria > Bacillota > Bacilli > Paenibacillales > NBRC-103111 > Paenibacillus_G. The sequence continues at coordinate 26,913 of NZ_JTHN01000126.1, forward strand.
TCTGCGCTTCTCCAGCCCGTGAAGAATCGCATTCTCCACTAAAGGCTGCAAAATCAGCTTCAGCACGGGGACGTTCTTGCTTTCCTCGGACAACTCGTAGCTGACCGTAAACGCCTCAAGAAAGCGAAGCTGCTGCACCCGGATGTAATAGTGGAGGTGCGTGACCGTTTCCTCCACGGAGAACGTTTCCCGCCCTTTGCTCAGGTTGAGCCGGAAGAAGTTCGATAAATTCAGCACCATTTCGCTGATTTCGTCGGCGTCGTAATTTTTAGCGGTCCAATATATCGAATCGAGCGTATTGTAAAGGAAGTGAGGGTTGATCTGCGACTGCAAAAATTTCAGCTCCGTGTTGGCGAGCTGCAGCTGCTGTTCATAGTAATTTTCGATCAGGTGGCGCTGCTCTTCGACCATCTTGTTGAAGGCCCGGGTCAAGTAACCGAGCTCGTCGGCCCGGTCGTTATCCAGCCGGACGTTAAAGTTGCCGCTTCCGACCCGTTTCATGCCCTTCAGCAAACGCTGCACGGGAGAAGCGATGCCGCTGTACACCCCCCAGGAGATGAGGCAAGCGAGCACGATGCTGATTCCGATAATAATAAAGGTATACATCCGGTTCAGGTTCGTTTCCCGGTACAATTCTTCCTTCGGCTGGGACAGCACGAGCGACCATTTGTAGTAGGCCGAATCGACCTTCGTCGAAATCTCGGACCCGCTTCCACTGTCTTCGTCCGCGCCGATCCGCGTCCGGTCGGCGCTTTCCGTTCCCGTCACCAGGTGTCCCTTATCGTTATAAAGGGCGATCTGCGCTTGGGGCGACGGCAGCAGCGACAGGAGCAAGTCGAGCAGCTTGTCTTTGTTCAAAGTAATGATGAGCAGATTCGGCTCACGGTCCGGGTTGTTGAGATCCATCGTACGGACCAGCGAAATACTGTCCGTATCCATGACGGAGCCGAATGTCTGCCGTTCGGGAAACTCCATGTCGGGCATGACATAGGTAATGGCGGAGCCTCCGGCCTCGGCAAGCTCCTGCAGCCTCAGCACCTGAAGCGGATGCTCGATCAGCTTGCCTCCGTTAGTGGCGTTCAGCAGCAGCCGGGAGGAAGCGTGATACAGCGAGATTTGGGAGACCATCGGGCTGATCGAGGTGACGCTGGAGAGCTCCTTCAAGACCTCGACAAAGTTGATATACGATTGCGCCGTCAACTCCGGTCCCGTCTCGTTCAGCAGCCTCAGAATGTTGTTGTTCGTAGCGGCCAGCGTGGAGATTTGCTCGACATTTTGCAGCGTGACTTCGATATAATCCATCGAAGAGGTCAGCGCGCCCTTGGTCCGCTCCTCGGTTTGCTCAAGCAGGATGCGCTGGGAACGGAAGTTGACGAACAGACTGACGATGACGAGAGGGACCAGCACGAGGACGAAATACACGGTGAGGCGGAGCTGAATTTTTTCCGTATACCGTTTGTATAACCAAGGCCACAGTCGCATCAACGCACCTCCAGTTGCTTTTGATACCACTCGTTTACTTCCTTCGTGATTTCGTCGCCGCCCTCCCGCCTCCACCAGTCGGCATACGACTCGAACCGGTCCAAAGGAATAACGCCGACGACCATCTTGATGAAAACGTCGCGGAGCGCGGACAGCTTCTTCTTGTACTTTTCCATGGCGGGAGTCGGGGGACCCCGGAATTCGTTGCGAATGACGTTCCGCTCGACCGTCTGAATGTTCGAGTACAGCTGGAAGCGGGGGCCGAGCGAATCGAGCCGCTCCTTCAATAAG
>NZ_JTHN01000127.1 GCF_001399685.1 Paenibacillus sp. A3
GTTCCATCCCACCCCGCACCCCACACGAGGCCGAAAAATCTGCTATATCCATTGTACCTTAAAATCTGGCAATCTCAAAAACTAAAAAAGAGGAATGATTTCCCTAAAGCTAGACTAGAATAAAAACATAGCCTGCACCCAATCAAGGAAGGAAGATGGAGATGTCGAACCGCCGCATATCGTCCCATCTGGATGAAGTCGCTTGGATCGCCAAGCTCGCGGACCTCAAGGAAGACCATTACCGAAACTCCCTTTTACTGGGAGCCATTCTCGAGCTGCTGCTGGAAAAAGGGCTGCTCACCGCACAAGAATTAGCCGCCAAAATCCACACGCTGGAGGCGTCCGATCAGTCCACACTACCGACCGGCATTGGCAGTCGTCACCGACATTAAGGCCGTACGCCGCGGATCGCCGAAAAACAGAGCTTTCCCAGCACGCTATCAGCAAGCTTCACTTGAGTCGCGTCAAAGCCGCTCCTGCGATTCACCATGCGCCATCCTGCTCAGACCGCTTATGTACAGCGCTTAATCCGACCCGATCCTTATTTGCGGCTCCAAAAGCATTCTATCCCCGCTCCCTTGTCCCGGGAACGGCTAATCGTCCTTCAACACGTCCCACTCCGTCGCCCGGTCATGATACGTGTCCATCAGCTTGGCGCGGTGATCGTCCGGAGCGAGCCGCTCCTCTACCATACTATTCACGGTCAGCCTGGCTAAATCCATCAGGTTATGGTCCCGGCTGAGATGCGCGAGATACACCCGCTTCGTCTTCGCCGTCATCACGTCGACGAGGCCGATCCCGGCCGCTTCGTTGGACAAGTGGCCGACATCGCTCAAGATACGCCGCTTGATGTTCCACGGATACCGGCCCATCCGCAGCATCTCGATATCGTGATTGGACTCCAGGACGAGCACGTCGCTGTCCTGAATTTTCTCCTTCACCTTGGAGCTCATGTAGCCGAGATCCGTCGCTACGCTCAGCTTTTCTTCCTCGTGATAAAAGCAATAGCCGACCGGCTCGGCCGCATCGTGCGAAATGCCGTACGATTCCACCTGCAGCGAGCCGAATTCGAGCATTTCCCCCGTCTTCATCACGCAGCGGTTCTCCTCCGCAATCTCGCCGATTTGCCGGTCGAGCTCGGCCCATGTCTTCTCATTGGCATAGACGGGCAAGTCGTATTTGCGCGCAACCGCGCCCAGCCCTTTAATATGATCGGCATGCTCGTGCGTCACCACAATCGCATCCAACTCGCTGGCCGACATGCCCCGTTCCTTCAACAGCTGATCTATCTTTTTCGCGCTGAGCCCGGCGTCGATCAGCACTTTGCCCTCCTCCGTCGCAACGACCGTGGCGTTGCCCGTCGAGCCGCTGCCCAGCACACAAAACCGTATCCCCATGTTCAAAACTCCTTAGCCGCTTACTTTTTGCTCTTCTGCGGCCCTTCCACCGCACCGTTCAAAGCATGAACGTAGTACACGTCTCCGTCTGCATTCCCCAGCGACACCCGCCAGGACGGCCACATATTCAGCGTCTGCGAATTGTACACCTGTCCGTGATACCCGAGCCGTACGCTCGTAATGACCGCTCCCGACGGCAGATAGTTCTCGATCAGACTCCGCAAAGCGATGTAGGCGGTAATGACCTTCTGTTCCTTCTGCTGCCCGTCGGACTGCACTTCCACATAACCTTGCTGGTAGGAGGTGACTTGCCCGTTTTTCTCGAACAGTCTCAACTGCACGTCGAACATCGGAAGCGTGCCGTACAACTGGTGGAACACATAAGTACCGCCAAGACTCGTCATCGGATCGAATTGGTACGACTCGATCTTCGGAATCCCCGTTCTCGCCAAGAGCTCCCGGAACGAGCCCTTACTGATCAACGGATCGAATTTGAACGGCGCCGCCAGCGGCACCGCCTTCTCCGGATTGAAGTTATCGTCGAACCGGACGACAATCTCCCGCAGCTTCGGCACATCCTTCGGAATATCCGGCGGCACTTGTATATTTTTGCTCTTCGACAGCCTTTGAATCTCCTCCGCCGCTCCGATCGCGTTCGCTTCCAGATCGAGAAGGTCCGCACGGCTGGACCACAGCTGGATGCCGAGCACCACGTTCAGCAGCAGGAAGGACAATATCAATATCGTTTTAGCCCGTCCCCATTCCACGCCGGCATCCTCCTTAGTCCAAAAATTCGTACGTGCCGTCTTGAAGCTCGGCCACCCAAGCCGGAACAAGCATCATCGCCTGCTCCGTCACGACCATACGGTAAGCCGGGAAGATCGAATACACCCGCTCCTTTTTAGCGAATGCAGCCAGCTTCTGCTCCAGCGGCTCTCCGCCCGCCAGCTGCACCTCGGTACGGACGGCGCTTCGGAAATCGGGAGTCATCAGCGAACGCTCGTAGCTGGCTACGATGCCCTTTTGCAACGAAATTCTCATAAAACCCGTATTCTCGTTCCGCGTATTGATGACCGGATACGAATCATAGTACTGCCGGAACACATACTGCTGATTGCCCGGCAGCAGCCGCTGCGGCACCTTTTGCACCCCGTACTTGCCGTTCCATCCCCCATGCTGGTTGATGAACTGCACGGCCGACAACAGGCTCTCGCGCAAATCGACCTTGCTGCTCTCCGTCGCGGCCACCGGATCGGTATACGTCATCCAGTGCTGCTCGTTTCTCAGCTTCAGCCCGCGTTTCCCGTCCGTGTAAATCTCCGAGCCGTCCCGCTCCGTCACATTGCGCGTCAGCGTCGGATCGACAAAAAACGTGCGCTTCAATTGATCCGCCGTAAACTGCGTGTACGTCATCTTAAAGCTCGGGATCGCCAGCGGCTTCATCGGCAAATAATAGTCCCCGGCCATCGGCTTGTAAGGGGTGAACGTTTCGTCCGCCTGCACGAACTTCTCGATGTCCTTCACCGTAAAATCGGCTTTGATCGCTTCGTATACCGTATTCGCCGTATCTGTAAACAGAATCGCTCTGACCTCGTTCGTATCCTTGGCAAAAATCCAAATGCGAGTAATCAGGTCGTTCTCGCCCTGCAGATCGCCCTTCAGCTGCATGACCTCCTGGAGAACGTTCATCGGCAGCCCGTCGCGGAACCGGATCTCGACTCCCTGCTGCTTATTCCGTGCATCGTCCCAGTTAATGCCGAGCGAAGTGACGCTCGTCTTCCGGAACCCTTCCAAAAACCGCTGCTTCAAAATCTCCATCACTTCATTGTACTTCACGGTATTCGGGTAGAGCACCGTATGCTGCTGATTGCCCAGGTGCAGCACCAGTTGGTCCGGAAACAGCATATCCTTCAGGGAAGCATGGGTACCGAGGATGTCGGTTTTCACGTATTCCTCCGGTTTGACCGGGTCGAATTTCGGGTAGCTGTAAGCCAGCAGGTAGCTTTGCAGCAGACTGAGCAGCACCAGCAGCGTCAGCGCGGCGGTTTTCAGTTTCTCGATCATACGGCCGCCTCCTCCTGTTGATACGGCAGCGTGAACGTCACCCGCGTCCCTTGCCCGAGCTCCGACTCCAATTGAATGGTGCCGCCGTGCGCCTTCACTATTTCCCGGGCAATCGACAAGCCAAGTCCGGTCCCGCCCATACTGCGGGAACGGGCTTTATCTACCCGGTAGAAGCGTTCGAAGATCCGGCTCAAATCTTTGCGCGGAATCCCGATGCCGTTATCCTGAACGGAAATTTCCAGCACGGAGGATTCTCTCCGGCCCGCGTGAATGCGGATATGTCCGCCCTCCGGCGTATATTTGATCGCATTAGAGACCAGGTTGTCGAGCACTTGGTCGATCCGGTCGCGGTCCAGCATAATTTCGTCTACGTGCTTCTCGACGTCGATTTCAATGGCGATCATGCGCTGCTCCAGTTGAAAAGAGAAACGGTCCGCCACTTCCTCAAGCATCTCGGTTACATCCGTCGTTTCCTTGCTGATAATCGCCTGCTTCGAATCGAGTCGGGACAACTGCAGCAGGTCCGTGACGAGCCGGATCATCCGCTCCGTTTCGTTCCTTGCGACATTGACAAACTTGCCCGCAAGCTGCGGCTCTTCCAGGGCCCCGTCCTCCAGCGCTTCGAGATAGCTCTTGATCGTCGTAAGCGGCGTCCGCAGCTCGTGCGATACGTTCGCTACGAATTCCCGGCGCGCTTGTTCGAGCTTCTCCTGTCCGGTGACATCCTGCAGCACCGCAATCGTCCCGGCGGAGCCTTTGCCCTTGCTGTGAATCGTCGTATACGTCACTTTGACGAACAGCGGCTCTTCCTCGGCCTCATGATACAGATGCAGCATCGTCGAATGATCTTCCGTGCCTTCCAGCACCTGCATCTTCTCCTGTGGCATCCCGAGCAGTTCGCCAAGCGGCATCCCGAGCGTCGTATCCTCGTTGACCTGCAGGATCTGCTTCGCCCGCCGATTGATCACGATGATGCGCCCATGATCGTCTGTGGCGATCAGCCCGTCGTTCATGTTGGACAAGATCGAGGCGAGCTTTTCCTTCTCCTCTTCGTTCAGCGATAACGCCTCGCGCAGCCGCTCCATCATAAAATTAAATGTATTGCCGAGCTGACCGATCTCGTCCTCGCCCATCACCCGGATTTTTTCCTCGTATTCGTACCGGCCTTCGGCTACGGCCGTAGCCTGTCTCGTAATGGCCTTAATCGGGTTTGTAATCGTAGACGACAAAATCACGCCGAGACCCGCCGTAAGCGCGAGCGCGATTAACGTACCGGAGATGAAGAAGTTGTTGATCTGGGTCAGCGTTTTGTAGACATCGTCCATCGAAGCAATGATGTATACGGCGCCGAGCACCTTGACGCCCGAGCCGATCGGCTTAGCAATAATGATTTTGCGGACGCCGTCGAAGTCGGTGAACAGACGCTGGTTATCCTTAATCCCCTGCAGCGCCCGCGTCACTTCGGTCTGCGTATTTTTACTGTTCACGACCGATTGGTTCATCGGCCTTGTCGTCGTAAGCACGACACCGTTCGCATCGATAATCTGGATTTCCGCTTTGCTCGTCGCGAAGAGGCTGTTTACAAAATCGTTCAGATCGGCATACGATTTTTTGGTCGTATCCGAGTTTTTATTTTCCTGATTTTCCGTCAGGTATGTCTCCGCATACTGCGCAAGCAGCTGCGCCTGGGAGTTCCGGTTCTCGATAAACTCGTTCTTGAGCGACGTTTCCAGCGTCTTAATAAAATAAACCCCGATGAGCTGGAGCGCGACCAAAATCAACAGCAAATAAATAACAATCAGCTTGGCTTGAATCGATTGGAAGAAACGGATCGGTTTCATCGGCTCGGCCTCTGCTTAGTAGCCGCCGGCGCTTGCTTTCGAATTGCGCATCATGTACCCGAGTCCGCGCCGGGTAATAATATACTCCGGACGGCTCGGATCGTCCTCCAGCTTCTCGCGCAGTCTGCGGATCGTCACGTCGACCGTCCGCACATCGCCAAAATATTCGAAGCCCCACACCGCTTGAAGCAGATGCTCGCGCGTCATGACTTTGCCGCTGTTCTTGGCCATGTACTGCACCAGCTCGAATTCCCGGTGCGTCAGATCGAGCGGAACGTCGTCCTTATACACGACATACATGTCCGTATCGATAAACAAGCTCTGGATGCGCAGCCCTTGCCGGGCTTCCTCTTCGTTCGGCTGCGCTTGCGCTGCCGCCGGCATCGCCGATTTCGTATGACGGCGCAAATGCGCTTTCACCCGGGCCAGCAGCTCGCGCGTGCCGAACGGCTTCGTCACGTAATCGTCGGCTCCAAGCTCCAACCCGAGCACCTTGTCAATTTCGTTATCCTTGGCCGTCAGCATGATGATCGGCGTATTCAGCTTCACGCGCACCTCCCGGCAGACGTCCATACCGTCCTTGACCGGCAGCATCAGGTCGAGCAAAATCAGGTCCGGGTCTTCGGAATAGGCAAGATCCACGGCCGCTGCACCGTCATAGGCGCAGATGACCTCGTGGCCTTCTTTTTCCAAGTTGAATTTCAATATATCCGCAATCGGCTGTTCATCGTCGACGACGAGAATTTTGGCCATGCTTCGTTCACCGCCTGTCAGAGACTCGCGTTGCATCCGTACTACGCTCCTTGCTTCGCGCCGCCGAATGTCAACGATATCCTATCCATGGTAAGCTATTCTATTATTTTACCACATCCTGAAGCAAAAAGAGACACGGAAGCCCAGGTTTCCTGCGACTTCCATGCCCCTCTATCTCTCTAAACGTCTTATTGGTTCAAATACTTGAGCGGATTTTCCGGCGTTTCGCCCTTTTGTACCTCGAAGTGCAGATGCACGCCTGTCGAATTTCCGGTGCTGCCCATATAACCGATCTTATCGCCCTTCTCGACGATCTTGCCGACGCTCGTATTGATTTGGCTCAAATGGCCATACAGCGTGCGGTAGCCGTTCATATGGTCGATGATAATGCAGTTGCCGTATCCGCTTTTCTCGCCGGCAAACACGACTTTGCCGTTATCCGACGCCATGATGTTGCGGTTGCCCGTCAAATCAACACCTTTATGGAACGCGCCCCAACGGGTGCCGAATGTGCTGGAAATCGATGCCGACAGGACCGGCCAAGCGAATTTGCCCGTTCCTTCGCCTTTGATTACTTTGGTGCCTTTCTTCACGACGGCTTTGACCGGCTGTTGAACGATCTCTTCGCTTAAGACCGTCTCCGCCTCGAGCAGGCCGTTTACTTTCGTAAGCTGAAAGGTCATTTTCTTGAGACCGTTCTTGCCGGGACTCAATACCTCGGACTCGCCGAGACGCATGTTGTCATCCTGCTTGACTTCGGTCTCGTAGGCGATCTCTTGATTTTCCACCACTTTTTCGACCGTCCGCACGGCAAGCGTCGGCTTCAGAACCGTCAAGTCGAGCTGCTGGCCGACTTTGATCATATCGTCGGTGATCGTGGGATTGTTCTGATAAATGACCTGCTTCGGTATATTCAGCTTCTGTGCGATACATGAGACGCAGTCGCCCTTCTCCACCGTATACTTCGTCGGCTGAGCATCGCCGGTTTCCAGCTTTTTGCGCAGGTCCTCCGGATTCACCAGCTGCTTCGGCTCGATCTTCACTTCCTGAAGATCGACCTTTTGCATGAAGTCCGCTTTTTGCAGCTCCGTTTGCACCGGTGTACCGGCCGCGGGCGACGCCGACAAGATGCTTACGCGCCCCGACGTCTTCTTCGTTTGCATGGATGCGATCGCATTGTTCTTGATTTGGTCCAATACCGTCTTCGCCGCTGCTTCGTCCTTCACGATCCCCATCGGCTTGCCGTCCACGATAAGCTGCACACCGACCGGGTACGAGGAGAAATAGCCGCCGAGCTTATCGAGCACGGCTTGATCCTCCGTATTGTGATTGAAAACCCTTTCAGGGGTTAATTCGAGCTTCGGTTCGGTAACGACCATCCGAAGATCGGACTCGCTCTTGGACAACTGTTCCCGCTTCTTTTGTTTATATTCCTCGACCTTGGAAGGATCGGATACGATTCCGATCAGATCTCCGTTCGCATACACCTGATAATAATCCTTCATATTGGCTTCAACCAATTCATGTCCGCTAACAACAACCGCCGCCATCAAGCCTAACGCAGAGACCGATTTAATAACCATCCATTTATGTAAAATGATTCGGTTTTTCATCCGTTCAAGCGCTGTCGCTCCCGGTACTTCCGACACCGCCGCTGGCTTTACGCTTTCATCCAAGCTATTCGACCGATCCGCAGACCTTGGAGTGCGAAGCTTGTCCAACAGGCCTTTGAGTCGATCCGCTCCTTTGAAAAATTTCATTTTCTTCTCCTTTTAAGCCGTTTTTTGCCGCATTCGAACCTCAGCTTCCCTCGGTCTTAAGACCGACGGATGCGATGCTTCTCCTGATGACACGTTTCTTCTCTCTAAGTCTATAGTCTCATGTTGTCTGGGTGTACGTTCTCAGGTTCGCTTACGATGTGCACATAAAAACACTAAAAAAAGGGACAATAACCCAAAGGGTAAAAAACTACTTTATAAATTTACCACAATAACTTTACCCATTTCAACAAAATCGTATCTTATCCCACATTTCAGCGGAGAAATTGACAGGAGTGTGAAGACAATCGATGGAAAATTTTACGGCGGCTTTCCGAAGCGAACATGACCTGCAGCAAGCCGTAGATGCGCTGCGCAAGCAGGGCGTCGTCGATCTCCAGATCGAGCCGGGTGCAGCAGAACCGCATCAGCCGATGCCAATGTCCCTTCTGGGTGGCGGACTATCTCATTTGTCAATAGCCGAAAGTCCCGGCGGCTTGCTGCAGGTCGTTGTCGAATCATCGCGAATTCGACAAGCCGAAGACACGGTGACCCGCTTCGGGGGATCGATTGAATAGAGGTAAACTGAACGAGGCAAAAATAAACGCCCTGCGTATGTCAGGGCGTTTGAGCTTGTTGAGAAACCCGCTTCGCGTATAAAATTCTCTGCATACGACGGTGGGGTATATCCCTCCAGCCGCTCTTGAAACCCGTGAATTTGATTAGAATTAGCGGTATTTTCACGGGTTTCAAAGGCGGACGTAAACTCTTACGGGATATACCCCACCTCTATTTGGCTGAGATTTTCTACTACTAGGGTTTCTCAACAGCCTGAAACGCCCTGCGTATGTCAGGGCGTTTATTTTTGAATTAAATCCATCAATTGCTTATACTCGTCAGACTTCAACGATTTTTGGAGAAGCTGCTCGATTTCCTTCAGTTCGGCGGCCGTAATGCCGTCCTCCATCAGCTTGGATATCGTCTGCATATCTTCCTGCGGCACGCGTGAGACCATCAACGAAAAGATTTTCGCCTTGTCCGCTTCGGACAACTGCTCCTTCTTCTTCGTCACTTCCTCGCTCGAGACCACGACCTTCCGTTCCTGCTCCGTGAGACTGTCCTGCTTGCCGCTCGTCTTCCCGGATTGGCGGCTCCAGACGGCGACCGCATCCTCCGGCACCCTGTAAGGGTCGTCATTCGCCTTGCCGCTGCCTGGAGTCGTCGTTTTGCCGTCCGTCTGCGTGCGTTCTTTCGTGCCGGTTTCCGAAGAGGAAGGCGTATTGCCGGTCGGAGGCACGGACACCGCCAAGTCTTTAGGCTTTGCGGGCACGCCGCTCCCGCTCCCCGCGCCAAGCCCCAGCTGCGCCGTGAAACGGCTCATGAAGGCGCCCCATTCGATCTTTTGACCGGCCGGACGCGGAATATGATATTGGTCGAGCAATAAGTCCACATAAGTATTGGCAGCGGCGAACGTCAGCGCCACACAGCAAAGCGAGGTAACCACCGCACTGACCGCCAGCTTGGCGATCCCTATCAGCCATTTCATCCCGGACAACTCCCATCTTGCCTTCTGCTACTCTATTCACAGTATGGACCTTTTTTTGGGAAACCAACCGGGGGATGTCGGGGAAAAATACAAATGCGGGCATGAAAAAACCCCTCGCCACCGTCTTTCAAGAACGGTTCGAGAGGTTGCCTATTTCATCTTCCGAATTAATAAATCGGCTTCACCAGATTCGTCTGCTCGCGGTTGCGGCCAACCGAGAAGATCGCGATCGGAATGCCTGTCAGCTCGGACACACGCTCGACGTAACGTCTGGCGTTCTCCGGCAGATCCTCAAGCTTGCGGACGCCGGTCAAGTCTTCGTTCCAGCCCGGAAGCTCTTCGTATACCGGCTTGCACTCGGCCAGCATTTTCAGGCTTGCCGGGTAATGGCTGATCGTTTCGCCGCGGTACGTATAGGCGGTGCAGATTTTGACCGTTTCCAGACCGGCGAGCACGTCGAGTGAGTTCAAGGACAAGCCCGTGATGCCGCTCACCCGGCGGGCGTGACGGACGACGACGCTGTCGAACCAGCCGACGCGGCGCGGTCTACCGGTTACCGTGCCGTACTCGTTGCCGCGCTCGCGAATCCAGTCGCCGGTTTCGTTCATCAGCTCAGTCGGGAACGGACCATCGCCTACACGCGTCGTATACGATTTGGCAACGCCGATGATTTGCTGAATTTTCGAAGGACCGACGCCCGAACCGATGCAGACGCCGCCTGCGGAAGGGTTCGACGAAGTGACGAACGGGTACGTTCCTTGGTCGATGTCGAGCATGACGCCCTGCGCCCCTTCGAACAGCACCTTCTTGCCGTCGTCGATAAGATCGTTCAAGACAACCGATGTATCGGTGACGTAAGGACGAAGCTGCTCGGCGTATCCGAGGTATTCCTGAATGATCGAGTCGGCGTCGATTCCTTTGGAACCGTACACTTGCTCGATCAGCGTGTTTTTCTCGGCGACGAGTCGGCGCACTTTGCTCTCGAATTCTTCCGCGTCCATCAGATCGGCAATCCGGATGCCGTTGCGCGCCGCTTTGTCCATATAGCAAGGGCCGATCCCTTTGCGGGTCGTGCCGATTTTGTTATCGCCTTTGCGCTCTTCTTCCAGCCCGTCGAGCAGCAAATGATACGGCATGATGACATGCGCGCGGTCACTGATACGCAGGTTTTTCGTTGTGAAGCCGTTCTCGTGAATATAGCGGATTTCTTCAAGCAACGCACCCGGATTAATAACCATCCCGTTGCCGATGACGCATACTTTATCTCCATAAAAAATGCCGGAAGGAATCATCGTCAGCTTATACTTTTTATCGTTAATGAGAATGGTGTGTCCTGCGTTGTTCCCGCCCTGATAGCGCGCGACAACCTCAGCGGACTCTGCCAGAAAATCGGTAATCTTTCCTTTTCCTTCGTCTCCCCATTGGGTTCCGACAACCACTACCGTTGACATCTTCACTACCCCCGTGAGGTGGGAAACCACCTAATATTAGCCTTTACGGTGCAACGCACCATGACTAGTTTAGCAGTTGACTAGCACAAAGTCAATAAAAACGAACAATTATAATCCATCGCCCAGCATTGTTCGGAAAACATCGACAAACCCTTCCTAACCCAAAAAAAACGGCACCTGCGCGTATTCTACCGCAGTATGCCGTCCTTTATGCTATCTTAAACCAACTTCCGCAAAAAAATGTTCCCCGTGCAACAAATCACACCCCGAGAGCTGCTAAGCCGTTAACGCGCCATCGCCATCTCCTGATGCGACCGGTCGAGATTGACGAATTTGTTGTAATTTTTGAGAAACGCCAGCTCCACCGTCCCGACCGGGCCATTCCGCTGCTTGGCGATAATGATCTCGATGATGTTCTTCTTCTCCGATTCCTTGTCATAGTAGTCGTCCCGGTACAGGAACGCCACGATATCGGCATCCTGCTCGATCGAACCGGATTCCCGAAGGTCGGACATCATCGGCCGCTTGTCCTGCCGCTGCTCTACGCCCCGGCTGAGCTGCGACAGCGCAATGACCGGCACGTCCAGCTCACGCGCGATTTGCTTCAGCGTACGCGAAATTTCCGATACTTCCTGCTGCCGGTTATCGCCTTTGCCGCGGCCGTGAATCAGCTGCAGGTAGTCGATCAGAATCATGCCGAGGCCCTTCTCCTTCTTCAGCCTGCGGCACTTCGCCCGAATGTCCGCCACCGTAACGGACGGCGAATCGTCGATGTAGATATTCGCTTCCGACAGCGATCCGATCGCCATCGTCAGCTTCTCCCAGTCATCCGGCTCCAGAAAACCCGTCCGCATCCGGCCGGCGTCCACATTTGCCTCCGCACAGATCATCCGCTGTACGAGCTGGGCCGCGCCCATCTCGAGACTGAAGATGGCCACGGTTTCCTTCTCCCGCACCCCGACGTTCTGTGCAATGTTCAGTGCGAAGGCCGTTTTCCCTACCGAAGGACGCGCCGCCACAATAATAAGGTCCGAACGTTGGAACCCGGACGTCATCTTGTCGAGATCGGCAAAGCCGGAACGGACCCCCGTCGTACTCCCCTTCTGGTTGAAAAGGAACTCGACCTTGTCGAAAACCTCCATCAGCACGTCTTTGATGGCAATAAAGCCGGACCCCGAACGTGCCTGCGAAATCTCCATAATCCGCTGCTCGGCGTCGCTGAGCAGCGTTCCCACTTCGTCCTCGCCGGAATAGCCGTTCGTGACGATCTGGGTCGCGGCGCGGATCAGGCGGCGGAGCATCGACTTCTCTTCCACGATCTGCGCGTAGTAATCGACGTTGGCTGCCGTCGGCACCGCATTGGCAAGCTCCGACAAATAGCTGATGCCGCCGACTTCCTCCAGCTGCTTCTTATCCTGCAACCGGGCTGTCAGCGTGATCAAATCGACCGGCTCGTTCGCCTCCGCAATTTCGATCATCGCTTCGAAGATGCGCTGGTGCGATCCGCGGTAGAAATCGTCGCTTGTGACCCGCTCCATCGCCGTGACCAGCGCGTCGCCGTCAAGCAAAATAGCGCCGAGCACCGCCTGCTCGGCTTCCAAATTTTGCGGAGGGATGCGATCCATAAACAAACTCTCGTTCATCCGTTATCCTCCCCACTGGATACTGCCTTATAACGACGCAGGAGCCGGCTGCCTTTCACCGCCCGCTCCTGCACTGTCATTTCCCCAAAATACCGTATATTCATCGGTCCAGCCGATCTATTCTTCCACCACGTGAACCTTCAGCTTGGCGGTCACTTCCGGATGCAGCTTGACGACCACCTCGGTCACGCCGAGCGTGCGGATCGGCTCATCCATCACGATTTTGCGCTTATCCAGCTTGATCCCCTGCTTCTCCAGCGCTTCCGCTACCTGCTTGTTCGATACGGCACCGAATAACCGGCCGTCCGCTCCGGATTTTGCTTTCAGCTGAACCGTCAGCTCGCCGAGCTTCTTGCCGAGCTCCTGCGCGTCCGCTTTCTCCTGCGCTTTTTTACGATCCTCGGCCTTCTTCTGCTGCTCCAGCGTCTTCATCGCCGAATCGCTGGCCGGCGCGGCCAACTGCTGTTTAAATAAGAAATTCGTCGCGTAGCCCTCGGAAACCTCTTTCACTTCGCCTTTCTTTCCTTGGCCTTTGACGTCCTTCAACAAAATGACTTTCATTCGAACAACCCCTCCTCCGCATGAATCTCGCTAAGTATCTGCTTTAACCGCTGCGTGGCTTCTGCAAGCGTACCTTCCAATTGCGTAGCCGCATTGGTCAAATGGCCGCCGCCGCCCATCCGCTCCATCACGACCTGAACGTTCATTTCGCCGAGCGACCGCGCGCTGATGCCGATCAGACCGTCCGGCCGTTCGCTGATGACGAACGACGCCATAATTCCTGTCATAGTTAACAATGTATCAGCAACTTGGGCAATGAGCAACTGTGAATATTTACGTCCCGGCTCGTTCACCGCAAGCGCAATATGGTCGAAGATCACGACGGCGTTCTTGATCACGTCCGCCTTCTGAATGTAATGCTCCAGATCTTCCTTCAGCAATCGCTGGATTAACGAAGAATCGGCCCCGCTTCGTCGCAGGAACGACGCGGCTTCGAACGTCCGCGCGCCCGTACGCAGGCTGAAGCTTCTCGTATCGACCACGATGCCGGACAGCAGCGCCGTCGCCTCCAGCACGCCCATCGTCAGCCGCTCGTGGAAATATTGCAGCAGCTCCGTCACCAGCTCGCAGGTGGACGAAGCGTACGGCTCCATATAGACGAGCGTGGCATCGTGGATGAAGTCCTCGCTGCGTCGGTGATGGTCAACCACCACTTTGCGCGGCGTGAGCTGCAGCAGCCGCGGCTCCGGCGTCATCGAGGCCCGATGCGTATCGACAATGACCGCTAGCGTGCGCGAATTCGTAATCTGCATCGCCTGATCCGGCGTAATGAACCACCGGTTCAGCTTATCGTCCTCGTATACCGTCTCCATCAGCTTCTGGATGGACGGGTTGACCCCTTCCAGCACGATATAGCCTTCCTTGTTGCTCACATGCGCCATCTTGAGCACCCCGATGGCCGCGCCGATCGCATCCATGTCCGGCATCCGGTGTCCCATGATGACGACCTTGTCGCAATCCTTGATCAAGTCCCGCAGCGCATGGGAAATGACTCTGGCCCTAACCCGAGTCCGCTTCTCGATCGCATTCGTCCGGCCGCCGTAGAACGACAGCCGCTCCCCAACCTTCACAGCCGCCTGATCGCCCCCGCGCCCGAGCGCCATATCCAAGCTCGTCTGCGCCCAATGGCCAAGCTCGGTGAGCGACGACGTGCCGGAGGCGATACCGATACTCAGGGTCATCGGCAGCTTGTTCTCGATCGTGATGTCCCGCACCTCGTCGAGAATCTCAAAGCGCGACTGCTCGAGCGCCTTCAGCCCTTTTTGGTCCATCATGACCAAATAACGGTCCGACGCCGTCCGGCGCAAGTACATTTGATGCTTTTGCGCCCATTCGGTGATCTCGCCCGTCACTTTAGCCATCATAATGCTGCGCGTCTGGTCGTCCAGCCCCTGCGTCGCCTCGTCAAGATTGTCCATCATGACGATGCCGACCGCCAGCTTCTCTTCCTCATAGCGGAGCTGCAGCGATTTCAGCGCCGTAACATCCGTAAAATAAAGCAGCCGCTCATCCGGGCGGACCTGCACTTCATAAATCTGCTTGTCGATCGTCATCTCAAGCTTAAGCTCTTTGTCCTTGCGGGTTTTGAGCACGGGAAACATCTCGTTGACCGACTCGCCGATCAGCGAATCTTTGCCCAGCATTTTTGCGACGAACGGGTTGTGCCATTCGATGATCTTATCCTCGTTATACAAGAGAATCCCCAGCGGCAGCTCGTGGATGACCTCGCTCCCCGCCCGCTTGACCCGATGGGACAACGTGCTGACGTATTCGTTCAATTCCTTACGGAACGCCTGTTCCGCCTGCAAGGTGTAGTACCCCAGAATGCCGCACAGAACCAGCGCGATCACGCTGATGATCCACGAGTACAAGAAAAGAATGAGGATCAGCACCGTGAGCAGCGCAAAAATCCATACGATATGCATTCCGTGCCAACGCTTCAACAGGAACTTCGGCATTTCATTCGCTCCTAATCCCTAAGATAAGTCATTTGCTGGTCATTCGGTCGCGGATCGGAAAGGCTACGTCGAAGACGCCCAGCAAGCTGAACATAAAGTAAGCCGGCGGGAAGAATAGCAGAAGAAGAATGCCCACAATCGTGCCCACAATCGGCAGCGCTTTGTGCCATCGTTTCACATGCGCAACATAAAATAAAAAAGCCATCGCCTGAACCGCAAACGCCGTCAGCAGCAGCGGAAGCAGGTTGAGAAGCACGGTGAAGATCATCGATCTCGAATCCTTCACGAACATCTCCAGGATAAGTGCAAGCAGATACAGCCATACGAACGATTTGGGCAGCATCCAATCCTTAATCGGTTTAAACGCCGGAATCGACTCGCCCGAGCGTACCAGCACCTTGCGCGCCAGCCAGTGCGAGATGACGACGTAGAACAGCGAAAAGCCGATCATATACAGCGGCAGCATCTGTACCATTAGCTGCACAAAAGTGTCCATATCGATGGCCATGATGCTCTGCAGCTGGGCCGGCATCGTCTGCACGCTCTCCATCATAAACCGTTTCATGCTGCCGACCGGATTCAGGCCGAACATGGAGCAGACGACCAGAGTGAGCAGCAGCTCGCCAAGCAAGGTAAGCGTTCCTGCTGTAATCACCGTTCGCGCCGCGGCCCGCTTTTTGTACAGATTGCCCATTTGAATGACCGGCGGCAGGAAAAAGATCGATACCGAGACGAGCAGCGCCCCGAGCCATCCGGCCAGCAGCGAGGCGACGAAATATACGACAGCCAGGCTAACGATGTAATGAACCAAAAACCGGCGGGTTCCGAGCTTCACATACATGATCAGCACCGGCACCATCAGCAGAGCGGCCGTAATCAAGCTCAGCGGCGGCAAAAAGATCGATAAAAGCAAAAAGATATACGCAATGCTCCACCCGAGCATACGCGGTTTTTGGGTTCCTTCCAAGCAGTTCACCTCTTACGCAAATGATCTTCCACAGCGGATATATCGCCATACCATTCTTCCAGCTGATGTCCTTCTTCGCGGTGCTTTTTCATTTTATCCAATACCGCCTCGTCCAAACTGCGCGAAGAGATGCCAAGCCGTCGTCCCAGAATATAACAGCAGGCAATAAGGCTGGACAGCCCGTCAACGATTTTGGCATGGCTGCCTTCCCACATGCCCTTCAGCAGATGAGCCAGCTGATCGACCAGTTCGGTTTTGAGCCATTCGATGATTTTGACCCGTTTCGCCAAATCGACGTCACGATCCAGATTGGACATGGCCGCTTCTCCCCTTACCCAGACGCTTTCGTTAATTATAACACATTTTTACACCTTTTGTTCCGACTGCCACAGCTTGAAGCAATAATCGATGATTTCGCGGCGGCGGATAATGCCGATGAATACCTCGTTGTCGTCGAGTACCGGTACGAAGTTCTGGTTGGTGGCCAGCGTGATCAGATCCTGCATCTGCTGGTTAATTCTCACCGGATGGATCGTCATATGCTGCGGCACGTCTTTGAGCTGCACCTTATGCGCATTCTCGAAGCCGATCTCCGGCGAATGCTTCAGCTTCCAGAGCAAGTCCCCTTCCGTAATCGTGCCGACATACTTGCCGTGATCGTCCACGAGCGGAACAGCCGAATACCGGTGATATTCCATGCGCTCCAGCGCTTGACGCATCGTATGATGAGGGGAAAAATAAATGACATCGTCCTTCGGGACAAGGAAAAATGCAATATTCAACGGATCTCCCTACTTTCCTCTTACTTGACCCCCGAGGCGGGCGGTCCTCCCTTCCATCATATCATGATACGAGCCCCGAAGAAAAATCGTACCGGACGCGCCGGGATAAGCAAAAACCACAAGCCTTTGAGCCTGTGGTTGGCGCCATTTACATGTAAAGCTGATCGTAATCCTCCGGATGAAAACTGTATAATTGCTCTGCCGTTTTTCCCGAACCGGGACATAATTGCGCCGGATGATCGAACTTGAAAACGCGCTGCAGCGCCTGTTCCACGCGCTCCTCAAGCCCGCTTCGCTTGAGCAGCTGCATATACTCGAAATCCCGGATCCCCCGCTGCAGCCATTTGTACCGAAGCGACAGCAGCGGTCGGCCCCCTTTGCCGGGATAGACGAAGTTCGTGTCTCCCGCCTTCCACAGCAATGGCCGGTAAGACAGCTTTTCGAGCGGATCGTCCGGCCAAACCGTATAATTCCACCGCAAAAAGCCGTCCATCTGCAGTCTCTCCGCCAACCAAGGGATGACCCTCGATTCGATCGCCGGCGAGCTGATAAACGTATTCGGCTTGTCCGGCACGCAGCAGACGTAATACATCATCCGTCCTTTGGCCTCCGACCGCACCTGCATCAGCTGCTCGAACTCGCCTGCCGCGCAGTCCAGAATCGGCACATAATCGACGATGCCTTGGACCCCTTTGCGAATAAATTCGCTTTGATGAATCGCCGCCTTGTATTGGAAAGAAGGCGCCATTTCCCGAAGACACGCCATCCGCTTGCCGAACAACTCGAAATCCTCCGGCTCGTCGGCCACGACCCGAACCCGATCGATCCATCCTTTCTCGATAAAATGCCGCTCAAGCGCCTGCACATAAGCCGCAAGCTCCTTTTTATCGCGGATGAACCTGTAGCTTCCCTCAGCTTCGTCATAATAACGAACGCGAATGGCATCAGGATAGCCCTGCACGATGCTTCCGAAGCCTTCCTCCTCGTGCTCCCAGACGTTAATCAGGCCGAAAATCTCCAGTTCCTCGCGAATGCCGTACTTCTCCCCAAGCTCGACATACCGGTCCAACCGGGAAAAATCGTACGCGAACTCGCCGGAGCGGCGCTTCACGACGGGCACGATGCTGTATTCGTTTAGATCGGACGGTTCCGCGTCGATGAACGAGCGCTGGCCGCACCATGGCTCCTCGGATACGATCAGGGTCAGCGCTTTTTGCCCGAGCTGGCCTAGGCTGTGCAGGTAGGAGTCCAGAATCGCAAAATGCTCCTCCGACCAGTACGCGACGTTGTACTTCCGGGCAATATTGCAATTATGCTGCCACAGATCCAAGTAAAACGAATATTCCCGCGGGTCCGGCAGCGCGCGGTCGCCGATCGTCAAGCTGAATGTCAGCTCCCGCTCCAGCACCTCGTCCTCGAACATCGAATGCGCGTAAAACCTCACCTTCCCGCTATACGTTCCGGCCGCGGCCGACTCCCCCGCATGCAGCTCGATCCAAAGCGGTTGAATTTTCCGCTTCTGCACATAGGCATGCCGGTCCTCCAGCAGCACATCGGACTTGAGCGTCCGATCGTCGTCTTCGATCAAGCCGATCAGCCTGACCTCTACCTCACATGGCGCGTCAGTCTCTACCTCGCAGCGTACGATCTTAATCGGGCCGCTTTTACCCAGGATCGCATCCCCGCCGACAGTGAGCAGGAACTCGTCCCGGTCCGAGCTGACCAGCGCCTGAAACGCAGCGCTATCGCGCTTCTGACAGCGAAGATCGATATGGGAAGCCGCCGCATCCTTCGCCCCTTGATTCCACCAGTTTGCGGACCATATGTATTTGTAGAACATGTTTTGCAGGCCATAATGCATCAAGGTTCATCGTCCTCCGGTTCAGATTAGGCATGCAGGATCTGAAGAGCATCTTGAAGAAAATATAGAAAAAGACAGTCGGCATAATACCAGCTGTCTTTTTCCATTCTTTCTATTCCGTTGTATAAGGCAGCAGTGCTACTTGACGCGCGCGTTTGATCGCAACGGTCAGCATACGCTGATATTTAGCGGAAGTACCTGTCACACGACGAGGAAGAATCTTGCCGCGCTCGCTGATGAATTTCTTGAGCGTTTCGATGTCTTTGTAGTCGATGTGCGTAATTTTGTTAACCGTGAAGTAGCACACTTTCCGGCGCTTGCCGCCTTTTTTGCCGCGACCGCCGAACTTTCTTTCGCCGCGCTCTTCCGGATTACGTCTCTCTCTTTGTTCCACTTGTTTTCAGTCCTTTCTACGTAGATTGTCCTACCGCTCTATCGCTAGAACGGCAAATCATCATCGGAAATGTCGATCGGTCTGCCGTCATCCTGGAAAGGATCCTGTTGTTCGCGTCCTCCGCCGTAGCTTCCGCGGTTCCCGCCGCCACTGTTGCCACCGCCGCCACCGCTCATGCCCATACCGCTTTCGTCGCGGTTTGCGCTGTTCGCGGATTCCAAGAAACGCACATTGTCCGCAATGACCTCCGTCACATAGACGCGACGGCCTTCATTGTTGTCGTAGTTGCGTACTTGAATACGGCCTTCGACTGCAGCCAAACGCCCTTTGCGAAGGTAGTTTGCGCAAGTCTCCGCAAGCTGGCGCCAAGTTACGACCGGAATGAAATCCGCTTCCCGCTGCCCTTGGTTGCTTGTGAAGGGGCGGTCTACCGCAAGCGTAAACTGGGTTACAGCTACACCTGCCGGCGTATAACGTAATTCGGGATCACGTGTCAGCCTTCCGATCAGAATTACACGATTCAACATCCGCATTCCCTCCCGGATCGTTGCAACGGCCGCGTCTTCTGACGATGCTCGTTGTCAACAAACTCAATTACGGCACGAAGCCTTAAGCTACGTCTCTAACGATCAGGTAACGAATGATTTCGTCGGAAATCTTCATTACGCGGTCAAGCTCGCTAATGACTTCATTGGTTGCGTTGAAATGAACCAACACATAATGACCGTCACGCAGCTTGTTGATCTCATACGCAAGACGGCGCTTACCCATCAGGTCGTGTTTCGTAATTTCGCCACCGTTGTTGATGATGTTTTGGAACTTCTCCACCGTAGCCTGAACAGCTTCTTGTTCCAGGTCAGGACGGATGATGTACATCACTTCGTATTTGCGCATGTTGCCACCTCCTTTTGGACTAA
The DNA here is from genome assembly GCF_001399685.1 of Paenibacillus sp. A3. Classification (GTDB taxonomy): domain Bacteria; phylum Bacillota; class Bacilli; order Paenibacillales; family NBRC-103111; genus Paenibacillus_G. Next base: position 19,893 of record NZ_JTHN01000127.1, read on the forward strand.
CGGCCCCCGAGTCGGCTTGTACCGTCAGGAGCAAGGAGCGAGAATCGATAATATCCAAACTCGCACCATAATACTATAGCAAAATCGAGCACTCAACGCAAGCAAAATCCGTACGCCGCGCCCTTTTTATGCGGTGTTCTGGCAATTATTAGCCCGCATGCTTCCAAAGCCTTATGGAAAATCTAACATTACATTTAAGCACAGGAGGTGGCTTGGTGTGGGTGAATGGACTGAATTCCGTCCGGGGGACAAAGCACCGAACGACGGAGAATATAGGGAAGTCGGCGAGAATGACTTTCATATGGGCATTAACAACCCGAAGATCGTCAGATTAAACAAGGGAGATATTTTCCCGGAAACAACGAATCATAACCGCAAGTGGAAGCTGTTTCGGGGCTGACCCCTGCTCGCTCCCTTCCAAGCCATCGGCAGGGAGCCTGCTTCCTCTGGAACTTGGACAAAGGAGGCGCCACAAATGCGCTATAAATATACAAAAATATTGACCATTATGGGCATTGTGCTGTGCTTTATCCATTATATCGGACACGAATACGATCCGGTGTATCTGCTCTTCTATTCGCTCAGCGTGCCCGCCTGGTTTTACCCGATCTTCACCTACACCAATATCAATCCTTGGCCGCTTTATCTGCTCACCGTTCTTTCGTGGACGATTATCGGTTATGCCGTTGACCGCTTCTCCGTCTACCGACGGACGAAGGACGGGCAATGAGTCCCCTAAAGCTGGCGCCAAATTTAAGTATCCTAATAATATATGACGTAAAGATTAAAGGAACCTTGACTTGGTTCCTTTTTAATCGTCTCTTGTTATCCCTGATCTTCTGTCGGGTCCATCCCCTAGCCATCGCATATTCAAATTGCCTTCTTTTATTCCTAATTTAACTTCAGTTTAATCGAAATTCATAAATGTAATTGCGCGTGAACAAGGCATTACTCGCAAAATAACCATATCCGATATAATCGAATACATACCAGACGATAAAAACGCGGAGACCCCGTAACACATACCATATAAAAATAACGCAAAAAACGCCGTCAAATCGATTGATTTCGATTGATTGGCGTTCTTTAGTAACGTTTCTGGCACCCTCTTCTTGGACTCTATCCTTTTTCGAGTGCAAAGCATTAGATTGCACACCCGGAGACCTGCTTCAATATGCACCTGACGACGATAACGCAAAATCCCCGTAACAGTGACGTAAAGTCCTGAATACGGAGATTTCTCTTATGTACTAGAAAGTGTCCTCTTGGCCGATCTCACTTTCCACACAAACAAAAAAACGACCACGTGGTCGTCTCGTTTTTTATGGTTATGGCGGAAAGAGTGGGATTCGAACCCACGCACGGCTTGCGCCGCCTAGCTGATTTCGAGTCAGCCCCCTTGGGCCTCTTGGGTACCTTTCCGCATTAAAGGGACAAGAAATATAATAGCATATACACCTGCACCTATGCAAGTGCTTTTTAATATTTACCAGCCATCAAGCTTCTCCCTGATCCGTTGCCGCAGAATCTTCTGCTGGCGCGGCGGAACGAAGCACTTTTTTCAGCTTGCTTTCGAACTTGGACCTGGGAACGAGCACGCTGTGTTTGCAGCCAACACACTTGATGCGAATGTCCATCCCCATCCGGATGATCTCCATCTCGTTCGTACCGCAGGGATGCGGCTTCTTCATCTGTACGACGTCACCCAACTGATACTGCTTCTTTTCCATCACGATTCCGCCTTTTCCGTTCTATGATAAGTGATCATCCGTGGATAAGGAATTTGAATCCCGTTGGCCTCGAATGCTTTTTTTATCTCCGCATTCAGCTTCCTTGCTACCCCGAACTGCTGGTTAGGCTTGCACTCCGCCGTAATCCGCAGCGTAATTTCCGTTGCTCCCATCATATGGATCCCGAGTACCTCAGGCTCTTTTACCATGTCCACACTTGTATCATAGAATGTTTTGACGGTATCCTCAAGAATCTTCATCGCAAAATCGATATCCGTTTCATACGTTACCGAGACATCAATGACGGCAAGCGAGTTATTGACGGAAAAGTTGGTGACTTGCGCAATCGTCCCGTTCGGAATGATGTGCACTTCCCCTGTCCAGCTCTTCACCCGGGTTACCCGCAGGCCGATTTCTTCGACGGTTCCCTTGTAATTACCTACCTGAATAACGTCGCCTACCGCGAACTGATCTTCAAAAATAATGAAAAATCCGGTAATGACGTCCTTCACCAAGCTTTGCGCACCGAAACCGATCGCCAACCCAACGACACCCGCGCCAGCCAAGACCGGTCCGAGATTCACTTGAAATTGGCTCAAAATCATTAAAATCATAATAAAGTTAACAACGTAAGTAATAATATTTCCCACGAGCTTGCCAATCGTCTTCGAACGCCTCGCGTCGAACTTGATCGGCCCCTTATCCCGCGCCATCATCATATGCTGCAGCGCTTTTTCCGCAACCTTAATGATCACCCTCGCCGCGATATAAATCAGTATGATTTTAATGACGGTGAACAGCAATCCTGTCCACAATTCGGGGTTGGAAACATAGTTGATCAGCTTTTCTTGAAATTGTCCCCATGTGGATAACCCGTTTTTCTGCAACATTTCATCCATTTCGATCTCCCACCTTACAACTCTATGTTAACATAATGCCCGTCCTCTTTACTATAGAGCCCGTGGATATCCACACGTTCTTCTTTAATAATGCGCTTAACCTCCGGAAGATCCGCCTCTTGAAATTCCAGGGATAACGCACACCCAGCCGTAATTTCTTTGGGGGTAGGACACATATCGTTTTCGATATCCGCATAATCGAGGAGCATTTCCGCCCTCAAAGCTTGCTGTGTTGAATCGAAAGCCATGAGCAGCACCCTTCCCACCCCCTTTCTATTTTTTTCTGCCCCGCGTATATTTCGTTCCTAGCAACCGTATACTAGTAACAACCCATTTTCTGGCGTTTCCGATTATCACTCTACCCTTTTCCGCAGGAGGCGTTCCTATGAAACTGCCCTTTCAGAGAGATGTTCAAAAACCTAAAGCCAGTGAAAACTTGAAAATTATGCACTCCGAAGCGAACAGCATCGATCTGCTTTCGGATAAGCTAAGCGCTGTTTTGCGGACGATTCCGGCTCAGCAGCCTATCGTCATCGTTTGCGTAGGCACGGACCGTTCCACAGGCGATGCGCTCGGACCTCTGGTCGGGAGTCAGCTTCAAAAGCAAGGGATCGAGGGCCTCCATCTATACGGTACATTGGAGCATCCGGTTCACGCCATGAATCTGAACGAAACCTTAACGACGATTCAGCAGCATTTCAACGATCCTTTCGTCATTGCGATCGATGCCTGTCTCGGTCAGTTGACTAGTGTCGGCTATATCCAAGTGGGCGATGGTCCGGTCAAACCGGGTGCCGGCGTTAACAAAGAGCTGCCTCCCGTCGGTCACATGCACGTTACCGGTATTGTAAACGTAGGCGGATTTATGGAGTACTTCGTCCTGCAAAACACCCGATTGAGCCTGGTCATGAGCATGGCTGAGGTCATTGCCAAATCGTTCCAAACCGCATTCAGCGGCAAGCGCCAATGGTCTCCTACCTCTTTGGTACGGATCGACTAATCGCTTCCTTCTCTTCGGGGGACAACGCATACTTGGACTGCCCCTGCTCGATCGGCTTCGCATACACATACGTTTCATCGCGGCCATGAATGCCGGAAAGAACGACTCCTGTCTGCTGTTCGTCCAAGATCGCTACGGAGAAGCTCAGATCGCTTCCTGTTTCCGAAAAAGCATTGTACCGGTGTATGCCGATATGCGATTTCATCGTGGACATGTCCCGACGTATCGCTTGAATTTGCTGTTCGTTTCGGCTATCGTTTTCCAGCAAAATATTCCCTTTCTCCTGTAGCTCCATTAGGATCTGTTCAACATTCAAGTTCCCAGTCCCGTTCAGCATGCTTTTGTAATTTCGGCGGAGCTTATTTAATTTTGCCCACAATATGATAACAAGAATTAAAAACAATAAAGAGATTACCGCTGTGATAAACAACAGTACCTCCACAGGCATTTCCAGTACGACATCCCCCACGCTAAAAGCCTCCTGCTCTCCTATTTAAAATGCTTGGCAATTTCACGAACCGCATAGAGCAGTTGATCCGTTTCCTGTTCCGTCGTAAAGCAGCCGACACTAGCCCTTACGGCTCCGCGTTCCAATGTACCGACCATCTCATGAGCAAGCGGCGTACAATGGAAACCGGCCCGAACGGCAATATGAAACGATTGATCCAGGATGAAAGCGACTTCGGACGAATCGGCGCCGGCGATGGTAAAGGCAATAATTCCTGTTTTATTTTGCCCGATTTGCGGCCCTAAAATGGTTACTCCATCAATTTCCATCAACCCGTTCATGATCCTTTGGGTGAGCTTCCATTCTTTCGCGTGAATTTGCTCTACCGTTTGCTTGTGTATGTACTTCACGCCTTCCACAAGTCCTGCAACACCTACCGTATTTTGCGTTCCGGCTTCATACCGGTCCGGACGAACATCGGGCTGCTCCGCAGCTTCGGATTGACTACCGGTACCTCCGTGCAGCAGCGGCTCCAGATCGATCTCAGGATCGATATACAGTCCGCCCGTTCCTTGCGGCCCCAGTAAGCCCTTGTGTCCTGGAAAAGCAAGCATATGAATGCCCAGCTTCTGCACATCGACCTCCATCGTCCCGGCCGTTTGCGCAGCATCAACCAGCAGCTTAATATGATGGTCTCTGCTCAGCTGTCCCAATTCCTCGATCGGCATAATACTCCCTAACAGATTGGAGCTGTGCGTGCTTACAATCAAACTTGTTTGGCGTGTGATTTCGCGACGAACATCGTCCAGGCTCAGCCGCCCTTGCTCGTCTGTTTTCACATAGGTCACCTGAACATTTTTCGTTCGCTTCAAATATTCCAAGGGTCTTCTTACGGAATTGTGCTCGACGGCCGTGCACAGAATGTGATCTCCTTCTTTGACGAACCCTTTAATGGCCAGATTCAAGGCGAAGGTCGTATTGAGAGCATATGCGATATCGTTAGGGTTTTTGATATTGAACAGCTTGGCCAGCTGCTTTCGCCCTTCGAACAATACGCGACTCGCTTTAACAGCCAGTTCATGACTGCCTCTCCCCGGATTGGCAGCAAACTGTTCCATGCAATCATGCATCGCTTTCAACACTTCGGGCGGCTTCGGCCAAGAGGACGCCGCATGATCCAAGTAGATGACCGACATTTGTTCTCACCTCTACTGTCAATTCAGATCCGTTACATAAATATAGCATACCTAGTTTAACCTGTACTTATCAGGCATGACCCGGGTATGCTATACCATCATGGTTAGGAAGTTTTCCCTTGGAGCAGCTCCAACAGACGATCCAAATCATCTTTTGAATAATACAATAACTCGATCTTCCCTTTGTTATTGCTGTGTTTGATTTTAACCGTCGTCCGGTACATTTCTCTCAAGCTTTCTTCCAATTGATTAATGTACGGGTCTTTACGCTTCGGCTTCAGCTTCATCTTTTTCGAATCCGCTTTTTCTTCCAACTTTTTTACTTCCTCTTCAAGCTCGCGAACACTCCATTGCTCTTTTATCGCGGTATCGGCTAAAGCTTTAATGACCTTTTTATCCTTCAGGCCTACGATCGCTTTGGCGTGTCCCATCGATAATGTTCCACGTGAAACATATTCTTTAACTTCTTCCGGAAGCTGCAGCAGGCGAAGAAAGTTTGCAATGTGCGAACGGCTCTTCCCTACCTTTAAGGATAGCTCTTCCTGCGTCAGCTTGAATTGATCGATCAATGCTTGATAAGCTATCGCGATTTCCAAAGCATTCAAATCTTCGCGTTGGACGTTTTCGATTAACGCAATTTCCATAACCTGCTGATCGCTGAACTTTTTCACAACTGCAGGTATCGTCGGTTTTCCGCAAACTTGAGAAGCACGGAATCTTCGCTCGCCGGCAATAATTTCATATCCTTTAAGAACGCTGCGAACGATGATCGGCTGAATGACACCATGCTCTTTAATCGAATCAGCCAATTCCTGAATCGTCTCATCGTTGAAATTGCGTCTAGGCTGATATGGGTTTGGCCGAAGCTGCGCCAATGGAATTTCTACTACTTTGTCGTCTTCGTTAATGCTCAATGCAGGCAACAGTGCATCCAGTCCTTTACCTAAACCAATTTTTTTGCTCAAAGTGCGATCACTTCCTTTGCCAACTCCAAGTATACCTCTGCCCCTTTGGATCTCGGATCATACGTAATGATCGGTTGACCGTGACTGGGAGCCTCACTCAATCTGATATTTCTTGGTATGATTGTCTGATACACCTTCTGTTGGAAGTACTTTTTCACTTCCTCGATGACCTGCATGCCCAAGTTCGTTCTCGCATCGAACATGGTCAACAGCACGCCTTCAATTTGCAGCGTCGTATTGAGATGCTTTTGAACCAATCGAACCGTGTTAAGTAATTGGCTTAATCCTTCCAAAGCATAATATTCACATTGAATAGGAATAATTACCGAGTCAGCAGCCGTTAACGAATTGACAGTCAAGATCCCCAAGGAAGGCGGACAATCGATCAAAATGTAGTCGAACATATGTTTGACAAGCTGCAGTGATTTTTTTAAGCGCAGTTCCCTGGAGATGGTTGGAACAAGTTCAATTTCCGCACCGGCCAATTGAATGGTAGCCGGTATGATTTTCAAATTTTCCAAGGCCGTGTCGGCCATAGCTTCTTTCGGATGAATATCGTTAATAAGAACGTCGTAAATACAGTGAACGACATCTGCTTTATTAATGCCGAGCCCGCTTGTCGTATTTCCTTGCGGATCGATATCGACAAGAAGCACTTTCTTTCCCAAGGATGCCAATGATGCGCCTAAGTTGACGGATGTCGTTGTTTTGCCAACCCCACCCTTCTGGTTGGTTATGGCGATGATTTTAGCCAAAATCTGTTCACCTCAAATAATAAAAACTAGAGTAAATACGATACTTTCGAGGAGTCGAATAGAAGACATACAATTAGCGACAGTAGCGAAAAAAAAGAATCATTGGAGAGCTTCATTCCCTCCCCAATGATCGGTTGGTAAGAAAAGCTTCAAATCGAAGCCTTTTCGAGGAAAATACGTTCGTGCCTCAGCCAAAGCTTTTCCAGTAAAGATAGAATGCTCTATGAAACTCAAACATTCTCATCATAACAGAAAAACTTAAATCGAAGTCATGTCAAAGATGCCCTGAACCCATTCAAATCAACTTGAAGCAGCAGATAACGAACCTACACCCATCATATCTACACAACTATTATGCTGTGTACCATAAAAACCAGACTATCACTATCAGAAATTCATAGATGCTTTTGCGAGATATGTATTCTGACAGCTAAACAAAAGCCTCATTCGAGGCTTCAATAAATCTCTACTCTCTATTTTACCGCTTTGGAATCCGAATTACAATCTCATAGTGATCTTCGTGATCCTGTTCCGTCGTATTGATCGGAAGGCCGGATGAAGTCACCATATCCACCGATTGACGAATCGTGTTCAGGGCTAACCGTACATCTTTGGAGAACGAAACTCGTTTTGTCTTGCTATTTTTAATTTTCGCCGCTTCCTTCAAAAAGGCGATTCTCGCTTCGGTTTGCTTTACGTTCAGTTCCTTGCTTACAATATCCTCCAGAACGCGCAATTGCTGTTCCTCTTGATCCAAGGCTAACAATGCCCTGGCGTGCCGTTCCGTAATTTTCCGTTCCATCAACGCATTTTTCACCGGTTCGCTCAGCTGAAGAAGCCGGATCTTGTTTGCAATCGTCGATTGACTTTTCCCAAGGCGCTGAGCCAGACTTTCCTGCGTCAAGCTGTGCAGATCGATCAACTGCTGGTAAGCTATCGCTTCCTCGATCGCAGTCAAGCCTTCTCGCTGCAAATTCTCGATCAGAGCAATAGATGCCGCTTGCGAATCGTTAAAATCGCGAATAATAGCCGGGATTGTTTCATTCCCCAGCTTTTTGACAGCGCGCCACCTGCGTTCCCCGGCAATTAATTCGTAGCGATTGTTCCGAAGACGCACAACAATCGGCTGAATAACACCATGTGTCTTAATCGTTTGACACAGTTCATCAATCCGCTCATCGTCAAATATCGTTCGAGGTTGGTATGGACTTGGAACGATGTCATTGACAGGAACATTTTTCACTTCGTCAGTCGGCGCTTTTTCAGCAAAACCAAACAATTTTGAGATTTGTTCCTTCATTACGATAACCACCCGATCTTTTTCACCGATAATGAATCTCCACTCTATAAACAATTCTCCAAATATGCCCAAAATCCTGCAAAAGTCTCCGAAGAAGTTTATTATTGTCTCTCACAAAAAGAAGCCGCCTGCTCCAAAATGTTCCACGTGGAACACCATCAAACTAGCGGCGTTTTCAAAGGAGTTCCCGCTTTTCTGGGATACTTTTTGGGAGTTGGAGCTGTCTTTTCTATATCGATAATGTGTCTAGTCGATTCTTCCAAAGGAAGCTGAAAACGATATGTATGGTTCCATTTACCTTTTAACTCTTTAAGGCTAAGTGCCGCTTCCTCTAGCTCCACTTGAACGCCCTGCCCTTTCATGGCAGCAAACCTCCCACCAGATTTCACGAATGGAAGACAAAATTCGTTAAGAACAGCTAGCCGGGCAACAGCCCTCGCGGTGGCAAGATCGTAACGGTCCCGATGTTCAGACATACGCGCAACATCTTCCGCACGTCCATGAATAAACCGCACATCCGTTAATCCTAGCGTATTTCCCAGATGCGTTAAAAACTGTATACGCTTATTGAGTGAATCGACGATCGTGACGTGTAATTGAGGATAGACAATCTTCAAAGGAATGCTCGGAAATCCGGCTCCCGATCCGATATCCGCAACGGAACGAATGTGTTCCATCGGAATAAAAAAAGATACAGAGAGAGAATCATAAAAATGTTTTACGTACACTTGTTCTCTCTCTGTAATCCCCGTCAAATTCATTCGCTCGTTCCATTCGACGAGCTCCCGGTAATAGAGCTCGAACTGATGAAGCTGCGCTTCCGTCAGTTCGATGCCCTTCTCTTTTAACAGTTCGGTAAATTGTTGTTGTACGGCGTCCATATTATCCTCTGGCTGCAACGACTTTATTGTAATGCTCCAAGTGCACAAGCAAAATGGAGATGTCCGCAGGCGTAACTCCGCCAATACGGGACGCTTGACCGATCGAAATCGGGCGGATTTTCGCCAGCTTTTGTTTCGCTTCGGTGGCGATTCCGTGAATTTCATCGTAAATGATGTCGTCCGGAATCCGTTTTTTCTCCATCTTCCGAAGCCGTTCCACCTGTGCAAGCTGCTTCTCAATATAGCCGCTGTATTTCACTTGAATTTCAACCTGCTCCTTCATGTCCTCCGTCAGCTCGTAGGGAGCCGGAGAAATGCCATGAATGTGCTCGTACGTCACTTCCGGCCGGCGGAGCAAAGACAACAGATCGATGGAGTTGTTCAGTTCGGCGCTGCCGAGTGAAGCAAGCATCGCTTGAACCTCCGGCGTCGGTTTCGTCTTTGTCGTTTTGAGCCGTTCAAGCTCGGCTTCGACAAGACGTACTTTCTCCTGATAACGCGCATACCGCTCTTCCGTTATCAGCCCGATATCATAACCGATCCGGGTCAACCGCAGATCCGCATTGTCGTGGCGAAGCAGCAAACGGTACTCGGCACGCGACGTCAGCAGGCGGTAAGGCTCGTTCGTCCCTTTCGTCACCAAGTCGTCGATCATCACGCCGATGTAAGCTTCGGAACGATCCAGAACAACCGGTTCCTTCCCTTGCACTTTGCGGGCCGCATTGATTCCAGCCATAATCCCTTGTCCTGCCGCCTCTTCGTAGCCGGAGGTGCCGTTAATTTGTCCGGCAGTAAACAGCCCGTCGATCACCTTCGTTTCAAGCGACGGCTTCAACTGCGTTGGAATCACGGCATCGTACTCGATCGCATATCCGGTACGCATCATTTCGACCTTCTCCAGCCCCGGAATCGAGCGGAGAATTTGCAGCTGCACATCTTCAGGCATGCTCGTAGAGAGCCCTTGTACGTAGTACTCCTTCGTATTGCGGCCTTCCGGCTCCAAGAAAATTTGGTGCTTCGGCTTGTCGCTGAAGCGTACGATCTTATCTTCGATGGATGGGCAGTATCTCGGTCCCGTTCCTTCGATCGCTCCGGAGAACATCGGAGCCCGGTGCAAATTATCATTGATGATTTGGTGCGTTTCCTCCGACGTATACGTCAACCAGCACGGCAGCTGATTCGGCACTTCCTCGGTCGTATCGTAGGAGAAAAACTTCGGTTTCTCGTCCCCGGGCTGAATCGACGTTTTGCTAAAATCGATCGTATCCTCATGCACCCGCGGCGGCGTCCCCGTCTTAAAGCGAACCAGTTCCAGACCGTGCTTGCGCAGATTTTCCGACAGCTTGACGGCCGGCTGCTGGTTGTTCGGTCCGCTCTCGTACATCAGCTCGCCCATAATGATCTTGCCGCGCAGATACGTACCGGTCGTCAGTACGACCGTTTTTCCCATATATACGGCGCCGCTTTTCGTAACGACACCCTTGCACACGCCGTCCTCGATGATCAGCTCTTCCACCATACCTTGACGAAGCGTCAAGCGGTCCTGCTTCTCAATCGTTTCTTTCATGGCGTGTTGGTACAAAAATTTATCGGCTTGCGCCCGCAAAGCATGCACAGCCGGTCCTTTCCCCGTGTTCAGCATGCGCATTTGAATATACGTTTTGTCGATGTTTCGACCCATTTCACCGCCGAGGGCATCGATTTCGCGCACAACATGCCCTTTCGCCGGTCCGCCGACGGAAGGGTTGCACGGCATAAAAGCAATCATATCCAGATTGATCGTAAGCAGCAGCGTCTCACAGCCCATCCGGGCCGCCGCCAAAGCCGCTTCACTGCCGGCATGGCCGGCACCGATCACAATGACATCATATTGACCTGCAGTGTAAGTCATTCTTCCAACCTCCTAACCCTTTCCGAGAAGTTATTTACCCAAACAAAATTGCGAAAAAATCTGATCTATTAACGATTCGCTTACCGAGTCCCCAATAATTTCCCCCAGGTGCTCCCAAGCGTTACGAATGTCGATTTGAATCATATCGATCGGCACGAAAGCCTCCGTTGCTTCGTGTGCTTCCGTCAGAGCCGATCTCGCCTGCTTCAGCAGATGAATGTGACGAGCGTTGCTCACATAAGTCAGGTCACTTGATTCTACCTGACCGCTGAAAAAAATACTAGCTATAGCTTTTTCCAAGTCAGCGATGCCCTGCTGGGCAAGCAGCGACATCCGCACAACCCGGTCCTCGCCGAACGCTTCCTTCAAAGCTTCTTCCTCAATATGCTGCGGAAGATCCTGCTTGTTGATAATCGCGATCACCTGACGGTCCTTCAGCTGGTCGATCAGCACATACTCATCCGGCTGCAGCCGCTCCGCCCCATTGCATACGAACAGGATCAGATCCGCGTCCGACAGCGCCTGACGCGACTTCTCCACACCGATCTGCTCGACCAGATCCGACGTTTCCCGAATCCCGGCCGTATCAAGCAGCTTGAGCGGAATGCCGTTCACATGCACATACTCCTCCACCACATCGCGGGTCGTCCCGGCAATCTCGGTGACAATGGCCCGCTCTTCCTGCGCCAGCGTATTGAGCAGCGACGATTTGCCGACATTCGGCCGGCCGACGATCGCGGTAACCAGACCTTCCCGCAAAATCTTGCCCTGCTGGGCCGTGGTCAGCATACGCTCGATATCCGACAGCGCGTCCGCACATTTCTCTTTAATAAAAGCGTTCGTCATCTCTTCCACATCGTGCTCAGGGTAGTCGATATTGACCTCGATGTGCGCCATCAGCTCGACCAGCCGGTGACGAAGCTCCTTGATCGTTTTCGATAAGCTGCCCTCCGACTGCTTGAGCGCGATGCGAAACGCCCGGTCCGACTTGGCGCGGATCAGGTCGATGACCGCCTCCGCTTGGGACAAGTCGATGCGGCCGTTTAGAAAGGCGCGCTTTGTGAACTCGCCCGGTTCGGCAAGCCGCGCTCCGTGCTCCAGCAGCAGATCCAGCACCTTCCGCACCGAGACGAAGCCCCCGTGACAGCTGATTTCAACTACGTCTTCCTTCGTAAACGACCGCGGTGCCCGCATCACCGTCACGAGCGATTCCTCCACCCGGGCGCCGGTTTCCGGATCGCGAATATAGCCGTAATTCACCGTATGCGTCGGCACATCCGCGAGCTTCGCTTTCCCTGTAAAAATTTTATCGCACACGGGTACCGCTTCATCGCCGCTGACGCGAATGACCGCGATCCCTCCTTCGCCCATCGGGGTGGCAATCGCCGCAATGGTGTCTTGATTCATGATAGCACCTCTATCTGACTTTCTTCATAATTAAAGAAAAAGCAATGAGGTCATTACGGACATGACATCATTGCAATGTGGCAATCAACGTAAAACGATAACGATTCGGCGGTTCGGCTCGTCTCCGCGGCTGAACGTGCGAACCTTGTCGTGCTGCTGCAGCCAAGAGTGAATCACCTTGCGCTCCGCAGGCGACATCGGCTCCAGCACCACTTCCTTGCGCGTCCGGACGACGCGTTCCGCCAGTCGGTCGGCCAGCTCCTGCAGCGTCTTGGTCCGGCGCTCGCGAAACTGCTCGGCGTCCAGAACGATACGCACATGACGATCCGAAAAGCGGTTGGCGACAATATTGACCAAGTACTGCAGCGCATCCAGCGTCTGGCCGCGGCGCCCGATCAGCATGCCGAGCTCCGAGCCGTGCAGATGAAGCTGCGTACCGTCTTTGTCCTGTTTTTGTTCGATCCGCACATCAAGCTTCATGCTGCGAAGAACTTCCTGCAGGAACGCAACCGCTTCCTCGAGCGCATCGGGCAGCAGCTCAAGCTCCACCCGGGCGTCCTTCGCCCCGATGAGGCCGAACAAGCCTTTGGAGGGCTGCTCCAGCACGCTGATTTTCACCCGTTCCTCCGGCACGCCGAGCTGCCCGAGTCCATTTTTGACGGCTTCGTCAATCGTTTTACCCGTAACCACGATTTTCTTCATATCATCGCACCCTTACTTTTTAGATCCGCCCTTTTTATTAGGTACACCATAAATAAAGTAAGATTGAACAATGGTGAACAGGTTGCTGTATACCCAGTAAAGCGGCAGCGCCGAAGCGAAATTCATCGCCATCACGAAAATAAGAATCGGGAAAATAAACATCAGGCTTTGCATTTGCGGGTTCATTTGCGACGACATCATTTTTTGCTGCAAGTACGTCGTTAGCGCAGCCAGGAGCGGCAGGATATAATAAGGATCTTTTGTGCCGAGCTGCATCCACAGGAAGGAATGTTCGCCGATGTGATGGTTGCGCATAATCGCGTTGTAAAGCGCAATCAAAATCGGCATCTGCACAAGCACCGGAAGACAACCGGCAAGCGGATTGACGCCTTCCTTCTGGAAGAGCTTCATCGTCTCTTCTTGCTGCTTCTTCACGTCGTCTTTATGTTTTTCCTTCAACTTCTGCAGTTCCGGTTGCAGTTCCTGCATCCGCTTCGAGCTTTTGTATTGTTTCAACGTCAACGGCAATATAATAAGCCGGATAATAATCGTTACGATAAGAATCGATAATCCGTACTGTCCCCCGAACAGGTTAGCGAACCAGTCGAGCGTATTGGCCAGCGGCCCTACGGCATACTTGTCCCACATACTGTTGGTCGGGTCGATGGGGGCGTTGGCGGGGCTGCATCCAGCCAGCAGCAGCAATACCGACACGAGCGGTATATATTTCAGTAATCGACGCGTCAAAAGAGTATCCTCCCAGTATCATCTTTTCCAATAATCAACTATATCATATCTTTGGACACAAAGAAACTGATCCCCGCGAATCACTGGCCTCGAAGGCAGCGTACCATCGCGAAGCTCAGCCTGGTCCCGGACTATTTTCTTTGCGCTGCAGCAGCGACGCGCGTTTAAACACGTGCAGCACGCTCTTTTCCATCTCGTGATAGGACATTTCGGCCGCCGGCTTCCTGGCAATGAGGATCAGATCGTACCCTCCCGGAATCCGGGCGGCGTTCAATCGCACAATCTCCTTTAGAAGGCGCCGGATCCGGTTGCGCACAACGGCGTTGCCGAGCTTTTTGCTGACCGAAACCCCTAGCCGAAACGAAGCCTGCTGCGGCTGCGCTTTATAATACAGAACGAACTGGTGATTCGCAGCGGATTTGCCGTGACGATATACCTTATCGAAATATTCTCTTTTGGTCAGTCGGTTTTTCTTTTCCATGCGGCATCGCTCCATATGGTCAATCCTTAGCGGCATAGGCTTTCCTATCGTTCGCGAATTCGACCCGATTTAAACGAATGCAACAAAAAAGACCACCTGACAGTGGTCTCTCGTCTTATGCGCTCAGTACTTTTCTTCCTTTTTGACGGCGAGCAGCCAATACTTTACGGCCGTTCTTCGTGCTCATTCTTTTACGGAAGCCATGAACTTTTTTGCGCTTTCTAACGTTCGGTTTGAAAGTCGGTCTCATCTATCGTGCACCTCCTCGAAGGATTTGGTTCCCAATCCCCAAAAATACCTTTTAACATTAAACCACTTTACGTGTCAAAAGTCAACTTCCTGCATACAAAAAAGTTATGCACAGCTTTCGGCCAAATTCGACCATTTCTCCCCTGTGAATAAAAAAATCGGGTTTTCCACTGCCCTTATCGATTTGTAAACAGATTATAAACAATATCTAGTGCTGTTGATAACTTATATACACAAGGTCTTGGGTATGTGGATAATCCCAAACATTCCATTGCGAACGCGGGTCTTTTTTGATATCATGAATATGTTTTCCTTTGTGGATACGGATTTTTTTCAACAATGTTATCAACAGCCTGTGGATATCTCTGTGAACAATTTTCAGTGCCTCTGTATAATGAAAATTTCGTAAACCTGCACATTGTGGATAGTTTCGACAGCATCTGATTTTTTTCTACAGGGTCGCGGCTTAAGCCATACCGGTTATTTTTTTGAAGGAGTGAATAGATTGTGGAAAGCCATCCCAACGACCAGTGGCAGCAAGTTCTTTCCATATTGCAAAAAAGGGTGAGCAAGCCAAGCTACGAGACGTGGCTGACTTCCACAAGAGCCGTGGCATTCAACGATTCCACGGTCGTCATCTGTACCCCCAACAATTTTTCCCGGGAATGGCTTGAAAACCGGTACACCAAACATATAAAGGAAGCCGTATTCGATTACTGCGGCAAGCAGGTCGAATTAAAGTTCATCATCGAGTCCGAAGACGAAGCCGATTCGTTCAGCCGCTCTTCCTCCCCGTCAACCATTCCTGCAAGCGCGCCGCAAACTGCCGTTTCCGAGGAAACGGTCAGCCACATGCTTAATCCCAAATATTTGTTCGATTCGTTCGTCATCGGATCGGGCAATCGCTTCGCTCATGCCGCATCGCTCGCGGTCGCCGAAGCGCCGGCCAAAGCATACAATCCGCTGTTTTTGTACGGCGGCGTGGGACTGGGGAAAACGCACTTGATGCACGCGATCGGCCATTACGTGCTTGAGCATAATCCGAGCGCCAAGGTCGTCTACATCTCGTCCGAAAAATTCACGAACGAGTTCATCAATGCGATCCGGGACAACCGGGGGGAAAGCTTCCGCAACAAGTACCGCAATATCGACGTGCTTCTTATAGATGATATTCAGTTTATTGCGGGAAAAGAATCGACGCAGGAAGAATTTTTCCACACATTTAACGCGCTGCACGAAGAGCGGAAGCAGATCATCATCTCCAGCGACCGGCCGCCAAAGGAAATTCCGACGCTCGAAGAACGGCTGCGCTCCCGGTTCGAATGGGGACTCATTACGGACATTCAGCCTCCGGACCTGGAGACGCGGATTGCCATTCTTCGCAAAAAAGCGAGAGCAGAGAACCTGGATATTCCCAACGAAGCGATGGTCTACATAGCGAACCAGATCGATTCGAACATTCGGGAGCTGGAAGGCGCCTTGATTCGGGTGGTCGCTTACTCGTCTCTTATTAACGAAGACATCACGTCGCATTTGGCGGCCGAGGCGCTCAAGGATATTATCCCGAGCAGCCGTCCGCGGGTGATCACGATTCACGACATCCAGCAGAAGGTCGGCGAATTTTACGGCTTGAAGCTGGAGGATTTCAAAGCGAGGAAACGTACCAAAACCGTGGCTTTCCCGCGGCAAATCGCCATGTATCTGGCCCGTGAGATGACTGACTTTTCGCTGCCGAAGATCGGCGAGGCGTTCGGCGGACGCGACCATACGACCGTCATTCATGCGCACGAAAAAATATCCGAAGCGCTCAAGTCCGACCAGGAATTATATAAAATCATCCAGAACCTTACCGAAAAAGTGAAAAACGTGACGATGTAACGATTGGCGTCTACTTCACTGCCCTCAATCCACAACTGAATAAAGGGGAGCCTATGCACACGCTTATTCACATGTGGATAGGCTCTCTTTTTGCCTTATTCACGCAGTTATCCACATATCCCGAGGCCCTACTACTATTACTATAAAAAAACATGTAATATAGAGGTATATGCGCGACTCTCCCATTTTAGAACCCGTAGGAGTGAAATTATGAAGTTAACCGTACTGAAAGAATTTTTAAATGAGTCGATTCAGCACGTTTCCAAAGCCATTTCCAGCAAAACGACGATTCCCATTTTAAGCGGAATTAAAATAGACGCCGATTCTACCGGTATCACGCTGACGGCCAGCGATACCGATATTTCAATCCAGAGCTTCATCCCTAACGAAAAAAATGAGCTGCAAGTCATCGACCTGAAGCAATCCGGCAGCGTCGTGCTCCCTTCCAAGTTTTTCGTGGAAATTATCCGCAAGCTTCCGGCGCAGCAGGTCGAGATTGAGGTTAAAGACCATTTCCAAACGACGATCCGTTCCGGTTCTTCGGAAATTCAGCTGGTCGGACTTGATCCGGAAGAATATCCGATCATGCCGGGCATTGAAGAGAACAAACGGATTCAGATCCCGAGCGATCTGCTTAAAACGATGATCAAGCAGACGTCGTTTGCCGTGTCCACGAACGAAGCCACACCGATTTTGACCGGAATTCTGTGGACCATTTCGAACGGGAAGCTGAAATTTACCGCCTGTGACCGACACCGTCTGGCTTCCAGGGAAACGAACATCGATACCGATGTCGATTTCTCCCTTAATAATGTTTCCATATCTGGGAAAACTTTGAACGAGCTGTCCAAAATTTTGCCCGATCAAAACACGCTGATCGACGTCGTATTCGCCGAAAATCAGGTGCTGTTCAAAATGAGCTCGATTCTTTTCTACACCCGTATCCTGGACGGAACGTATCCGGATACGTCGAAGCTCATTCCGCAGGCGTATCAGACCGAGCTGGTTGTCAACACGGACAATCTGGCGGACGCGATCGACCGCGCCTACCTGCTTTCGCGGGAAGAAAAAACGAATATCGTGAAGCTCGTCATGCACGAGGACGAGACCATTGAAATTTCCTCGAGCTCGTCCGAGCTGGGGAAAGTCACCGAGGAGCTGACGACGGCCAGCCTTAAAGGGGATCTGCTGCGCATTTCGTTCAACTCCAAATATATGCTCGATGCGCTCAAAGTTATGGACAGCGAGCAGATTCATATCGGTTTTACCGGTGCGATGCAGCCGATCATCATTCGGCCCGACGAAAATTCGAGCCTGCTGCAGCTTATTTTGCCGTACCGGACTACAGGCTAAAGGAGCGCCTTTCACGGATGAAAAATATCGGCATTCGCACCGAATATATTACGCTCGGGCAATTTTTGAAGCTCGCCGACTGCATCTCCACCGGCGGGCAAGCCAAGAGCTTCCTGCAGGAAGCTACCGTTATCATCAACGGCGAGCCGGATAACCGCCGCGGCCGCAAGCTCGTGGCCGGCGACATCGTTAACGTTGCAGGCTGCGGCGAGTTCCAAGTCGTACAGGAATAAAGCCCGGCATATGCTTTCGAAGAAGGCTTTGCTGCGCAAAGCCCTTAGGAGGAACTCTATTGCAGTTAAAACGGCTTTCATTGCAGCATTACCGTAACTACGACCAGATGGAATTCCAAACCGACAACATGGTCAACATCATTGTCGGACCGAACGCACAAGGCAAAACGAACCTGCTCGAATCGATCTTCGTGCTGGCGTTGACCAAATCCCACCGGACGCATCAGGACAAAGAGCTGATCCGGTGGAACGCTTCCTCCACGCTGCTGCACGCCGAAGTCGAAAAGCGCTACGGTACGGTGCAGCTCGATTTATCCATATCGCAGCAAGGCAAAAAGGCCAAGGTGAACGGGCTGGAGCAAAAAAAGCTCAGCAATTTCATCGGGGCCTTAAACGTCGTTATGTTCGCGCCTGAAGATTTGGAGATCGTCAAAGGCTCGCCCGGCGTCCGCAGGCGCTTTCTCGATATGGAAATCGGGCAGGTTTACCCGTCCTATTTGTACGACCTGTCGCAGTACAATAAAATTTTGCAGCAGCGCAACAATTACTTGAAGCAGCTGTTTTCCTCGCCGGGCAAAGCTTCCATGCTGGACGTATGGAATGAGCAATTAATGCAGTTTGGTGTTAAAATTATGAAAAAACGTCAAAGCTTTATAAAGAAGCTGCAAGCATGGGCCGAAAAGATTCATGTGGGCATCACCAACGGCTCCGAGCAGCTTCGCATCGAGTACGACTGCGCCTTGTCCCATGCGCTGGAACAAGAAGACGCTGTTTTATTTGACCATTTTATGATAAAGTTATCACAGGTGAAGGATCAGGAGCTTCGCCGGGGCGTGTCGTTGGTCGGGCCGCACCGCGACGATCTGCGATTTTATATCAACGACAAGGAAGTGCAGACGTTCGGCTCCCAAGGGCAGCAGCGGACGACGGCTTTGTCGCTTAAGCTGGCCGAGATCGAGCTGATCCGCGAGGAGGTCGGCGAATATCCCCTGCTCTTGCTCGACGATGTGCTCTCCGAGCTTGACCGCTACCGCCAAACCCAGCTTATCGAGACGTTTCAACGCAAGGTCCAAACCTTCATAACAACCACTGGCATTGAAAGCATAGATTTGTCAAAACTGGAAAGCGCTTCTGTGATTCAGGTTCGGGACGGAAGCTTGACATAGATAGTTTTGCCGATAAGGAGTGGGCCAGCGTGTTTATCCATTTGGGCGGAGAAAAAATTATTCGCGCCGCAGAGCTTGTCGCCATTTTTGACCTTTCCATTGAGAAATCATCGAAAATATCGAAACAATTTATAACGTATGCCAATAAAGACAAGAAGGTGGAAGTCATCGGCGAGGAGGAAAGCAAGTCGCTCGTGGTGACCCAGACGAAAGTATACTATTCTCCGATTTCGTCCATGACCTTGAAGAAACGGGCTCATCATCTGTTAACGAACTAGATCTTTGAAACGCTTCGTAAGGAAGCTTTTCTTAATTACGGAAAAGTGGGTGTCTGCATGTCTGTGAATCCAGGTACAACTTATGATGAAAGTCAAATCCAGGTGCTTGAAGGTCTGGAGGCCGTTCGCAAGCGTCCGGGGATGTACATCGGCTCGACGAGCAGCCGCGGCCTTCATCATCTGGTATGGGAAGTCGTCGACAATAGTATAGACGAAGCTTTGGCGGGATACTGTACCCGAATCCATGTCATCGTTCACCGGGATAACAGCATTACCGTTATCGACAACGGGCGCGGTATTCCGGTCGGCGAGAATCCGAAGCTGAAGAAATCGACGGTAGAGGTCGTCCTCACCGTGCTTCATGCCGGCGGCAAATTCGGCGGCGAAGGCTACAAAGTTTCCGGCGGCTTGCACGGGGTAGGCGTATCCGTCGTGAACGCCCTTTCCAAGAAGCTGATCGTAGAAGTCAAGCTGAAAGGCAAGGTGCACCAGCAGGAATACCGTTACGGTGTTCCGCAGCATGAATTGCAAGTGATCGGCGAGACCGACGAAACGGGAACGAAAGTGACGTTTTGGCCCGACGAGCAGATTTTTACGGAAACGACGGAGTACTCGTATGAGACGCTCCAATCACGGATTCGGGAACTGGCGTTCTTAAATAAAGGCATCGAAATTACACTGACCGACGAACGTACGGACGTATCCCAGTCGTTTTTCTACGAAGGCGGGATCGTCTCATTCGTCGAGTTTTTGAATCAGAACCGCGAAGCGCTGCACCAGCCGATCTATGTCGAAGGGCAAAAAGATAACATTCAGGTTGAAATCGCCCTGCAATATAACGACAGCTACACGGAGAACATCTATTCGTTCGCCAACAACATCAACACGCATGAAGGCGGTACGCACGAGTCCGGCTTCAAAAGCGCATTGACCCGCATATTGAACGATTTTGCGCGGAAATTCAATGCGATTAAAGACAACAATGCGAATTTGACCGGCGACGATGTGCGCGAGGGAATCACCGCGATTATCTCCGTGAAAATTCCGGAACCGCAGTTCGAAGGCCAGACGAAGACGAAGCTCGGCAACAGCGAAGTTCGCGGGATTGTCGAGTCCCTTTTTGCCGAGAAGCTGCAGGAGTTCATGGATGAAAATCCGACAATAGCACGCAAAATCATCGAGAAAGGCGTCCAGGCGCAAAGAGCCCGGGAAGCCGCGCGGAAAGCCCGCGAACTGACGCGCCGCAAAAGCGCGCTCGAAGTCAGCTCTCTGCCGGGCAAGCTGGCCGACTGTTCCTCCAAGGACGCTTCGATCAGCGAAGTGTATATCGTCGAAGGGGACTCCGCCGGCGGCTCCGCGAAGCAAGGACGCGACCGGCATTTCCAAGCCATTTTGCCGCTGCGCGGTAAAATTCTTAACGTGGAAAAAGCGCGTATGGACAAAATTTTGTCCGACAACGAAATCCGGGCGATCATTACGGCGCTCGGTACGGGAATCGGGGAAGATTTCGATATTACCAAAGCGCGTTACCATAAAATCATTATCATGACGGACGCCGACGTCGACGGCGCCCATATCCGGACGCTGCTCCTGACGTTCTTCTACCGTTACATGCGGAAGTTGATCGAAGCCGGCTACGTCTATATCGCCCAGCCGCCGCTTTACAAGCTCGAACGGAACAAAACGGTGCGCTATGCGTACAACGACAAGCAGCGGGAAACGATCTTGGCCGAATTCGGCGACGGCGTCAAAGTGAATATTCAGCGTTATAAAGGTTTGGGCGAGATGAATCCAGAACAGCTGTGGGAGACGACCATGGACCCGGAAAGCCGTACGATGCTCCAGGTCAGCATTCAAGATGCGATCGAAGCCGATACGATGTTCGATACGTTGATGGGCAGCAATGTCGAGCCGCGGCGCGACTTTATCCAGCTGCACGCCAAATTCGTTCAAAACCTGGATATTTAACGGCTTAGCATGCGAAATATGAAAAAATACGGCTTGCTGTGGCTGCTCGCGGCAGTCGCTTGGCTGCTGCTCGTCCCGGGCATGTTCCATGGACGGGGAACGGACGTCTGGTACTCAGACCGGGTAGCGGTCATCGCCTATCACCATATCGACGATCATACGCAGGGCGACGTTACGATAACGACGGCGCGCTTTCGCGGCCAACTAACCGATCTGCTGCAGCGGGGATACCATTTCATATCGCTGCAGCAGTTTCGCGATTTTATGGCCGGCGGGCAGGTACCGCCAAATGCCGTGCTGGTCACGTTTGACGACGGGTACCGGAGCTTTTATACGAATGCTTACCCGGTCTTGAAAGAACTGAATATTCCAGCCGTTAACTTTGTCATCACGAAAGATCTTGAGCATCCCGATCAGAGCCTGATTCCTTCGCTTTCCAGGGATCAGATCCGTTTTATGACCCGGGAAATGAAAGACATCGACGCCCAGTGCCACTCGGACAGCCTGCATAACCGGGCGCCTGACGGCGGGCCGCTGCTGACGACCCGGCTTCCTAAGGACAGCGGCACCGAAGATCTGCCGCAATTCGAAAAGCGGATTACCGATGATACGAATGCATGCGTCAACAAGCTGAAGGAGCTTTACGATCGTCCGGTGGATGCTTATGCGTATCCATTCGGCTACTATGACGAGCAATCGATTGCCTTGCTTCGCAAGGCAGGCATTCGATACGGTTTTACAACGGCAAGCGGCTTGACCGGCCGGGATGCGGACCCAATGCAAATTCCGCGCATTAACGCAGGAAGTCCATTTGTTAAAGAGAACTCATTGAATAATTTAATTATTAAATCGATTTCCCGTAAGTCTTCATAGCACAGTCTTATACCTTTTTATAGCAGTAGTTCTTATGAGCAGATAGCATGTAGGAGGGGTACACATGTCGGAAGAATCTCGTTCGCAGATTAGAGAAATCGATATCGGCTCGGAAATGCGCACCTCCTTTATGGATTACGCAATGAGCATCATTGTCAGCCGTGCTCTGCCGGATGTACGGGACGGGCTTAAGCCGGTGCATCGCCGTATTTTGTATGCGATGTCCGAGCTGGGTATGGCGCCGGACAAGCCGTATAAAAAATCCGCCAGAATCGTCGGCGAAGTCATCGGTAAATACCATCCGCACGGCGACTCGGCCGTTTATGAAACCATGGTCCGGATGGCGCAGGATTTCTCCTTGCGCTATATGCTCGTTGACGGCCACGGAAACTTCGGTTCCATCGACGGCGATATGGCCGCGGCCATGCGTTACACCGAAGCGCGCTTGTCCAAGATTGCGATGGAGCTGCTACGCGACATCAACAAAGAAACGATCGACTTTGTGCCTAACTACGACGGCGAAGAACAAGAACCTGCTGTCCTGCCGGCGCGTTTTCCGAACCTGCTGGTAAACGGTTCGTCCGGGATTGCGGTCGGTATGGCCACCAATATTCCGCCGCACAATATGATCGAGGTCATCAACGGCGTTCAGCAGTTGATCGAGAATCCCGATGCGACGCCGCTCGATTTGATGCAATCGATCAAAGGCCCCGACTTCCCGACGGGCGGTTATATTATGGGCCGCGAGGGAATCAAGCAAGCGTATGCGACCGGACGCGGTTCCGTCACCATGCGCTCGAAAGCGACGATCGAAGAAAACGGCAATAAAGCGCGGATCATCGTGCACGAGCTGCCGTATCAAGTAAATAAAGCCCGGTTGATCGAAAAAATCGCCGAGCTGGTCCGCGATAAAAAGATCGACGGCATTACCGATTTGCGCGATGAATCCGACCGTAATGGGATGCGTATCGTCATCGAGCTGCGCCGCGACGTCAATCCGAATGTCGTGCTGAACAACTTGTACAAGCAGACCGCAATGCAGTCGAACTTCGGTATCATCATGCTTGCGCTTGTCAACGGCGAGCCGAAAGTCCTCAACCTTCGCGATATGCTGTTCCATTATTTGGAACACCAAAAAGATGTTATTCGCCGCAGAACCGAATACGAGCTCCGCAAAGCGGAAGCGCGCGCGCACATCTTGGAAGGACTTCGCATCGCCTTGGATCATTTGGACGAAGTCATTGCCTTGATCCGCGCTTCCCGTACGACCGAAGAGGCCCGTGACGGCTTGATGCAGCGCTTCAGTCTCAGCTTCGACCAAGCCCAGGCGATTCTGGACATGCGTCTGCAGCGCCTCACCGGTTTGGAGCGCGAGAAGATCGAAGAGGAATACGCCGAGCTGCAGAAGAAAATTGCCGAATTCAAGGCGATTTTGGCTGACGAAAGGCTCGTTCTGAATATCATCAGCGAAGAGCTGAACGAAATCAAAGAGAAGTTCGGCGACGACCGCCGTTCCGAAATTACGATCGGCGGAGACAGCATCGAGGATGAGGATTTGATTCCTCAAACCGACGTCGTCATCACCATCTCGCATACCGGTTATATTAAGCGACTGCCGGTATCGACATACCGCAGCCAGCGCCGCGGAGGCAAAGGCGTCATCGGGATGGATACGAAAGACGACGACTTCGTAGAACACCTGTTCGTAACGAACTCGCACCATTATTTGATGTTCTTTACGGATAAAGGGAAAGTGTATCGTCTCAAGGCGTACGAAATTCCGGATCTAAGCCGTACTGCGCGGGGAACGCCGATCATTAACCTGATTCAGATTGAACAAGGCGAGACGATCAATGCGGTTATCCCGGTCGAAAGCTTCGATTCCGACAAATATTTGTTCTTTGCCACGAAGAACGGTTTGGTGAAGAAGACGCCGCTTGACGATTATTCCAATATCCGCAAGGGCGGACTTATTGCTGTTACCCTTCGGGAGGATGACGATTTGATCGGCGTCAGGCTGACGGACGGCAACCAATCGATCATTATGGGAACGAAGGAGGGCATGTCCATCCATTTCCCTGAACAGGAAGTAAGAGCGATGGGCCGGGCCGCCACCGGCGTCAAAGGGATTCAGCTCGACGAGGGCGATGCGGTCATCGATATGGATGTCGTGCATGAGGATAACAGCGTGCTGATCGTAACCTCCAAAGGGTTCGGCAAGCGTACGCCGGTTTCCGAGTACCGTCTCCAATCCCGCGGCGGCAAAGGCATCAAGACGCTTAATGTAACGCCGAAGAACGGCCCGGTTGTCGGTCTCAAGATTGTTCAGGAAGAAGAAGACCTCATGATCATTACCGCATCGGGAACCGTTATTCGGACCAGCATGTCCGGCATTTCGCTCATGGGCCGTAACACGCAAGGGGTCAAGCTCATTAACATTCGGGAAGAGGACGAGGTATCGACCTTGGCTCGTGTGGATAAGAGTGAGGAGCAGCCGGAGCTAGAAGAGGGCGAGGAGTCTTCGGAAGGCCAAGAAACGCAAGAATAACTAAACCTTTAAATATTTTAGACGAAAGATGAGAAGAATGGGGCTTACATCCCCATTCTTTTTCGTTTATAATAACAACATATGGGTCTAAAGTATTATTTTTTGACAATTTTTGATCCGCGGAAGCTGATAAGAGGTAAGGTGAGGGAATCCCATGGTAACCGTTCCTGTTTCCCAATTGAAACCCGGCGAAAGAATTATCGAGAATGTGCTCACCAAGTTTAATAATATTTTGTTCATGAAGGGAAAAATCGTATCGGAGCGCGATCTGGATATTTTGCGGGCATTCCTGATTCCAGCCGTTCAGATCGAGTCCAAAGACGGGGAAGCGGAGCCTGCCGCGCAGGAAGCGGCGTCTGAGGAGCAAGCCGACAACGTCCTGCCTTTTCATGAGCATTATCATAAAATGCTGCATCTGCTTCGCCGCGTATTCAATACTGCCGCATCGGGAGGACATAACCCGCCGATTCTGGACATTCGTACGACGCTCGAAGCGCTAATTAAAAATATTGACCAATATAACGTGCTGACGTTCAACCCGCGTCATTTTCAACTGAGCGATTTTATTTACCATAACAGCATTATGGTTAGTCTGACATCGTATCTTTTGGCCAAATGGCACGGGGTGTCTTCCAAGGAGCTAATGCAGGTTGCTCTTGCCGGATTGCTGCATGATATCGGCAATGCCAAAGTGGATCCCGCTATTTTGTTCAAGCCTACCAAGCTTACCGCCGAGGAAACCGAAGATATGAAGCGGCATACCATTATCGGCTACAACATGTTGAAGCTTGTTCCGGCGATCAACGAAGGGGTCAAGCTGTGTGCTCTTCAGCACCACGAGCGGGAGGATGGTTCCGGCTATCCGCTTGGCATTCACGGCGATAAAATTCATGCGTATTCCAAAATCGTAGCCGTTGCCGATATGTTCCACGCCATGACGAACGACCGTTTTCACAAAAAGGCTGTTTCGCCATACCTTGTTTTGGAACAGCTTCAAAAAGAGTCGTTCGGCAAAATGCAGCCTGCCATCGTTCAGACGTTTATAAGCAAAGTAACCGCATTCCATAATAGCATGCTTGTTAGGCTGAGCGATAACCGGGTTGGCGAAATCGTGTTCTCCGACCGTGCGCATCCGACGAGACCATGGGTTAACGTGAACGGCAAAATCATTAATCTTACGGTAGAACGTCATTTGCATATTCAAGAGGTTATTAAGAAATAAAATATTTTCGGATCAAGGCTTGACTTTCGATTCGATTATATGTTACATTAGTCTTCGCCCCTTCGGAGGGCGAGGGCTTTTTTTCTCTCTTGTATCAACTTGGTAGAAAAAAAGTACTTGCAATCGAATAGGCAAGTGTGATATATTAATCAAGTCGCCGCTAAACAAGGCGACAAGGAAATTGCCCTTTGAAAACTGAACATCGAGTGAGTGTCATATAAGAGAATGCAAATTCTCGTCAGTAGTAA
>NZ_JTHN01000128.1 GCF_001399685.1 Paenibacillus sp. A3
CCATACTATTGTTTCTCTATCAATTTCCCTTTCACAATGAGACGGTGTGTCGGGTTTTCCATAGGATGACAGGTGATTAACGTAATTTCCTTGTCTTTGCCGTTGCCTTTCAACACCCAGACGTCCTCGGGAAGAACGTATTGTTTCTCTTGGACCTCATACCGGTACTGCTGTTTTCCCGTATCGACTTCGACGATATCTCCTTTGTCGACCTCATCCAGCCGGTTGAAATTTTTGCCGTACGTGAAGTTGCGATGTCCGGCAATGGCATAATTCCCTACGGCGCCGGCCTTTCCGATACCTGCGATGCTTGCGACGGAAAGCTTCAGATTGTTTACGGTTGCGTCCGTTATAATCGGCAGCTTCAGTTTAATCTTGTCGATGATTAAAATTCCCTCGATGGGCTTTCCCTGCAAAGGGTCCGGGTCAGCATTCGAAGGCTGCGGCTGACTGTCCGCAGGCGTTTCGACTGCAGGAGCGGGATCGGGAGCAACGACTGCCGATACCGGAACGGGATTCAGCGTATTCTGCTTTGGAACTGCGGTTTCGGTCGCTTGATCGATACGCTTCAAGGTTTCCGTCCACTGATCCATCATTTGCTGCTGCCGGTAGATCTCATACCGATCCATGATCGTAGGGTACAGAAAAATCGCGATTCCCAGAAAAATACACAGGATCGGCAGCGTTCTTTTGATCATCCAAGCTCCCTCCTTCGTCCTATCAAGCGGCCTAACGCGCACCGGAAGAGGCGCGCGTTAGGATGAGTTTATTAGGTGTTCTTGATAAATTTACGACGCAGCATAAATCCAAGAAGGATCAAGGCAGCACCAGCCAGTTGGATGTAAACAGGGCTGGATTCTCCCGTTTTCGGCAGTGTTTCTTTTTTGGTTTTGTCGCTCGGCGGGTTACCCAGCGGCACTTCCCGATTCACAAGATCGATCGTTTCGTTACCGTCCGGTTTTTCCGGATTTTTCGGAAGTTCCGGCGGGGTCGTTTTATCCCCATTTTGCGGCCGGTCAACCGTCGGCGGGCCAAGCGGAACCTTGGTATTGCTATCGATCGTTTCCTGGTCGTTCGGTTTATTACCGTCCGGTTGAGCTCCCCCGGGTGCCGGATTATTCGGCGTTGTTGTCGATGTGTTTGTCGTCGGCGTTGTTGGTGTTGTTGGTGTTGTCGGTGATGTAGAACCCGACGAACCTGACGAATCCGAAGAATCGGACGAAGACGACGATTTCGCGTTAGTTATCGTTAACGTATGCCCGTCCGGGGTTTGAATCGAAATCGGATGCTCCTTGGAATCGAGCACATAGCCTGTCGGAGCCGCCGTTTCCTTCACGACGTAATCGCCTGTAGGCAGCTTATCGAACACGACTGTTCCGCTCGCATCCGTCGTTTTCGTGCCGATGAGCGTCAAGCTGTCGCCTTTCTTCTCATAGAGCTCGAAGGTCGCGCCGCTGAGCAGCAGCTCGTTTTGCGCCGAGTCTACCTTTTTCACCGTCAACGAGCCTTGAACTGTCGGCGTTGTCGGCGGATTAGTCGTGGTAACCTTATTGTTGGTGATCGTAAGCGTCACGTTGTCAATCGTTTGAATCGAGACCGGATGCTCTTTGGAATCGAGCACATAGCCTGTCGGAGCCGCCGTTTCCTTCACGACGTAATCTCCTGCGGGCAGTTTATCGAATACGACTGTTCCGCTCGCATCCGTCGTTTTCGTGCTGACGAGCGTCAAGCTTGCGCCTTTTTTCTCGTACAGCTCGAAGGTCGCGCCGCTGAGCAGCAGCTCGTTTTGCGCCGAATCTACCTTTTTCACCGTCAGCGAGCCTTGAATGATCGGCGGAATTGGCGGCTTAGGCGTGACCTTATCGTTTGTGACGGTCAGCTTCACATTGTCAGTGTTTTGG
This sequence comes from Paenibacillus sp. A3, assembly GCF_001399685.1. GTDB lineage: Bacteria > Bacillota > Bacilli > Paenibacillales > NBRC-103111 > Paenibacillus_G. The sequence goes on from NZ_JTHN01000128.1 coordinate 1,902, forward strand.
ATCGAGACCGGACGCTCTTTCGAATCAAGCACATAGCCGTCCGGAGCCGATGTTTCCTTCACCACGTAGTCTCCTACGGGCAGCTTATCGAAGGAAATCGTTCCGCTCGCATCCGTCGTTTTCGTGCCGATCAGCGTCAAGCTTGCGCCTTTCTTCTCATACAGCTCGAAGGTTGCGCCGCCGAGCAGCAGCTCGTTTTGCGCCGAATCTACCTTTTTCACCGTCAGCGAGCCTTTGATTACCGGAGGTGTAGCAGACTTGGTGTTGGCGACGGTTAATTGAAAGCCGTCTGCGCTATTAATCGAAACCGGATACTCTTTGGCATCGAGCACATAGCCGTCCGGAGCCGCCGTTTCCTTCACGAAATAATCTCCTGCGAGCAATTTTTTGAAGATGGCTGTTCCGCTTGCATCGGTTGTCAGCGTGCCGACAAGAACCTTATCCGAGCCGGATTTCCGGTAAAGCTCGAAGGTTGCCCCGCCAAGACGAGTCTTATTGTCCGCTGCGTCCACTTTCACGACGGTAAGCGAGCCTCTGACCCCGCCGATCGTACCGGAGCCGCTGCTGACTCCAACGACGATGCTGGTGGATGTATCCTTGGTTACCTTAATTTCATTCGTGCCTGTAAATTCGATTTTGTTGGAGACCTTATCCTGATCTTTCGCAACGATTAAAGATTGATATTCCAAAATCGCTGCGGTAGACAGTGTTTTCAGGAAGCTTAATTCGAAGCTTTGCTTCCCGTCGTCGTCCGTCTTGAGTACCAGCGAATAATCTGCGTCCTTGACCAGTTCAGCTCCCTTGGAAACCGTACCGCCCGCGTCTACTTTGGTCGTAAACAATTTGAACGTACCTGGCAGCAAAAGCTGGTTCTCGGATGGCGTATCGACGATTTTTGCATTGGTTACCGTGGATTGTCCGCGGTTAATGAGAATCGTCCAATTGATTTTGTCGCCGTTTTGTACGCCGCTCTTGTTCAAGTATTCGCCGCCGTTAGGAATATTGACGGAAGCCGTCAAATTTTTCGATACCGGTGTTGTTCCATCGAATACGTTTGCCGTGTTGTTTACTTTATTGTCAATCAGCTTTCCTTCAAGACTTGTCTTAAAGACAATGTAGTATGGAGCCGAAATAGGCTTCAGGAAAGTCACGGTCAGCTTATTGTCCTTACCGACCGTATAGTTGTAATACGTGCTGTCGACAACGGTTCCCTGCGACGGATTGCCGTTGGCCGCGATGTTCATGTTGTATACGGAAAGCGAATTGTCGATCAGCTTCTGGCCGGACTCGAGCGTATCTTGAACGACTGCCCCGGCAAGCGTCTTGCCGTTGTAGTTCACGCCGACCGTCCACGTAATTTGTTTCAGGGTAGCGTCATAGGTACCGTTCTTAAACCCGTTGTTTTTCACTTCGTTCCTTGGATCGAACGTGGCGGATGCCGTCTTCGTCTGCGCCTTGGAATTGCTGTCGACCCATGCGACCGAAGCTTTGTTCAGGAAATTGGACGCGTTATTGCTGAGCCAATCCATGTTGAACTCGGTGGTGTAAGAAATCGTCACCTGTCCGTACAACGCCCGGTTAAACGTAATTTTAAAGCCTTGATCCGCCGCTACGGAAGCGTCCACGGTGTAATCCGCCGCGTCCATCGGCTTGTTGCCTTCATGAACAGTCAGCGATCCCGGGATGAGACGCATACCCTTGTTAGGGAAGCTGTCCGTCACGACCACGTTGGTCATCGGCTCGTTGTCCTTGTTTAGCGTAATGCTCCAGGCTGCCGTTTTGGCATTGTAGTCTACGGCCTTGACGCCCTTGGTAATAATCACCTGGTTGATGTCGCGCGTAGCCGTATCGCTGTCTCCGCTGCCGGAAGTTACCTTGTTCGTGATCTTCGTGCCGTCGAACACGCGATGATTGGCTTTCGTTTGATATTTGATTTTGTAAGCGGACGAGATGTCCTGCAGGAACTGCAGTTTAAAGCCGTTGCTTTTGGTCGCAGTCTCCGGGGTTACCTTGTAGCTTGCTGCAGGCAGCTCAGCTCCGAGGATCTCGCTTCCCTTCGAGTCGATCGTCACTTGATAGACATGGAGGGAGCCCGCTACCAAATCCTGCGTATCGTTGAACAAATCCGTCAAGAAAGCGTTGGCCTGACTGATCGTCTTCTCGTTGTAATTGTACTTGATTTCCCAATCGATCGTTTGCGTATTGGGATCGTATTTCGTCGACGTTTTGTCCAGAGCCGTGCCGCGCTGTACCGTAACGGTAGCCGTAGCGCTGGCCGGCTGCTTGTTGCTTCCTTCAAATGTCGCCTTGTTCACGAAGGAAGTCTGGTCCTCGCTGGTAACCGGCGTCGTGTACTGAATACGGTATGCCGTCCGAATCGGACTTTCATTAAAGCTGAGCTTCAATACATTACCGTTCGTGCTCATGCTGTACTTGCTGACGTCCACCGGCGCACCCTGAACGACCTTGCCGTCCAAGCTTACGCTTAGCTCGTATACGGCGACGGTGACCGGAACACCCAGCCCGGCTGGAATCGGATCGGTTACGACCGCGTTTTGCACAGCGGCCAGCTCTTTGTTCACATCGACCGTCCAGTCGATGCTTTTCGCATTGTAGCCTTTCGGCACGCCGCTTTTCCCGATGGTCGAAGTTACATTCGGCTTAAAGTGCAGCGTAAAGACCTGCTCGCCGCCTTTCACCGGAATTTTAATAATCTGCGTCGTGCTGCCGTTAATCACCTGCATATCGAACGCCGTCTGGAAAGTCAAAGTCCCTTTGACATCCGCCAGGTTTTCGATCGCCTCCAAGGTCATGACAACCTCGTGGCTGTCCTTGTAGACCTTGAATTTCCCAATCGCTTCGCCGCCTGAAATAAGCGGCTGGTCAGGGATATCGTTGTAAAGCTTGAATTGCTCCGGAAGCTTGAACGTGTAGGTATCTCCGTTCTTGTAACCGTGGCCGTTAGGCAGGGACCAAGTGTAGTCCAATTTCACCTTCGAGCCCGGCTCGTAAACGTCATCCGTTACCACGTTCCCGGACTTGTCGTACACCGCCATCGTTACGCTATCGATAATGTTGCTGGAAATCGGGGCTGCGTTGACTTGCGGCGTTAAGCCGAATGCATACAGCCACTGCATCATGATCAATAGAGCAACGAGCAGCGTACTGATCTTTTTCTTTGCCATTACCTCTTTACCACCTCCATCAGTTTCTGTTGGAACGGCAAAAAACACCTTCCAACTGAAAGGTGGTCCGGTTGCACTACTAGCTCCGTCGAATCCAAGTGCCCAGATACAGATTCGAGATCATCGCTTACCGATATCTATCATAACGAATCATGTTCAGGATTTCTGTGGCGTTTTACACCAAATTGAAAATTTTTGAAAAAAATTTCCTTGTAGCACTACCTATGTGAGGTTTGCATGGCTTGCAGCAATGGTGGGGGAGAGGGGCTCAATACGGTGCTGCCGGTCTCTCCGAAAATCCGGAAAATCGCCCGCAGAGCAATAAAAACCAGTTACCGCGACGGCTTCTGTAATGACGAAAAGATGTAGAAAGATGTAGAAATTTGTAGTTGACAATTTGTAAGCGAATACAATAAAATGATGACAAGAAAACTTTGTTAGTCATTTTAACTAACTTAATCGGAAAGGGGGGACAGCATATTGATTGGCAGAGGCCAAACGGGAAACGCCAAGCTGGTGAAGCACATTAATCGCGAAGGCATTCTTCATCAATTGAGAGAAAACCCCCGGGTATCGAGAGCCGATTTGGCGAAATTAACGGAGCTCAGCCGTCCGTGCGTATCGGCCTTGGTGGACGAGATGATCCTGGAAGGCTTGATCAGCGAAGTCGGGTTCGGAGAATCGAAGGGCGGCAGGAAGCCCATCCTTCTGGAATATAACTTTCAAGCTTACGGCGTCATCGGCGCGGTATTCGAAGGCAGTACCCTGCAGCTGGCCATCGCCAACCTGAAGGGGGAGCTGCTGGTTCAGCGTACAACGTGCCTGCCGCATCCGATGAACGGAGAGACGGCCATTCAGAGCATCGAGCAAGGGCTTGCGGCGCTGCTGAATGAAAGCGGATTCGATAAAGCAAGGCTGCTTGGCATGGGGCTCGGCTTGCCGGGGATTACCCAGCGAAGCGAAGGTACGGTCAGCTACGCCCCCAGTACGGGATGGATGGGGCTGCCCGTGCGGAAGGAGATCGAAGCGGCCTTGGGGCTGCCTGTGGTCATCGAGAATGACGTTAACTTGATGACGCTCGGCGAATTTCACAAGGGCATCGGCGTCGGGCATTCCAATCTGGTGTATATGTATGCAGGAACAGGGATCGGCGCAGGCATTATGATCGACGGGCAGTTATACCGCGGAGCCAAAGAGGCGAGCGGGGAAATCGGCTATATGGTGATCGGTCCGGTCGGAAACCAGACCAAGGGAGAATACGGCGTATTCGAGCGCAACTATTCCGTGCGGGCCATTCGCGAGAAGGCCAAAGCCGTCCTCCCTTCGATAGACGAGGAAACGAGCATCGTAAAGCAAATCGTCGATCAAGCGAAAAGCGGGGTCGAAGCGGCGCAGATGCTTCTCGACGACATCTGCCGGCACTGGACCTACGGCATCGCCAATCTAACGAGCGTGATGGACCCGGCGCTTCTGATCCTCAGCGGAGAAATGCTGCATATCGGGGACGAAGGGGTTCATAAAATACAACAATGGTTAACCGACTGGGTTCCTTCCGTTCCCCGAATCGAGATGGCCTCGCTCGGCGATCAGGCGGGACTTATCGGAGCCATTCATTGCGCGCTGGAGGCTTTTCCGTCCACTTCCAAGCTGCAGCGGTAGCGGTAATCGCTTCCGATGCCGTTTGACTCAAGTGAAGACGCTTACAATTTCGCATAAAGCACAGGAGGTCAAAACATGACAAAGAAAAAAGCAACGACTTGGTTAACGGGGGCCGTGCTCAGCATGGCGATGCTGACGGTTACGGCCTGCGGAGGAAGCGCTTCCGACGGCGGTCAAAAGCCGGGAGACAAGTCATCCGACGCCTCGAAGCCTGGTGAGAAGCAGAAGCTGGTCATTTATACGGCCAGGGACAAAAACGTCGTCGAAGAAATTATCCCCAAATTTAAAGAGCAAAACCCGGGGATGGACGTCGAGGTTCTTACCATGGGGGCGCAGCAGGTGCTGGAGCGCGTGCGCGGGGAGAAGGCGAACCCGCAAGCGGATTTCTGGTGGGGCGGCACGCAATCGGCGCTGATGACGGCGGCGAACGAAGGGCTGCTCGAAAGCGTCAAGCCGAGCTTCGCCGACAAAATCCCGGCGATGTACAAAGACAGCCAAGACCGCTGGTACGGCGAAATGCTGCTGCCGGAAGTCATCATGTACAACTCCAAAGCGCTGAAAAAAGAAGACGCTCCCAAAGATTGGGACGACCTGCTCGATGCCAAGTATAAGGGCAAAATCATCATTCGCGGCGTGCTCGCTTCCGGAACGATGAGAACGATTTATTCTTCCCTGATTTACCGTCAAGACGCGAACGATCCGAAAAAAGGATACGACTGGCTGAAAAAGCTTGACGCCAACACGAAGGAATACGCCCAAGATCCGACCAACCTGTACCTGAAGCTGGCGCGCGAGGAAGGCACGCTGTCGCTGTGGAACCTGCAGGATATCATGATCCAGAAGGAGCTGCAAAAGCAGCCGTTCGACTTCATTTACCCTGCGAGCGGAGCGCCGATTCTCGTTGACGGCGTCGGGGTGGTCAAAGGCGCGAAAAACATGGAAGCGGCGAAGAAATTTTACGAGTTCCTCTTCGATTCCAAGCTGCGCGTCGAGCTGGCAGAGAAGCTGTACCAAATTCCGACGCGTACAGACATCAACAAAGATACGCTTCCGGCATGGTTAAAAGGGCTGGAGCTGAAACCGTTGAATATCGATTGGGCCGTCATGGCGCAAAAAGAGAAAGAATGGATGCAGCATTGGGATGAGAACATCAAAGGGAAAGGTTCCAAATAATGCATTCGGGCGGAGGAACTCCTCCGCCTGATCATTTTACCAAAGGAGGAAACCTGCTTGATAGAGGTCATACTGGATCACGTAAGCAAACAATTCGGAAATGTCAAGGGAGTTACAGATGTCAATATTCGGATTCAACCGGGGGAGTTCTTCACCTTTCTCGGGCCGAGCGGCTGCGGCAAAACAACGACGCTGCGGATGATCGCAGGGTTTTACTATCCGAGCGAAGGCCGTATCGTATTCGGCGATCAGGATGTCACGAACCTTCCCCCAAACAAAAGAAACACGGGAATGGTGTTCCAAAACTATGCTTTGTTTCCGCACATGACGGTGTTTGAGAATATCGCGTTCGGTCTGCAAGTAAGAAAGGTTCCGAAATCCGAAATCGTTCAGCGCGTCGAACGCGCACAGAAGCAGGTTCACTTGGAAGGCTACGGCAACCGCCGAATCGATCAACTGTCCGGCGGTCAGCAGCAGCGGGTTGCCTTGGCTCGCGCGCTGGTCATCGAGCCGCAAATTTTGCTCTTGGATGAGCCGTTATCGAATCTCGATGCGAAGCTCAGAGAAGAAACGAGAATCGAAATCAAGAGACTTCAACTGGAGCTGGGAATTACGACGATCTACGTCACGCACGATCAGGCCGAGGCGATGGCGATGTCCGACCGGATTATGGTCATGCAGGGCGGGGTCGTCCAGCAGATCGGAAGTCCAGAAGAAATATATAACCGCCCGGTCAACCGGTTTGTCGCTTCCTTTATCGGGGAGTCCAATCTGTGGGAGGGAACCGTGGAACGACTCGAGGGCAACGAAGCGGTTGTACGTTTCGCTCCGGGCCTTAGCCTGAGAGGCTTGACCGCCAACGCTTCGCCGGACTGCAAGCTGGAAGCGGGCAAGAGCGTGACGATGTCCATCCGTCCGGAAGCGGTCCGCGAAGCGCTGCAAGGGGAGCAGCAGGACAATGTGGTCAAAGGAAACGTGGTCATCTCCGAATTTACGGGAGTCAGCGTGAACTACGTATCGCAGGTGGCGGGCCAGCAATTGAAAGCGATGTTCGTCAATCAAGGGCACCGGGTGCGCGGACGCGGGGAAGAGATCTCCCTGTTCATTCCAAAAGAAAGCATCTATTTCTTGGGATAGCGAGGGGATGAATCGATGAGATCTAAACCGGGAACAAGTTCATCCAAGCTGGGCTCCTTCACGCACTCGCCTTATTTCGTCTATGTCCTGGTCGCGCCTCTGTTTTTGGTGCTCCTGGCTTATGTCGTGTACCCGTTGTTCCAGACGTTCGTGCAAAGTATCCAGGTAGAGGATCAGATGTCGCTGAAAAACTATGCCAAGTTTTTCAGCCTGGAGCATACGTCCAACTTGGAGGCGCTCTGGACCAGCATTTATATTTCCGTCTTAAGCGTCATCACCTGCGCGATCGTCGGCGTCGCCATGGCGTTCCTGCTGGAGCGCTACGAGTTCCCCGGCCGGAAAATTTTGGCCGTCCTCGTGCTCGTGCCGATGGCTCTGCCGCCTCTTGTCGGCGTGCTGTCGTTTACGTTCCTGTACGGCGAAAGCGGCATTATCCCAAGGGCGCTCAAAGCGCTGCTTCATCTCGATCAGGTGCCGTTTTCCTTAAAGGGCATTTGGGGTGTGCTTGTGGTGCATACGTTCACGATGTACACGTACTTTTACATGACGGCTTCCTCGGCGATCCGCGGTCTCGATCCGTCGCTGGAAGAGGCGGCGGCGAGTCTCGGTGCAGGACGGCTCTATATATGGCGGCGCGTCATTCTGCCGATGCTGACGCCGGCGCTGGTCGCTTCTTCGCTGCTCGTTTTCATGATCGCGATGGCGTCCTATACGGCTCCGCTTATCTTCGGGATCGAGCGGACGATGACGATGCAGATTTATTTGTCCCGGACGAACGGCAATCTGGATATGGCTGCGGCGCAGTCGACGATCCTGTCGGTTGTGTCCATTCTGTTCCTGCTCGTGATGCGCTGGTACCAAGGGCTGCGCAATTACCAGAACATGAGCAAAGGCGTCAGCGTGCACCGCACGGAAGTGAAAAGCGTCGTGGGCAAATATATCGCGATGATCCTGTCGATCATCGGCGTCATCATCCTGCTGCTTCCGATTCTCGTGCTGGTCTTGATCTCGTTCTCGACGGACGGCACGTGGACGACGCAGATTCTTCCTCCGGAATATACGGCGAAGCACTATGTGAAGCTGTTTACGGACAGCAAAACGTGGCGGCCGATTGCGAACAGCTTCCAGATGAGCTTCGTGGCGACGATCGGCAACATTATATTCGGCGTGGCGGCCGCCTATGCGATGGTCCGCTTGAAGTTCAAAGGCAAAACGCTGCTGGACGTGCTGATCATGCTTCCGTGGGCGCTGCCGGGAACGGTCGTCGCGGTCAACCTGATCGCTGCCTTCAGCGAGCCGACCATATTCAGCTTCAATCAGGTGCTGATCGGCAGCTTCTGGATCTTGCCTTTGGCGTATTTTGTCCGCCATTTGCCGCTTGTGTTTCGCTCCACGTCGGCGACGCTGGTCCAGATGGACGCCTCGGTCGAGGAGGCGGCGCGCAACCTGGGCGCCACCTGGTGGTACAGCTTCAGGCGGGTCGTCTTTCCGATGGCGCTGAGCGGGATACTGGCGGGCACGCTGCTCGCGTTCGTGCAGGGCATCGGGGAATTCGTTTCCTCCATTCTGCTCTTCACCGCGAGAAGCACGCCGCTTTCCGTGGAGATTTTCCAGCGGATGTATTCGTTTGAATTCGGTACGGCGTGCGCATACGGCGTGCTGCAAATTACTTTGATCATCATCGTGCTGTTCGTTTCGCGCAAAATGACGGGCGACAGCACGGCCGTGTAAATGACGGTCATCTCGTGGGGAACACTTGAAAGTCCGGTGAATAAGAAGCGGAGGGAGCGGAATCGTTCTGGAGAAGCGCAAGCGGTCGCCTTTGTCCCCGGATACTCACCACTCACGCAGCGTCTATGATTCATCGGACTTCAAAGTTCATCATCCACGTTATGATATACAGCGGGAAAATGGCCATTTCCGGCTGAGGAACATTCCACCATCAGAGGAGGAGTTAGATGATCAAGGGTAAGTCGACCTCAAAGTTTTGTTCCATTGTCATGAGCGCCGTACTGGCGGGCGGCATGCTGCTGCCTGCTCAAGCTCAGCCCGCATATGCGGACCGGGGCGTCGTCGACTTGTGGAAGTCGATTAAACCGCTGACCACGATTGCCAGCGCGATGAACACAGGGGCTCACCCGGACGATGAACACAGCGCGACCTTGGCGTATCTTTCCCTGGGTAGAGGGGTTAACACCTCCAGCGTGATCGCTGTCCGGGGAGAAGGGGGACAGAACGAAATCGGGAGCGAGCTGGGGCAAGCCCTCGGCATCATTCGGACCCGCGAGCTGCAGGAAGCGTCCAAAATCACCAATGTGACGTTGGGCATGCTGGGCGAGCAGTTGGACGATCCGATCTACGATTTCGGCTTTTCCAAGAGCGTAGAGGAAACGCTGGAGAAATGGGGCGACTCGGTCGCTTACGAACGATTGATCCGCAAAATTCGCGAGCTGCGTCCGGATGTGATCATTCCTTCGTTTTTGAATGAAGCCTCCACGCACGGGCATCACAGAACGATCAACGTCCTCACCGTTCGGGCGTTCAAAGATGCGGCGAATCCGGAGATTTTCCCTGAACATCTGAAACAAGGGCTTCAGCCTTGGCAGATCAAGAAGCTGTATCTGCCAGCCAATTCCAAGGATTACACCGTGAATGCGCCAATCGGGGATTACAACGAAATCTACGGGGCGTCTTATCTCCAGCTCGGGGAAGAATCCCGCTTCATGCATAAGAGCCAGGGCATGGGGAAGGTATATGACGAAGGTCCCGTACAGGGCGATTTGTTCAGCAATTACTACAAGCTGGATCTGAGCACGGTGAAATCGGCGGACAAAGAAAAAGACTTCTTCGACGGCATCGCCTTTACCTTCGAGGATTTGGCAAAAGAAATCGACGCGAAGGGCAAAGACAACAAGATCGTCAAGCACCTGCGCGATCTGCAAAAGGATGCGGATGAAGTCGTTGCCGCTTACCCGAGCTTTGCCAAGGTGCTGAAGGAAGTCCATGAAATGAAGGCGGACGTCCAAACGGCGCTGGCCGACGTCAAAGCATCCGGCTTGGAGGCGGCGACCAAGGAGGATCTGCTCCACCGTCTTCATGTCAAAGAAGAGCAGTTGAATAAAGCGAGCATGGAATCGGCGTCCGTCGTGGCGAAGGTTAAGCCGGCCGCAAGCGAGCTGGTTGCCGGTCAGACGACGAAGGTCACCGTGTCGGCCTTCAACGGCGGTTCCGTGAAATTGAACCAAATCAACTTGAGCCTGAACGTGCCTGCAGGCTGGACGGCGAAGCCGGCCGGAGCGACGAGCTTCGATCAATTAGGCTACAACGAGACGGCATCGGCGACCTTCGAGGTGACGATTCCGGCGGACGCACCGCTGTTCAAGCCTTACGATCCTTCGGTGTTCAACGCGAAGGTCGAATACCAGGCGTACGATACGGCAACGACGCTGAAGGTTACGCCACAGAACGCCGTAGCCGTGCTGCCTCCGTATTCGATGTCGCTCAGCCCGAGCGCAACGATTCTGAATACGCTCAAATCGCAAGAGCCGATTCCGGTGAAGGTCACCGTGCGCAACTATACGCCGGGCGCTTCCAAAGCTACGGTGTCGCTGAACGTGCCGGAAGGCTGGACGGCGGAGCCGGCAGCCGAAGAGCTGAGCTTTGCGACAAAAGGCGAAACGAAGTCCGTCGCGTTCACGGTCAAGGCCGCTTCGAACGTCGTTCCGGGTAAATTCACCGTGACGGCCGTCGCGAAGAACGGCGAAGTGCAGAGCACGCAGGGCGCGCAGGTCATCGAGTATCCGCATATCGGCAAGACGTACATGGTGCAGCCGGCCGAGCTCAAAATCCAGGCCTTCGACCTGAAGGTTCCGGACAAATTGAAGGTAGGCTACGTTTCCAGCGGCTTCGACAACATCGATCAATACTTGCGTCAAGTGGGCGTCGATGTCGTGAAGCTGGAAGCGAAGGATATCCAATACGGGGATCTTTCCCAATATGACACGATCGTGCTGGGCATTCGCGCTTACGCGTTCCGTCCGGAATTGATTCCGAGCAACCAGCGCTTGCTGAGCTACGTTCAAAATGGCGGCAATCTCGTCGTCCAATATCATAAGCCGGAAGACAAATGGTCGCCGGAGCTTGCTCCGTACCCGATCAAAATCGGCGCTCCGCTCATCCAGTGGCGTGTAACGGACGAGAATTCCAAAGTCACGATGCTTGCTCCGGATCATCCGATGTTCAATTCGCCGAACAAGATTACGGATCAGGATTGGAGCAACTGGATTCAAGACCGCTCCGCTTACAATCCGTCGGAATGGGGCAAGGAGTATACGGCGCTCATCTCGAACGGGGACCCGGGCGAGAAGGAGTTTACCGGCACATTCCTCACGGCGCATTACGGCAAAGGGGTATATACTTACAGCTCGTTAGTGTGGTACCGCGAGATTCCGGCTTTGGTTCCGGGCTCGATCCGCATGTTTGTGAATATGATTAGTCAGAAGCAATAATCGCACGTTATTGTCGTCGCGAAGCAAACATTACAGCAGTGGGCGGGGACCCTTCGGGGTCCTCCCCCATACGATGAAGAAGCGGAGGTTTAAGGAGCATATGAATGTAATCGGAGTTCACGGGCGGGAGATCGGTCAAGTGACGGAGCGCGCGCAATTCGCCGTCGTCCCTCTGGGTTCGGTGGAATACCACGGTCCGCATTCCCCACTCGGGACCGATACGATCTTGGCGGACGGCTTCGCCGAACGGATCGATGCCTCGCTGCATCCTTTGATCTATCCGACGGTACCGTACTCGGCCTGCCCGGGCAAAACGCAGCATTATCCCGGAACGATATCGGTCCGGCCCTCGATTTTTATCGACTATCTCACCGATGTGGTGGAAGGGATCTGCCGGCTCGGCATCCGCAATATCGTGCTGCTGAACGCCCACGACGCCAATATGGGCCCTTCCCGGACCGTCGCCGAGGCGGTGACCGGCAGCTACCCCGACGCCAGCTTTCTACTGATCAACTGGTGGCAGATGGCGACCGTTGATTTTACGCAGCGGTTAGGGCTGTTCCAAGGGATGGCGGGAAGAGGGCACGGCGGTCCGTACGAGATGTCGGCCGTGAAGGCGTTTCGCCCGGACATGGTGATCGTGCAGGAATCGGACTTGGAATTAGATTCATGTCCTCCTTTATCTCCTTTGCCTTACGTCTTGGTGGAAGGAACCCCCCAAGGCTGGGACGGCTATACGGGCCGGATCCGGCAGTGCTCCTTGGAGGCGGGACAGAGTATCGTAGAAGAAGCAAGCCGCAATATGAACTTGCTCATTAAAGAATGGCTGGATATGAGAACAGGAAACAATGGGGAGGCCAAGTAACGCTATGGGATATCGCGAACAATGGATGGAGACCGAAGGGACGACGTTTCCCGGAAAAACGTATACGGAGGTTGTGCTGGAGCCGGCTTTTAACGAAGCCAAGACTCATTTGCTGGGCCCGATGATGGCCATCAACAAGGCTCATCTGATCATGTTGGAGAAGCAAAAGCTGGTGACCACGGATGAAGCGAAGCAGATCGCCAAAGCGATCCGGTCGATCGACCCGGAGGAGCTCCGCCAAGCGAGCTACACAGGGCAGTTCGAGGATTTGTTCTTTCAGGTCGAGCATCAAATGCTGGAGCATGCGGGCGATATCGCCGGCAATTTGCATCTGGCGCGGAGCCGCAACGACATGGGGATTTCCATCTACCGGATGGTGCTGCGGGAGAAGCTGATCGTGACGCTGACTTCCGCGCTGAAGCTCAATGAACAGTTGCTGCTGTTCGCCAGAGACCACGCCGATACGCTGATGATCGGCTACACGCATACGCAGCAGGCTCAGCCGACGACGCTTGCGCATTATTTTATGGCGGTCGTCGATTCGCTCAATCGGGATATCCGCCGGATCATGGCGTCTTATGCAAACTGCAACCGGAGCAGCATGGGGGCGGCGGCGCTGACGACGTCGGGCTTTGCGATCAGCCGGGAGCATATGATGGAGCTGCTTGCCTTCGACGAGCTGATCGACAATTCGTACGACGCGATCGGCGGGGCCGATTACTTGGGCGAAGTGGCGACGGCCGTGCAATTGGCGGCGATCAACCTGGGCCGGGTCGTGCAAGACATGCTGCTGTGGTGCACGCAGGAGTTCGGCGCGCTGAAGGTGGCGGCTCCATACGTGCAGATCAGCTCGATCATGCCGCAGAAGCGCAATCCCGTCTCGTTCGAGCACATGCGCGCGTTGCTGTCGAGCTGCGTAGGCAATACGAACACGGTGCTGTCGATGATTCACAATACGCCGTTCGGCGACATTGTGGACACCGAGGACGATATGCAGCCTTATGCCTGGAGAAGCCTAGATATTATGGACAAAATGTACCGGTTGTTCGCCGCCGTCGTCGGTACGATGGAAGTGAACAAAGAGGTGCTGCGCGAACGGACGAAGGGAAGCTTCGCCACGGTGACCGAGCTGGCGGACACGCTGGTGCGGACGGACGGCTTGTCGTTCAGAAAAGCCCATCATATTGTCAGCGATGTCGTTAAGCTGTCCTTGGCCCAAGGTCTGGCGGCCAACGAAATTACGCTGTCCATCGTCAACGAAAGCGCGCGCCGCCACATCGGGCGGGATACGTCGCTTACCGGAGAAACGCTGAGCCAGGCGCTCGATCCTGTGCATTTTGTGGAAATCCGCTCGCTGCCGGGAGGACCGAGTCCGAAGGAAATCAACCGCATGGTCGACCTCCGAATGGTTCAGCATCAAGCCCATCTGAATTGGCTGGGGCAAGCGCAAGGCAAAATTCAGCGGGCGATGGAGCATCTGGACCAAGTCATGACGGAGTGGAGTGGTTCCTGATGGCAAAACGCAGCATCCCTCTGCTGGCGATTGACGGCGGAGGGACGAAATGCCTTGTCGTCTTCATGGACCGGCAGGGCAACGTACTCGGGCAAGGAAAGGGAGGTTCGTCCAATTACCAGGGCATCGGGAAAGATGGTGTGATCCAAGAACTGGTGTTCGGTATTGAAGCAGCGATTTCGGACTTGCGACAAAAGGACGATAACGGCCTGCCGCAGGCGGAAATCGAAGTGGAGTGCGCCGTGTTCGCCCTGGCGGGGCTGGATACGGAATACGACCGGCGCGTGATTACCGGACTGGTGCAGGAGGTACTGGAGCGGCTGCCGATTCGGGTCCAACATCTGATCGTGGAAAACGACGGCTACGCCGCCTTGCTCGGCGCCACGGGCGGCCAGCCGGGGATTCTGGCCATTGCCGGCACGGGCTCCATCATCTTCGGGATCAACGAGGAGGGACAGACGGCCAGAGCGGGAGGCTGGGGCCACCGCGTCGGAGACGAAGGCAGCGGCTACTGGATCGGCAAGCAGGCGGTCATGGCGATTCTCAAGGCCTATGACGGCAGGGAGGCGGGCACCCGGCTTGGGGAATGGGTGCTGCCGCATTTGGGCATGGACCAGGAAGAGGACTTGTTCAACTGGATGTACGGTCCGGACTACTCCGTCGAGAAATTGAGCGAGCTGTCCCGTGTGGTCGGCCAAGCGGCTTCGGCCGGGGACCGGGAAGCGCAGCGGATTCTCGAGGCGGCCGCCCACGAGCTGTTCATCGGCGTCGCTGCGGTGGTACGGCACTTGTCGTTCCTAAACAAACCGTTTACAATGATACTGCAGGGCGGCGTGCTGCAGAACGAAGGGCACGTCCGGGAGCTGCTGATGAATAAGATCAAAGCATACGCTCCGCAGGTTCAACTGGACGAGGCCCGGAAGGAGCCGATTTACGGCGTAACGGCCATGGGGCTGTCTTATTTGCAAACGAAGATGTCTACAGAGGCGTAGTACGATACGAACAACAGGGGGCTGAAGGGGAATGAAGAAAAGATGGTTATTCGTTTTCGCCCATCCCGACGACGAATCCTTTGCAGCCGGAGGGACGATCGCCAAGCTTAGCAGCACCGGCCACGAGGTTGTTCTGGCGTGTGCCACCTCGGGATGCAAGGGGAAGTCGGGCGAGTTTCAATTCGCCACCCGCGAAGAGCTGGCCCGGCACCGGGAAGAGGAGCTGCGCAGCGCGTGCTCCGTACTCGGCGTTGCCGAGCTGATTCTGTACCGTTACCGGGACGGCGAGTTAAAGTCGATCGATCCGGAAGCGCTGGCGGAGCGGATTCGCTCGACCATTGCGGAGCTGAAGCCGGATGCGGTTCTTACGTTCCCGCCGGACGGGGTAACGGGGCATCCCGATCATATCGCGATTTCCCAAGCGACGGAGAAGGCGGTCGCGCTGGCGGAAGCGGAGTACCCGGAGGGGCGGCGGCCATCTTTTTATTACACCTCGATCCCTCATTATTATGACCACTGCCAGGACTCGGGACCGAAGGATACGTGCCCGATTACGGCGCGGGTCGATATCAGCGACTATCGTCTGCACAAGGGGCGGGCTTTGCAGGCTTACCGGAGCCAGGTTTACTCGGTGAACCGCGCCTATCCCGGCGTGATGGAAGACGACTTCGCGGTGATCCGAAACTACGAATATTACACTTTGGTTCGCGCCAACGGCCAGCACGTTCAAGACATGACGAAGACGGCTTTGAGCGAGCTGCCGACGATGGATTTGACCTGACGGATCGCGATCAATCGAATAACCGGATTACCGATTTGGTTCCTGCCGTTCCTTTGCGAGCGGCAGTTTTTTTTGTTCGGTCTTGACAAATGAATCAAAAATGTCATAATGATATTATCGAAACAGAAAATAAAAGGAGGAGCCGCGGCATGACTATGGAAAACGGTTCGAACTATACGGCAAGCAAATACCGGACGCCGGACGGGGCGCCTGCGGATATCGTCATCTTCACCATTACGTCCGAGCCGCAGCCGACGGCGACGAAATCGCTGCCGAAGCGGGAGCTGCAGGTGCTGCTCATCAAGCGGAAGGTATGGCCGTACGAAGGCATGTGGGCGCTGCCCGGAGGCTTCTCCCGGGAGACGGAGTCGATGTACGAGACCGCGAGGCGCGAGCTGCAGGAGGAGACCGGCGTGGACGGCGTTCACATGGAATATTTCAACGTCTACAGCGATCCGGGCCGGGACCCAAGGGGATGGATTATCTCCCATGCTTTTTTCGCGCTGGTGCATGAGAAATATTTAGCCGCGCGGGCCGCAGCTGACGATGCGGCGGAGGTGGCGCTGTTCCCGGTGTCCGAGGCGCTGACCCGGCTGGAGCTGGCCTTCGACCACAAGCGGATTCTCTCGGATGCGCTGGAGCGGGTTAGACAGAGTATGCTGGTCACCCCGATTGCCGGAGAATTTCTGCCGGACGAATTCACGCTCGGCGAGCTGTATCAGGTCATCCGGACGGTGGTGCCGGACTTCGAGGAAGCGAATTTCATCCGCAAAATGAAGTCGACCCAGAGCCGCAGCGGAGTATTGGAGGAGATTCGCGACGCGAACGGGGAGCCGAAGAAATCGAACCGTTACTCGCAGCGCGCCGCACAGTTGTACCGTTTTACCGGCAATCTGCCGAAGCTGTCGTTGTACAGCTAATTTTTTTAAGTTTCAATATAGTCGTTTTGAAAGTATTGAATTTGTCAACAAAGAACTACATCGGGAGGATGAGATTTATGGATCGATGGTATACGATGGTCGGGCTGCTCGCCTGCATGCTGCTGGTCGCTTATTTCACGTCGTCGACGCCGCTGGAGATCGCGGCCACTACAAGCGGACTGCTCAGCGTATGGCTGACGGCGCGGCAAAACATTTGGTGCTTTCCCGTCGGGCTGGTGAACGTAGCGTGCTTTTTCGTCATGTTCTACGATGCGAAGCTGTACGCTGATATGACGCTGCAGGTCGTGTTTTTCGTCTTGAGCATTCAAGGCTGGATCGTTTGGCTGACCAAACGCGGTCAGGCGAAGGTGCGGCCGACGCGGCGGATGACGCCGCAGCTCGGCTTAGGGCTGGCGCTGCTGCTCGTCGTCGTGACGGCAGGCTGGGGCTACGTGCTTGCCCGTTTCACGGATGCGTCGATCCCTTATGTGGACGCGTTCATTGCGACGCTGAGCATTATCGCGCAGTTGCTGCTGTCGAACAAGGTGCTGGAAAACTGGCACTTCTGGATTGTGGTCGACGTGCTGTCGATCGGGATGTATGCGTATAAAGAGCTGTACGTCTTGGCTGCGCTGTACGTTATTTTCCTTGGGATCGCGACAAGCGGACTTATCCAGTGGCGCAGCGAATACCGGGCGGCGCAGCGGGCGGGCCGCATGGGGGTGAGCTTATGAGCGACAAGCGGTTAACGGTCGGGCTGACGCTCGGCAAATTCGCGCCCCTGCACCGGGGGCACCAATATATGATCGAAACGGCCCTTGCGGAGACCGATCACGTGATCGCCGTCATCTACGATTGTCCCGAAACGACGGACATTCCGCTGATCGTGCGGGCGGACTGGATTCGCGCTCTGTATCCCGAGGTCGAGGTGATCGAGGCTTGGGACGGGCCGACGGAAACGGGCTATACGCCGGAGATCAAGAAGGCGCAGGAGGATTATATGATCGGCCTGCTTGGGGGCCGAAGAGTGACGCACTTTTATTCCAGCGAGCCGTACGGCGAGCATATGAGCGAAGCGCTGAACGCCGTGAACCGGCAGGTCGACCCGAACCGGGAGGCGTTTCCGGTATCGGGAACGGCGGTGCGGCGGGACACGTTGGCGAACCGCGCGTTCGTCCATCCGCTGGTCTACCGGGACCTGGTGACGACCGTCGTCTTCCTCGGCGCGCCTTCGACCGGCAAAACGACTGTGTGCGAAGCGCTGGCCCGCGAGTTCGGGACGGTCTGGATGCCGGAGTACGGGCGCGAGTATTGGGCGCAGCATCAGACGGACCGGCGGCTGACGCCGGACCAGCTGGTGGAGATTGCCGAGGGGCATCTGGCCAGGGAGGAAAAGCTGCTGCCGGAGGCGAACGGGTATCTGTTCGTCGATACGAATGCGATCACGACGTTCATGTTCGCGCACTATTACCACGGGATGGCGCTGCCGCGGCTTCGGGACTTGGCGGCGCAGGCGGCTTCGCGTTACGATCTCGTCTTCATGTGCGGCGACGACATTCCGTACGACGACACGTGGGACCGTTCGGGCGACGTACAGCGCCGCGTGTTCAAGAAGCAGATTGCCGCCGATCTGGCGGCGCGGCGCGTGCCTTACATCCCGCTGCACGGCAGCCTGGAGGAACGGATCGCACAGGTGAAGCGGGTGCTGAGCCGCTACCGCAAGTATACGAGCCTCGGCGCACCGTGGGCTGAACTATAGAGAGGGGGAAATCGGGATGAGCGATGGGAGAAAAAGTATGGCGGACCGCATCAAGGGCGGGCTGTACGGCGTTGCCGTCGGCGATGCGCTCGGCGGGACGACCGAATTCATGAGCGCCGGGGAAATTCGCCGCAAGTACGGCTATTTGACCGACATTATCGGTGGCGGCGTATGGGATCTCGAACCGGGGGAAGTGACGGACGACACAATGATGACGCTTTGCGTGGCGGAGGGCATTCTCGACCGCCCGGATGACCCGATGGCGAGCATCGGGGAACGCTTCCTGGCGTGGTACCGTTCCGATCCGAAGGATATCGGCAATATTATCCGCCGGGCGTTCGCGCGGTATGACGGCCATTGGTTCGAGGCGGCCTTCCTGGCCGACCAGGATCTGGGCCGCAGCGGGGGCAACGGCTCGTTGATGCGCTGCCTGCCGGTGGCGCTCGCCTATGCCGATCCGGACCGGGTAGACCGCATGTCGCGGATGCAGTCGAAGATGACGCATTGTGACGAGCTGTGCAACGAAGCGTGCGGCTTGTACAACCGCATCGCGCTGCGGCTGCTGAACGGCGAAGAGCTGCGCCCGGCGATGGCGGCGGAAACGCAGGGCACGCCGTACGCTTCCGCGCTGGTCGAAGCGCCGGACTGCGAGCCGACCGGCTTCGTCGTCGATACGCTGCGCTGGGCGCTTCACTGCTTGCAGCAGGGCGACGGCTTCGCCGACGTCGTGCAGCGGGCCGCCAATCTCGGCGGCGACAGCGACACGATCGGCGCCATCGCCGGCGGGCTGGCGGGCGTGTATTACGGCTTCGCCGGCATCCCTGTCGCGTATGCGGACGCCATCTTAATCAAGGACCGGCTGGACGCCGTAGCCGGGCGGCTGACGGCGCTGCGGCAGGCAGCTCCTTAGAAAAATTCTATTAAAGGGATAGGAATAATGCTAGTTTTGCGATATAATCTGTGTGGGAAATCTTGATTGTGAATGTGGATGTACGGTATACTTTTCTCGCCAAAACAAAACAAGTAAGGAGAATAAGGATGGATAAAGTACTTATTTTCGGACATAAGAACCCAGACACCGATACGATCTGTTCCGCCATTGCGTATGCGCATTTGAAAACTCAGCTAGGCCAAAATGTCGAGCCTGTCCGCTTGGGCAGCGTGAATGGGGAAACCCAATACGCGCTCGACTACTTCAAAGCGGAAGCGCCGCGCCTCGTCGAGACGGTAGCGAATGAAGCGAAAAACGTCATTCTGGTCGACCACAACGAACGTCAGCAAAGCGCGTCCGACATCGATCAGGTTCGCGTGCTGGAGGTCATCGACCACCACCGCATCGCCAACTTCGAGACAAGCGGCCCGCTCTACTACCGTGCCGAGCCGGTCGGCTGCACGGCGACGATTCTGAAAAAGCTGTACAAAGAAAACGGGGTCGCCATTCCGAAAGAAATCGCCGGTCTCATGCTGTCCGCGATCATTTCCGACTCACTCCTGTTCAAGTCGCCTACCTGCACGGAGGAAGACGTAGCCGCTGCCCGCGAGCTGGCCGAAATCGCCAGCGTGAACGCCGATACCTACGGTCTGGAGATGCTCAAAGCCGGCGCCGATCTGAGCGACAAAACGATCGCCCAACTGATCACGCTCGACGCCAAAGAGTTCCAAATGGGCAGCTACAAAGTGGAAATCGCCCAAGTGAACGCCGTCGACACAAACGACGTGCTGTCCCGCCAAGCGGAGCTGGAAGCGGCGCTCTCCGGCATCATCGCGGAGAAAAACCTGGACCTGTTCCTCTTCGTCGTGACGGACATCCTGAACAACGATTCGATCGGCTTGGCCCTCGGCCGCGCCGCGCATGCCGTGGAGCAGGCGTACAACGTGAAGCTGGACGACAACAAAGCCGTGCTGAAAGGCGTCGTTTCCCGCAAATCGCAAATCGTACCGGTGCTCACCGACACGTTCAACAAGCTGTAATATAGGAAGAAAACAAGGCCGCCGGCGCATCGCGCTTGGCGGCCTTTTATTCCTCGGAAGCCATCGTGCTATGTTAGTTTCATTTTTGGTATTCGGCGTACCAGGCCTTCACGTAACGCATATAGGTCGTCCAATCCCAACCGGACCCCGGGTCGGTATGGGTCTGATTCGGGTACTCGCTATGCCCTTTGATGTGACTCCGATCGACCGGAATTCCATAGGTGTAGCACATGAGAGCCGCCAGCTTGGCCGACTGGTTGTACATGGTCGAGGTAAACCATTTTTTCGGATCGCTAACGTAGCCTTCATGCTCGATCCCGATGGTGTAGGAATTCGCGCTGCGGGCGTGATAGGCAATATCTTTATCTTTGACCATCTGGGTAATTTCTCCGTCCGAGCTTCTTACGTAATAGTGCGCGGCCGAAGGCCCGTCATGCTTTTGCTGCGCCCAGCTGATGGAGCCGGCGTAAGTGCCCTGCATGACGTGGATCGCCAGATGCGTAATGGTTCCGCGGCCGCGGTTTCCGGTTGCATAATTGGTAGGATGCGCCGCTTTCCAAATCGGCTTTACCACCGGCTTTCCGGCAAGCGCGGAAATGACGATTTCGTTTTTAATCGTTACCTTATTCCCCGAGGGAATAAACAGCTTGGAAGTGCCCAGCACTTGCTGAAGATAAGAGACGTTCAGCTCGTCATTTTCCGAGCCCAGATACATTTTGACGGCATTGGACCAGTCCGACAGATTAGGCGATTCCCGGAATTCGGGGTTGGCCGTTTTTTGAAAATCGGCAAGAAGCGCGGCCGCTCCCATAATGTTCGACTTATCGTCGGATTTCAGCAAATTGACGTCGAGTCCGGAAAGCTGTGACGCTTTCTCCAGCGTTTGCTTGACCGGATTGGAAACGAGGTTCATCATTCCGTAACCGTTTTCAAAACTGGGAAGGCCTTCATGGTTGCTTAGCCGCGATTCGGTCCAGCCGATGGCTATGAGCAAATCGCGGGGGACCTTATACTGCTTCGATGCTTCTTCGAATGCTGCCAATAAGGTGTCGGGCACGACGTAAGCCTGTTCGTTAGTCAGCTTGGCTTCCGCGTCCAATTGCTGGAGCTCCATGCCTTATTGGGCTGCCGCCGTTCTTTGCCGCTTCCTCCGCATAGCTTGCCCATGGCACGCTGACCGCGAACAGTGCCGCCAAAGATAAAATACCTAGTACATGACGAGCCTTCATTCGAGAACCCTCCTAAAAAATGGAATGAAATCCACTCTAATATTTAGGTGGAAAACTGCAAAAATCCTCCTTTTATTTCCAAATATTTCTTAATCCAGCGAATTTTCGACATCTTCCGTGCGTCATAACGCCGTTTTTTTGCAGGATCATTCCTAATCCTCTGTGGGCGGGACCTTTATTATATAGTTGCCTTGTGCGCGGGATCAGATCGCACACCGATGACAATCCAAACCGAGGAGGAATGAATGATGTTCGGTAAAAAAATAGCTGCAAGCGCGATCATGTTGTTTGCTTTAACTTCGGCCGTCGCTTTCGCCGATGACACGACCCTGAAGGCGGGCGATGCGAAAGTCCGGGAAGACGCCCAAAAATTCGTTGTCGATTTTGTCGGGCAAGCTTATAAGCCTTACTACACGCTGAATACCATCGACAGCGACATCTCCGAGTACTCGGTGAAAGACAATGTTCTGACGGCAAGAGTCGATATTTCTTTAAGCAAAACGTTAAAAGCCAAGTCGGTCGACGAAATTCCTTACGTTAAAGGAATGAAGAGTCAATCCGCAGCATTAAAGCAAGCCAACGCGATCAGCGCGATGGAAACCGAGCAAGTCATCAGCGACCGGCTCAAAGACCTCGGCGAATATATCGGCACGGCAACGGAGCAGAACGACTCGTTCCGGCTCACAGCCAAAGTCGTCAACGGCGTCATCGATAACCAAAGCGCGAAGCTTGAATTTTTGAATTATATGGATTGGATTCCGGCGACCCATTTCATTCCTGAAACCGAGGAAACGATGATGAAGCATGGGCAGAAGGATTTGATGGAAGCGGTTACGACCAATCGGGCTTACACGGTGCGAAGCGCAGTCCAGCCTCAGGCCGCTTTTACGTACAACCGGATTGCGGCAAGAGATTATGCGAACAGGTACACGTCTACGGTGACTAGCTCGCCTTACTACGATACAAGCAAGTGGAATAAAAACTACAAGTTTCATACGGAGAGCGGCGGGGTAGATTGCGCGAACTATGTTTCCCAAGCGATGTATGCCGGTGGGATTCCGACGGACAGCACATGGAAGCCCGAGTCGATTGCCTGGGTGAACACAGGCCGCAATATTAGCAACGGCTTGGAAGATTACATGGTCCGCACCAAAAAATATTTCTACAAAACCACGAAAGCTACCACGCCGGCCGGCGGATTTATCAGCGCTTTGGATTACTCGCATGTAATGTTTGTCGTAGCTAACGATACCGTAACGATGCAATACAGCGCCCATACGAACGACAAATTGAAGGCTTCGTTCGCCAATTTCAGCGACAGCAAGTTTGAGTTCTTCTATATTAATTCGGCATATTTGCAGTAATGGCTAGGAGATCAGTCCGCGCACTGAAAGAGCAAGGCATCAAAACGGAGCCTGCCTTCGCCAAGGTTCCGGGAATGGAAGGCGATCCGTATGACGCCCTGCTTGGTTTTCTACACATGGGAATCCGATCTGAAATCGGGTTCCTTTTTACATTTCACTCAAGCGAAGGAATAAGATGTCTGGGACCGATAGGCGATGACATCACGATGAGGATCGTATACGTCCCGTATTTATCGCACTTGTTTCCAAACTCCTCAAGCGCGCGCGTGGAATCGGCCATCACTTTCAATAAGTAGTTATGTTCTCCGCTTGTGCGGTGGCATTCGACGACTTCGGGCGAGGAGCGGCAAAAGTCGAGAAAAGCATGACAATCCCTCGTACGGAACAGAATGTACGCGGCAGCGTGCTTACCGATTTTTTCCGGTGACACCATCGTCCGATATTCCTCGATGATCCCTTTTTCCTCCATACGCTTTACTCTTTCCGTTACCGCAGGCTGCGACAAGCCTACTTGCTTACCCAGCTCCGTCATCGAAATTCTCGCCTGACCTTGAAGATGGAAAAGAATTTGCTTATCTACGTGGTCCATCGTGTTCCCTACCTTTTATATTTAAGGATTTCCCTTAAAACTCCCATGATTTCCTTCGTCCAAGGCATGAAATAACATGATTGCCTTATGTAAATCAAGTCACTATATTTATATAATAAACTAACGATAGTAAAGTAATCAACACAGGAGAGGATGAATAGCATTGCCTACATTGAAGGAACGTATTGATGAAGTCATCGACCGAACCATAGCCGAAAAAAGGCTGGTCGGTGCTGTTGTGAAAGTGGCGTTGGACGGAGAGCCCGTCTACAGCCGCGCTGCCGGTTTGGCCGATCGTGAGCGGGACCGACCCATGCAGGAAGATGCGTTGTTCCGGCTCGCGTCGGTATCCAAGCCTATCGTGTCGACGGCTGCCCTTGTACTTGTAGCGCAAGGCCGCCTTCAACTGGAGGATTCTGTCCACCGCTGGATGCCGACGTTTCGGCCGCGTCTGAACAATGGCGATTGCGCGGAGATTACGATTCGGCAGCTGTTGACGCATACGGCGGGATTGACTTACCGGCGGAGCTGGCATGGTCGGCAGTGCCGGCGATTTTATGCTGCTGCTGGAAGCCTTGCTGAAGGGCGGAGCCCCGCTGCTGCCGGAGCGTCTCGTCCGCGAGATGACCACCAATCAGATCGGTGAGCTGCCGATGGCTTATTGGCCTGGGCGAGGCTTCGGCCTGGCTTTACGCTGCTAAAGGACGCCGCTGCTGCAAGCACGCCGGAATCACCGGGAACGTGGCGTATGGGCGGCACGTACGGGCATTCGTGGTTTGTCGACCCGGCGCTCGGACTCAGCGTTGCGGCGTTTACCAATACGGCGTTGGAAGGCATGTCCGGCCTATTCACTGAAGAGCTCTGTGAAGCCGTCTATGCCGGGGTCCGGAAATGAATACAGTCCGGGCAACGCCGATATGGTTTATCGCACTCGGGTTATTCGGCTTGTATACCATCGAGTTCGGCGCTGTCGGCATTTTGCCCGCCATCATGGAACGATTCCACGTCGGCACGGCCCAGGCCGGCATGCTCGTTGGCGCCTTCGCCTTTGTCATTGCGCTGTTCGGCCCTTTCATGGTCCTGATTCTTTCCAACCGTAATCGCAAACAGGTTCTGGTCCTGTGCTTGCTTATTTTCGCAGGGTGCAGCGCATTGTCGGCATTTACCGATCATTTCTACGTTTTGCTGGCGCTTCGCGTGATTCCGGCATTGTTTCATCCCGTGTTTTTTTCATTTTGCCTTTGTCGCAGTCGCTTCCCTGTATCCGGAGGAACAAAGAGCTAACGCTTCCGCAAAAGCTTTTATCGGCACCAGCATGGGAATGGTGCTGGGAGTTCCTTTAACAACGTATATAGCGGATCAATTTTCATATGAGGCGTCTTTTCTTTTTTGCGCCATTGTTAATGGCATTGCTGCCGCCGGGATCGCGGTCATCCTTCCCAAAACATCCGCAGCGCCTAGAGTTAAGTACAGGGAGCAGCTCAGCATTTTGCGCATATGGTTAAGTATTGGCGCCGCGACTTTTCTTTTTGCCGCGATGTTTGCCGTCTACAGCTATTCTGCGGAATTCCTAGGACAAGTAATGGGGCTGCAGGAACGCATCCTCAGTATCATGCTTGTCGTTTTTGGAGTCGGTGGCGTAGCCGGCAATCTGCTCGCGGGGAAGCTGCTGGGAATGAACAGGCTGCGAACGACGCTCGTCCAGCCGTTCGTGCTTGCGATCGCTTATTTCCTGCTGGATTCGGGGGTAACCTCCCTCGTTCTCGTAACTGCCGTCATGCTTCTGTGGGGTGCCGCCCATACGAGCGGACTCATCGTAACCCAGACGCTGCTTACGTCGGAAGCTTCGGAAGCTCCTGAATTTGTGAATGCCTTGTACATCTCTTTCATCAATCTCGGCGTGTCCATCGGTTCGGCGGTTGGCGGGAGATTTATTGCTGCGGCAGGTATAGAGGGGAGCTTAAAGGGCGGAATTCTTTTTATTGCATTGACGCTAGTGTCCATGGTTTTCAACATTTGGGTGAAAAGACGGGTTTAACCGAAGTTTTTCGCGGATTACAAATGCTTTACGCCTTAACCGAAGGGTTGTTTTTCTTCTTTCAACCCGTGGTTGGTACGTTGCTTGGATGGCTTATTTTAGAAGAGAAAACAGGTGTAACGTTAGTATCTAAAAACTCCTTCATTTAGGCTGAAGGGGTTTTGTTTATATTCGATAGAAGTGAATGGGAGGTTTTTACGAACTTATTCCTTCGGAAATTCCCTTCAAAATTTTGTTAAAGAATCCGATATATAAGGAAGCAGCCATATAAAAGGAAAGCAACATGTGTAAAAGAGGGGAGTATTGAGATGTTTAATCGCAACAAAAGTGTTTTTTTGATTGGAATGGCCGTTGTAATGCTGTTCGTCAGTTCCGGATGTGCAAAAGAAAAAACCGATGAGGAAAAGCTGGCTGAGGCCATTCAGAAATCGATTGCGAACCCTGCTAATAAGGCGGATGCTTCTGCTAAAAAGGAAGAGCCTACAGTGGAGTCAAAACTGGCTGAGATTAGCAACTTTATAACCGGGACGATTTGGAACGAAGGATTCGTAGACATCAGTTGGTACAAAAGTGACGGTACTAGCAGTACAGGCAAGGAGTTAGACATAGATTTCACGATTGACCGACTTGGTAAAGCGATGGAGAAGAAAGCGGAATATGATGCTTATATAAAGGGATTGGATGCGAAGTATGATAATGTGAAGCAAGTATGGACTAAACTATCGGGTGAAACCGATAACTTGTACAAACAGCTTAAGGAAAATAAGCCCCAAGCCAAAGACAAGAGTTATAAGTTTAATACGGGATTATTCGAGCAGTATAGTAAAGCTTTTAAAGATGATGTACAGGCGTTGAAGAAGAAATAAATAGGATTTAAGGTGTCCAATAGAAATGAAGAAACCCTCGATAGAGGGAGTGTTGACAAAGTGGTTTAAAGGGAATGAATCCCTCTAGACCACTTTGTTTTTTTCATGCCGCGATACCTTCACTAGCAAAGAGATCATTTTTCTTTGGACTCCTGTAGCCTTCATTCAAAACGATACATCTTTTGATCGCCTTATTGCTTTCCCCGGCTAAAAAATCTATAATGAAAGAAAAAATCAATAAAATAAGAACGTTGTTCTTATTTACGGAACGAAAGGTTAGCTGCCCATGGAAAACAATACGAAGAAAACGGCTGTTCTGGAGACCGGGGACCGGATTCTGAGAATGCTGGAATGCTTCACGATCGAGAAGCCCGAATGGGGAGTGACCGAGCTTAGCGAGCATCTGGGCCTGTACAAAAGCGTCGTTCACCGCATGCTGGTCACGTTGGAGAACCGCGGCTTCGTCACCCAAAATCCGCAGAGCCAAAAGTATATGCTCGGGATTAAGCTGTTCGAATTGGGCGTCGTCGTCGGAAATCAGATGAATTTGCGAACGGTTGCAAAGCCGGTCATGGAAGAGCTGTGCGAGAACACCAAAGAGACGGTCATGCTCATGATCGTTGACGGTCTGGAGGGCATTTGCGTCGAGAAGGTCGAAAGCACGCAAAGCGTACGGTACACGTCTCCCTTAGGCAAGAGGGTTCCGCTGCATGCAGGAGCCACCACCAAAATATTACTAGCTTATCTACCCGAAGACAATGTTAACAAAACCATAGCTAAAGGTTTGCAAAAGTTTACGGACTATACGGTCAGTGACCCGGACGAGCTTCGGCAGCAGCTGCAGACGATCAGAAAACAAGGCTATTGCATCTCGTCCAACGACTTCTCGCTGGGAGGCATGGGGATTGCCGTTCCGATCATGGATCATTCCGGGGAAGTTGTAGCCGGGTTGTCCATTTCCGGATTGGAGTTCCGGATGAACGATATTGCAGACAGCTTACTCCGGCAGTGCCAGGCCGCAGCGGACTCAATATCCAAGAGACTTGGCGCACGTTAATTTTTTTTAGACATTTGGAAGAACGTTGTTCCGCATATGAGAACTATAATTTTACCCGTTTGACAACGAAATATGATAGCGTTTTCTTGACTGAAACCAAGACAAGGAGGTGATCCTATGTCATATGCCCGGTATAGCGATGGCGCGGCGGCACGGATAGACGTTTTTTAAACTTTATGGGGGAGTGAAAGAACATGGGTCAAGACAGACAACCGGATAACAGCAGCGTGAACTCCAAGGTCATCCTCATCGCGATGCCTTGGGTCATCTTTTTACTCTTCATGCAGGTGTTTAATGAAAACGTTTTTTCGCTGGTCACGCCGAAAATCGCGGAAGATTTCGCGATCACGCCGGGGACCGTCAGTTGGGTTGTCACGATCGGCGGGCTCATTCTGGGCGTCGGCGGAGCCATCTATGCGGCGCTCTCCGACAGCATCTCGTTCCGCAAGCTGTTCGTCTTTGGCGTCGTTACCTTTGTGGTCGGTTCGCTTCTGGGCTTTATCGTTCAGTCCTCGTTTGTGCTGGTCGTTCTGGCCAGAGCCATTCAATGCATGGGGGCGGCGGTCATTCCCGGCTGCTTCATCGTGCTCGTGCGGAGATATGCTCCGAAAGAACAACAGCCCCTCTACCTCGGCTACGGTACCGCCATGTACCAGCTATCGGCCGGGATCGGACATATTATCGGCGGCTACGTTGCGAAATATTTTTCGTGGACGTTCTCGTTCCTGCTTCCGCTCGTGGTTCTGATTACGCTTCCCGTATTCCTAAAGTATCTTCCTAACGAAACCGGAAAAAAAGGCAAGCTCGACATCATCGGCGCGATCATTTTGACCGTGCTTTCCACCGTTCTCATTTTGGCGGTGACGAGAAAGGATATGCTCATCGGCCTGATCGGACTTGTAATCCTTGCTTTCTTTATCCTGTACTCCAAGAAACGTAAAGATCCGATCCTCGATCTGTCGGTGTTCCGCATTAAAACGTACACCCCTTTGCTGCTGGTGTCGATTTTGATCTATTGTGTACAGTCCGCCTTTTTCTTTATTTTCCCGTTCTTCATTCGCGACGTGTACGCCGCGGGGATCGAAGTGATCGGGCTCATGTTCGTTCCCGCGAACTTTGGGGCCTTTATTTCGGGCATGCTTGCAGGGAAAATCACGAATAAAATCGGGAAATTAAAAGCATTTTATGTGGGAACAAGCATTGTCTTGGCAGGTATGCTCATGTTCGGTATTTTCCTTGGGATGAATATCATTTATATGTGGATTGCGCTGGCCTTGTTTGGTATCGGTTACACGATCATTTACTCCGGGTTTTACACTTCGTTTACAGGTCTGCTGCCTGACGATAGAGTAGGAATCAGTATGAGCGTTTACAATTTGATCACCAAAATTATTTTGTCCCTGTTCGTCGCGCTGGTCGGCATTCTCATTTCCCAGGACACGCTGGACTTCAAGCTGCTGCCCGTACCGGAAGGCTTGAAGCATGTTCACCTGTACAGCAACGTATGCCTGCTGTTCTCGCTGATGCTGGTGGCGGGTATGGTGCTGTTCGAGGTGTTCTACGGACGGAAGGAGCGACAAAGGCTGGCGAGCGAAACGATCGTGGAGAAAGAAGCCGTATAGGATGAAAGAATAGAAGGGAGAGAGTACCATGCAAAAAATGATTCTGGATGTGGATACGGGGATTGACGACGCTTTGGCGATTGCTTATGCCGTTTCGCTGCCGACGGTGGAACTGCTAGGCGTCACGACGACTTATGGAATGGCCCCGGTGGATTATTCGTGCCGCAATTCGCGCAAAATTCTCGAAGTGCTGGGGGCAACCGGGATTCCTGTGTTCCGAGGCTCGGAAAAACCGCTGCAGCGCACCCGGGAATACAACGGCAAAATTCACGGCAACGACGGGCTCGGCGAGACGTTAGGTCCGGTCGAAGGTCCGGTTCCGTCTTCGCAGCATGCGGTAGATTTCCTCATCGAGCAAATTTATGAGCATAAGAAAGACTTGACGATCGTCGCCACCGCGCCGCTGACGAATCTGGCCGCCGCGCTCACGAAAGCGCCCGAAATTGCCGGAATGGTCGGCAAAGTCGTCATCATGGGCGGAGCCGTCATGACCCCGGGCAACGTGACCAAATTCGCCGAAGCCAACATTATCATTGATCCGGAGTCGGCCAGCATCGTGCTGGGATCAGGAATGCCGATCACGCTGGTGGGGCTGGATGTGACGAGAAAAACGCTGCTCACAAGAGCGGACGCGCAGCAATGGCGGGAAAAAGGGACGCCGGCAAGCACCTTTTTCGCGCAATTTACCGAGTTTTATCTGGATGCTTACAGCAAGCTTCATCCTTATCTGAAAGGCTGCGCGCTCCATGATCCTCTCGCCGTCGGCGTCGCGGTCTATCCCGATCTGGTCCGCACCGTGCCGATGAATATTAAGGTTGATCTGGATGACAACGCGCTCGGCCGGACGACGGAGGATTTGTACCGGACAATGGAGCCCACGACACTCGTATGCGTGCAAGTCGACGCGGAACGGTTCATGAAGGACTTCTTTGCGCATGTCGTCTGAAGCGGGACGGGTAGGGCTTCGCCATGGGTAGGTGCGATGATGGGGCACAAGTGACAGCGCCGCCGCGGGGGTTAATCGGGCGTACCGCTATGGTACGTGTACGTACGTTCGGCAGGGGAACGGCTAAAATTTTTTTTGCATGGGTAGGAGAACGATGTTCTTATATGGGGGACAAATAGAGAATGTGAGGGGAGCCTGCTTATGAAATGCGATATTTTGATCAAACATACCGCCTTGATGACTCCCGATTTCGAGATTGCGGAAGGGCAGTCCATTGCGATTCACGGCTCGCGGATCATCGAGATCGGCGCCTATGACGAACTGAAAGCGAAATACGAGCCGGTGCACCTTCTGGACGGAAAAGGAAAGCTGTGCATGCCCGGCTTGGTCGATGCGCATACGCATACGTGTCAGCAGCTTTTGAAGGGGCGGACGATGGACGAGCTGCCGATGATCTGGTCGCGCATCCTCGTTCCGTTCGAAGGAAATCTGGACGAGCAGGACGTCAGAGTCAGCGCGGAGCTGAGCTGCCTCGAAATGATCAAGTCGGGGACGACGGCCTTTGCGGACGCCGGCGGTGTGCATATGCATCAAGCGGCGGAGGCTGCCGTCCAATCCGGCATGCGGGCCGCGATCACGCGTTCCGCCATCGATATCGGGGACTTTCTCCCGGACTCGATGAAGCAGCCGATGCAAGACATTATCGACAGCAACGAATGGCTGTACAAGACGTATCACGGCGCGGGCGACGGGAGAATCCAGATTTGGTTCGGCATCCGGCAGGTGATGTCCTGCTCGCCCGAGCTGATCCAGGCCGCGGCCGAGAAGGCGAGACAATATAACACGGGCCTGCACGCCCATTTGGCGGAGCACCGCGACGAGGTGCGGTACTGTCTGGAGAAGTACAAGAAAAGACCGGCCGAATATTTGGATTCCCTCGGCGCGCTGGGCCCGAACCTGCTGACGGCGCACAACGTTGTCTATTCCGAAGGCGAGATAGACCTGCTAAAGGAGCGGAACGTCAACATCGTGCACTGCCCGCGGGTTAACTTCAGCAGTCACGGCATTCCGAAAACGCCGAGAATGATGCAAATGTGCATGAACCTCGGCATGGGAAGCGACGGGTCGTCCTCTTCGAATCTGAGTCTTTTCGACGAAATGCGGGTATTCCGCTCGGGCATCCACATGTCTTGGGGCCTTCCGGTATTTGACCCGGTCGTGCTGCCAGCCAAGGAATTGATCAAGATGGCCACGATCGGCAGCGCGAAAGCCATGCTGCTAGGGCATGAGATCGGGACGGTCGAGATCGGCAAGAAAGCGGACCTTATTTTAATTGATATCGATCAGCCGCATATCTCGCCGTCCCACAGCTTGATCAACATGATCGTCGAATCGGTGACAAGCAGGGATGTTGAGGACGTCATCATCGACGGAAAACTGGTGATGAAGCAGCGGGAAGTGCTGACGCTCGACGAAGAGCGCATCCTTTATGAAAGCGCGCAGCGAATGAAATCAACCGCGGAAAAAGCGGGAGTGTAACGGAAGCGCCGCGGTTGTCAGGTTTACCCTGAGCCGCGGCGTTTTTTGTTTGGGGGTGGGAGGGGGCGGAAGCAAGGTTGGAGTCCTTGTGGGTAGGTTCGAAACAGTTATGTTTAACAAATTATGTGAAATGATAGTAGTTGTTTCAATTCCTCATAGGTAGGTACCATGGAATCCAAATGAAGAAGAACAAAAGCTTTTACCAAAGTCGTATTCGTATTTACAGAACAAGTTCAAGGCCTACAATGCAGAAGCCATATATGAGCGATATTCGGATAAAGAATATAAGAGAAAGTTATCATTTGAAGACCGAAGCAATTTATGATTTTGTTTAACTATTACGTGTTGAACATGCCGCAGAAAAAGGCATTGAGATTGGTAGGTGAAGAACAATTTCTGAAATACCGTATTTCCCATTCTTCGTGGGACGGATGCTTATGATTCACAAGTTGGGCTTCGTTCGTTGTTTGAGTCGACCGATAGCTTCATTTAGGTCCGGGTGCTAAAGATATGTCGGAAATATTTAAACTGGGTCCAACGCTCCGTGCTGGAAGGGGAAAATACGAAGACAATCCTGAAAAAGCTGAACAAAATAATCGAAGACGATGAGGACTCGGTTATTTTCTATACTTGGCGTACCCAGAAGCACTCGGACGGGAGATCATGGGGTTGGAAAAAGGTGGACAAAGCCTTATAATTTAACTATGCTTTTTCGACCCCCAATGCTGCAAAAAAGCCCGTGGGTCGACGACAACGATAGCTGCGCTGCAGAAGGGATTGTGGAATTGCCTGTTGGGGATACGAATTTATGGGATATAAGGGAATGGCGTAGCGTCGGGGTTTTTATGGGTTTCGAACGTACCTATTAGGAATTGAAACTCCAATTGCCAAGCGTGTAATATACATTAGCCATCGTTTTGAACTTACCTATGAGGATTTGAAACTTGTTCAGCATCACAGCCACTTGCGGGATTTTGCCGGTTTTGAACTACCTATGAGGAATTGAAACTCCACCTGCGTACCCGTAGGTGCGTAAGATGTAGTTTTTGATTAGAACGTACCTATGAGGAATTGTAACGGGAGTCCGTAACGCTGGGTATTGTTAAAAGGAGCTGAGCGGATGACGACGGAAGTAAGAATGGCTACAGCCGATGATGCGGCAGACCTTGCAAGATTGAACAAAGCTTTTAACGGCGGGGAGCTGTTGCCTACGTCGGAAATTATTGAGAGCATGAACCGTAACAGCGAGTTGATTGTTGTAGCGATCATGGACGGAAAAGTCGTGGGCTTTGCTTGCGCTCAAAGCTACAAGTCGTTTTGCTATCGGGAAGGGCAAGGAGAAGTCACCGAAATGTATATCGAGCAGGCAGCCCGGAGAAAGGGACTTGCCACCTCCATGATTGCCTTGTTGGAAGACAAGCTGGCAGAGCGCGGAGTAAAGAATATCAAAATTTTAACGGGCAGCGATAACGACCCGGCTATCAGAACCTATGAACGTTGTGGCTATGTTAAAGATGATGAAATCTTTCTTCAAAAAGAACTATAGTTTGCTTGACGGGAGAACTAAAAATGACGGACCATGCATTGTTCAGGAAAGATTTTATCGTGATCACCGGCGGGCCGGGTGCAGGTAAAACTACCCTGCTGAATGAACTACAGAGAAGCGGCTATCCGTACGTTCCGGAAGTTGCCAGAGAAATCATTCAAGCGGAGATGTCTTCCGACGGGGATGCCTTGCCTTGGAAAAATGCAATCAAGTATCGCGACCTCATGCTGGATAGATCGATCGAAAGCTACCATACAGCATTGTCCAAACGATCGGGGCACACGATGTTTTTTGACAGAGGCATCCCTGATACGTTGGCTTACTCTTATTTAATCCATGCTCCCATCTCAGAGAGGCAGAATCCGCAGTTCAGAAGTACAGATACAACAAGCAAGTGTTTATTTTGCCGCCTTGGGAAGAAATCTACCAAACGGACAGCGAAAGAGTACAGGATTTTGAAGAGGCGCTGGCCACGTATCACGTTTTGTTTAAAACGTACAAGCAGTTGGATTATGAATTGATTATCGTCCCCAAATTTTCGGTAGACCAGAGAGCGGCGTTTGTTCTCGGCCACGCTGGGCAAATTCCAATCGACCGAGCACCTTCTGCGCAATCGTGATTCTGGCGCTGGCCGGATGAATCCCGAACGCACAAAGCCCTTCCTCACCCCAGCATTCACCCTCCTATTCGGATCGCCAATATAAAAGCAAGACAAAGCCACAAACATAGAGGCGTAAACAAATAACTATCCAAGGTGGCGAAGCGCGTTCCTCGTAACCGTTTCGTTAAGCCAATGTACCGGAAGTCGCCGATGGTTCGCAGTCCGAATACGATAGCGCATACCCAGCAGCCCCAAGTAACGACAAAAAAGCCGGAAAATGCTTTAATGAGTCCCGCTTCCATCAATAGCAGCAAGGATGCCGCAATCAACAGAAAAGCGACGGCAAGTGTCCCAGCCTTACCCGGTACGAAAGCGGGCCGCTGTGCTTTGGTTTCCGGTATCACGACGCCCGAACCCCAAGTGCCGCCGAAGGCCCAATAAACGTGGAGACCGCTGATGCCGATAAGCAGCAGGGCGGAGATAACGATGATGGAAATCATTGTTTTACAACTCCTCCCGAACGGATGCCTTCCCACACGATATCGAAATGTCGCTGGAATAGCGTCTCGATTTGTAGCGTATCTGTGCCTGCCGAAAGCCAGATCATTAGCGAGTTAAAGTAAACGCCGGTCAACACCGCCGCGATATCTTCGCTGACCGCTTGCGTTGTGAGCTGTCCTTTGTTTTTTGCATCATCAAGTAGTGCAGCGAGTGCCTGCCTGAACCTTTCCATGATTCTCATCTCGGCATCGATGAACATGTCGGCACGCATCATTTCTGACACGACCAGTCTGACCATGTCCGGTTGTTCGGCGTATTGATGAAACAAGTTGCTGAAGAGGTGCAGCAGTTGTTGCTTCAGATCCGGCATGTTTTTGTTGTGTTGGATGCTTTCATGGACGGATTCGAGCTGCGATACGGCAAGATGGAGCAGCACGGCTTCTTTCTTCGGAAAATAGTTATAGAACGTTCCTTTTGCAATCCCGCAGGCTTGGGTAATTTCCTCGACCGTTACGTTGTCGAAGCCCTTTTCTTTAAACAGCTTTATGGACTGTGTGAAAATGCGTTCTTTCAGCTCTTGCTTTCGGGATGCTCTAAGCATCGGGGAGGGTCACCGCCTTTTGAAAAAAAATGACTACGGTCATAATATGACTTTGGTCATGATTTTACTCCTATTTTTGGTATTGTTCAAGTATCAAAAAAGATACGAAGTATTCAAAGCTTGTGGTAAGGTAGAAGTGCGAGGCATTTTTGCAATGATTGCACATTAAATTAGGGTGACTATGGGTTGGAAAAAGGTGGACAAAGGCTTATAATTTAACTACGCTGTTTGTCGTCGACCCCCAATGATGCAAAAAAGCCGGGGGATCGACGACAAGGATAGCTGCGTGGCAAAAGGGATTACGGTGTTTGCTGGACCCGATACGTAATTCGGGAATATGTAGAAATGGCTTATTAGCGGGATTTTTATGGGTTTTGAATGTACCTATGAGGAATTGAAACTCCATGGGCTATGTCCCCGCATATTCGCCAAGTTTGTGGTTTTGAACGTACCTATGAGGAATTGAAACAGGCTAGGAGAGCGGCCATAGCGACGGCGTGCGGGGCGTTTTGAACTACCTATGAGGAATTGAAACTCCGTTGTTTTATTTGGCCAGCATAGCGAGCACATTCCACTCAACAGCGCCGAACAATGCAAGCAAAAAAAGCCTCTCGAGATCGTCTCGAGAGGCTTTCTGCAGATTAGAACGTAATCGAATGTCTGCGGTCTTGGATGCGTTCGCCGGAACGTGTTCGTTCGACATAGTGAAGCTTGTTATCCGTCATCAATAAAATCGTAGAGCTTCTCGTACCATAATGATCGCTCCGAATGTAGATCGGAGAGAGGAGACGCTCCCATTGCAGCGGTACGCCGGTGGCAGGCAGCGCATCGTCAGATGCCGGCTCCGCGTCCTCAAGCAGTTCAAACAACGCATCGACCCGGCCCTCCCGAACGTCCTCGAGCTGCGCTTCCAGCTCTTTCTTCCCTTTCGTTACCTTCGGCCAATCGGTATCCAGCAGATGGTTGCTTACGCCGTAAACACCGGGCTGGAGCTTTTGAATCTCATGACCTATGTTCGAATAATAGTACAGCTCGTTGGGATCGCCAATCAACAAGTTATATCCCGGATATGCTGTCCGTTCCCGGGCGGAGCGTTCCGCGTAAGCCTGAGGCGATTCGTTCCCGACTAAGTAGCCGGAGACCAACTGTCCGCGGGAGTGCTTACCTTCGGTTTGCTCCGCAGGATCGCGATAATTCGTCAAAGCGGCGAATCGGCCGCTGTTCGTCACACCCATCCACGTCCCGTTCCGGAGCAAATCCCGTCCGGCCAGCACATGAGGGTGGTCCGTCCAATAATGAATCGGCGCCGTCGGACGTGCGTAAAACTCATCGCGGTTCGCGGCCATGACGAGTTGATAAACGGGATGCATCCGGTAAGCGAACAAGATTAAACACAAGCCAATCACGGCCTTTCCGCATCGTTGTCGTATGCATTATAACATCATGGAAGCGCAAGAGAAAATATCCCGAATGAAAGGCCCAAACCGATAGCCGCCGGATTAGTAGAGGTTGTCCTTGTATTCCTTCTTCAGATCCTTCTCCAGCTGATCCTGAAACCCGGGCTTCGACAGGGCTTCGCTCGCGAGTTTCGCTTCTAAACTCTTGTTCTTGTTCAACTTCATATGTTCGAGGAATATCTTTGTGGGTTGGATACCGTGAGTAGGCTCTGGCACCGGCCAGAGCTTGGCACGCAAGAGAGCGGGACTCCTGCTCAACTCGATATTGTTGCTTTCGATGGCGATAGCCAGCGCCGGTGTCTTGCCCTGAACGACGAAGTTTGCGCGTATTGCCTCGTCCGTCGTCATCCGGGCGGTTCCCGAGACGCGGGCAACATACGTCGACCCTGGGATCAAAAACAATGCCGTGACATGCGGCTGTACGATGATGTTATGGAAGCTGTCCGTGCGGTGATTTCCCGGCCGATCGGCGAACCAAACGCGGCCTTTTTCAACACGCGCCATTTTGTCGGCTGGATCACCCTTCGGGCTCAGGTCGGCGCGGCCGTTTGCGTCGATTGTCGCCAGTGCCATAAAGCGGCTGGCGCTAACGAAGTTAACGTTGTCCTGCGGCGAGCTTTCGTCGGGTGTGGCCGTCCAGAAATTGGAGCGGATCAGCGCCTTTGCGCAATGACCAAAGCACTCCTCAACGCGAATGCGAATCTCACCGTCGATTACATCGACGACCCGACCATTGACGCGCATCGTCTCCCCGGTGTCAGGAAGCAGGAACAGCGAACCAAAGCCCGTGCCGGGTCGAGCTAGCGTAGGGTCGTCGAGCATCGCGGCCGGCACCCGAAGCTCGTGCGTATCGGCGGTCACAAAGCCGGAATCGCCACCGCCTAGGGTGATTCCGATCTGTTCGCCCTCGCCGAACCCGGCGAATAAAAGTGGCGATGCAGCAATCCAACGTATCGCGCCTTCGTCAAGATGGTCGATTGCCTTTAACGTCATCAGAAGCGGAATCTCGCCCACGACCGCCTCAAGGGCTTCGACCGTGTCGATCACAGTTTTTGGATTGAACAATTCCATTACCACCACTCCTTGATAATCATATATTCAAACGATGCTTATCCATACAATTGGCGGCGTGAATGCTATAATGTGTGTAGGATTGTTTACAAGTAAATAATAAATGGATAGAGCGTGTCCTGTCAATTTTTTCATTTCGTGTAACAATCAACCTCATTGGAGACGAAGGAATAGAGATGAGAGCATTTGTGACAAAAATCGGTTATACGGGGCGAGGTGTGGGTTCGGCCGTCCCCGTATTGGATACGATGTCGGACTGACGTACCGCTATTGATTGTTGCTGTCGTCTGTGTTACTTTTGTTTATAAGTTAACAATTTTAGAGCTGTCCTGATAGGTCGACGACGGAGCGCAAGAATCATTTCGCGAGGTACGAATGGGTGTTAGACCGTGAGTATTGCCGAAGGCTCGGCGCGCCGGATAAGAAAGAAGAGTTGCGGCCGTTCTCGACTGTTTGCTGTGATCGATGATGACCGATTGAGATTTTTGAGTACCTATCAAAATGGAAAACTTCGAAGGAAAGGGATGCGCAATGGATTCTTCCGAGGGACTTAAGCGATTGATTTACGGCCAGTTTCTCCATTTTTCTCATTTGATCGAGCAAACGGTCGAAACCGAGTTGGACGAGTTCGCCGATCAGGCGCGGTTGCAGGGTCTTGCCGCGTTTCCGAACAATTTGACCGGCATTCACGTCATCGAGTGCATCGGCAAACACGAGCCGATTAACAATACGTCCATTGCCGAAAGGATGAGTTTGTCGAAAGCGAGTATTACAAAAATCAGCACCAAGCTGCATGCGGAAGGATACATCAAGCGAAGCCGGCTGAACGACAACAAAAAAGAAGTGTACTTCAGTCTTACGTCCAAGGGCAGACACGTTTTCGATGCGCACGAAGCGATGCACGCAAAGATCGATCGCCGATTTTTAAGCATTTTGGACTCGTTTTCGGAAACGGAGCTGCAGGCGGTGCTGAAGTTTTCCCAGAAGATGATCGATCATCTAAACCAAGGGCTGAAGGGAGAGCAGGGACCGTGACTTCGTTTGCATTTCTTGTGCCGGTGGTGGACAAAGCTGATGTTCTGGTATCCCGAAAAAACAGTCGCAGAGTACGGCGGCCATGCCAATGCCCTGCGACTGTTTTTTGGCGCGTCTTAGTTCATTTGCCTTCGTCGTCGGCAGAGGGACCGTAGAGGCCCGGCACCGGAATATCGAGAAGCCGCAAATAAACCCCGAGCTGCGCCCTGTGGTGGACCATGTGGCTTAATCCGAAGGTGCGAAGCGCGATCGCCCGCGGTTGGCGCAGGATGATATGGTCGCCGTTCCGCAAGGTCCATTCCTCGCCGAGTGTGTTCTCGTCGCATTCGGCCAACAGCTTTTCAAGCTTGACGACGTTCGTGTCGAATTCCTCCAGCACGTCTTCGCGTCTTTCCAAAGACTCCCGCCGAAGCGGAACGGTCGAAAGATCGAATTCCGGGTAAAGAAAAATCGCGACTTGCCAGTTCAGCAGGTTGATCAGATGCGTGGCCAGCCCGCCCAACGTCATCGATTTCACGTGCGGCTTCCACGTCATATGCTCCTCGGGCAAGCGCTCCAGGATGCGGCGCGTAGAGGCCAGCTCATGCATGGCGTCCCCGATGATCAGTTGTTTCACCATAGTTTCCCTCTCCTCCCTTATATAGCTAGCATACTATAAACCCGGTCGAGTGGAAAGCTTGTCTCAGTCGTTCGACATCGGATGACGGTGCGACATGCCGGCAAAAGATTGATAGGTTATCTCATTAAATTTGTCCCCAAAAAATAGCATTAGACTCGGTTGCAGGTTTGCTCCAGCCATAGTTCCAGCTGTTGACGGTTCATAGCTTTTGTAGCCACACGAACCGCAATATCAAATAACTCATCAGGGTCTGCATCCGATTCATAACCATTTTCTAGTATAAATGAAATAATTACAAAGATGGTCGTTTCTTTATTCCCTGCCCGAACAAAAGGCCGCAAAGCCTTATATAGCCTGAAGAATTCTGTTTTGTTAACGGCCATGGAATCATCCCTCTTTTCAGTATCTTCTGCCGCACCTTCTCGGACGAGTTCCCGCTTAAAGACAGCTATTCTCATTTGTAGTTCATCTTTTGTCGAAATCATAAATCTCAGCAAGAATCAGATAAATGATTCCGGCAATTAGAGCGATTATACTGAAAGTGGTTAAATTTCCCCCAACATACTCTAACCATCGTTTAAAAGAATCTGCGCCATAACCAGCGCTGGGTGATGATGTTGAATAGATCGATGCAGTTAAGTATTTGACTCCTGTAAGAAAAGCAGAAATAGCTAAAAGAATAACCCCAGCCGCTCTTCTGCTCACGTTCATCACTTCCTTTCCTTCTTTCATAATGGTACCATAATATTACTGATAATAAAAAAATCCCCACACATAAAGGTAGGGAAACCATGAAGAAAAGATCTTTCTTAACCTATCTGAACCTTTCTATCGTTGGCTGTCTTATAGCCTTTATCTACATTCTTCGAAACGTAAACGATGAGCTCATTTTTTATTCTGCGGCTTTTATCGTTATTGTGTTATGTGCCTCAAGTATATTTATACAGATAAAGCGATTTAAGCTCAAAGCCGTTATAGGAACGATATTTTTTGGACTTAGTATCGTTTTTGTCGTTAGAGCTGGCTTGGATCAACGCAATAATTTTTATCTTCAAGGAGCCTTGCACGGTTATCTGCCCTCAGCTTCTTTAAAAATCATGGGGAAAGAGCAATATAACGCTAATCTGGCCAAGCCGACAACTATGCAAGACCGGTATCCGAATGAGGCTACGGGAAGGTTTTACCCTTCCTTGCCTTATCATCAATCGGAAGCAGTTCTGGTGGATAGACATTCGCCAGAAAATAATAGTGTTAGCTACAGGTTTATTTTTAAAAAACCTTACACGATAGATAACAAGGACGTATCGAGCAAATGGTGTATTGTATGGGGCGTATGCAGCTACTTCTATAATGGTTATGCAGATATTAACCCGAGTACGGGTGAAGTGATCGGTCTGAAGATCCGTAATACAGGGCACAACTGTGCTCAATCGCCCAACACGGCCAGATCAAGCTGGCTTACGCGTTCGGGATCGGAGATCAGGTCGACTTCGGTAATTTTCCCATGATTCACTGTAAATTGGAGTACATAGAGCAAACGGCCTCGTGGAGCCGCTATAATTCCTGCTTGTCCGTTCACGAGGGCTAGTTGTGCTGCTTTCTGAGCACGTCCCGAAACTTGTTTCGCTAGTGTGGCCGCTCCTTGCGTTACTCTCGAAGATCCGGTTTGACGATCGTCGCGAAGGATAACGTCCGGATCAAGCGCACTGACAAGAGCATCGAAATCACCGGAGTGAGCCGCCGCGAGAAAAGCTTGAACAACGTCGCGTTGGTGATCCCAGTCGGCTTTCGGCATGGCTTTCGCCCCGCGAATTCGGCGGCGTGCCCGGCTCGCAAGTTGTCTTGTCGCGCTCTCCGACTTTCCTACAATCGGAGCAATCTCGGTGAAGGGCATGGAGAAGATATCGTGCAGCACGAACGTGATGCGTTCCGCAGGATTCAAATTACCGAGCACGACGAGCAGGGCAATTCCAACAGAATCGGCCAATACGGCTTCTTGTTCGGGGTCGATGATATTCTCTTGGCTTGTGAAAGTATCGGGCAAGTGAGTTTCTATCGATTCTTCGCGCCTGGATTTTCGCGATCGTAACATATCCAGGCATATACGCGAAACAACGGTGGTCAACCATCCTCCCATGTTCTCGATGCCTCTTCCATCCGCGCGACTAAGACGCAACCAAGCCTCCTGTACTGCATCCTCCGCTTCACTCAATGATCCCAGCAACCGATAAGCCACGGCTTGAAGGTGATTCCGGTGGGCTTCGAACGTATTTGCCAACCCGACTTGTTCGTTCATCGCTCAATCTCCTCGCCCAAAATAAAAGCCTCTATAAGTACTGACGAATGAAACCGGAACAATGCGACAAGACGCCGATAATTTTGTTGATTTCTTTCTTTTCTCGAAAAAAATGTTGTCACACTTCCCAAGGGTCGATCCGTCAGCATAGTAACGAGCCAAAAAACGGTTCTAATCCAAATCAAAGGAGTGCTGCACATGAAATG
Source organism: Paenibacillus sp. A3 (assembly GCF_001399685.1). Classification (GTDB taxonomy): domain Bacteria; phylum Bacillota; class Bacilli; order Paenibacillales; family NBRC-103111; genus Paenibacillus_G. The sequence continues at coordinate 43,548 of NZ_JTHN01000128.1, forward strand.
AAGAATGGACAGTCCTGTTATGATCGTACCCGATGCGTCCCAAGCTTTACAAGCGGATGAGATCTTTACTGAAGCGGCCCGACACTTCGATGTGGCTGCAGTTTCTTCGGACAAATAATTGCAACTAAAAAAACAAGTGAAAGTGGGGATTTCCCTTATGGCAACCGTGTTATATATTACAGCAAATCCGCATGATGATAAAAAATCTTACAGTATGTTAGTAGGTAAAGAGTTCGTACATGCGTATCGATCCGCAAATCCGCATGATGAAGTGATCCATCTTGATCTGTACAACATGGATATACCGCAGCTTGATAAAGACGTTTTTAGCGGTTGGGGAAAGCTGAAGGAGGGGGTCGCCTTTGAAGAATTGACCGAACCGGAGAAAATGAAAGTAGGCCGTATCGGTGAGTTGGTCGACCAATTTGTTGCCGCAGACAAATACGTATTTGTTACTCCGATTTGGAACTTATCGTATCCACCGGTTATGAAGTCATACATCGACTCCATTTGCATAGCAGGCAAGACCTTCAAATATTTACCGGATATCGGCCGGGTTGGCTTGCTGAGTGATAAAAAAGCCGTGCATATTCAAGCAAGCGGAAGCTTCTTGTCACCAGGCTCGGATAATGCAGACTTGGAAATGGGTCACCGACACCTGAAGGTCATTATGGAATTTGTTGGAGTTCCTAGCTTTGAGGGGATATTTGTTGAAGGGATGGCTGCGAATCCCGAGCAAGAACCTGCGATAAAAGAAAAGGCTATGCAACAAGCGCGTGAGGAAGCCCTAAGATTCTAATGATTGGTATAAACCATGAAATGGGTCATACCTTCGAGGCATGGCCCATTTTCAAATTATTTTCCCGCCTTCAACGTTGTTGCCAGAGGATTGCTTCTAATCATTTCGTAGTCCCCTTTACCGGAAGGGAACGGGAAAACAGGTGTTATGTTCGTGGGAAACGTGGTGTAAGGCCCGCCATTGGAGGTTTGGACTTGCACGTTGCTAAATGCCGCGTTTTTATATTTGTTCTTGTCTTGATGATCATCGGTCGTATGAACCATTTTTACCTTTGTCGGGGCTTTCAAAGTACCTGCATTTTGTACAGGCAAGGTGTACCTGTTGGATGCAGAATTTTTCTTCCCGCAATTCAAAAACTTTTTCCATTTTTCACTCGGAGTATAAGATATCCCTCCCTCGCACACATCGCCAAGGCCAAAATAAAAAGCGATATAACTTCCGTCGTTGGATACAAAAACATCGCTCGGAACCGTGAAGTAACCTTGAATTCCATGGTAATTCGTGCTGGTGAGTAATCTGACACCGCCTTCACCCGTTGCCGCCGATGCGGTTGCCGTAAAAAACAACAAATACTTTTAGTGGAAGTGGTCATGTAACTACCAAGTTAAAGTAATATAACTACCATATAAGCCAACCCCATTTGACCTCCACGACCTAACACGCTAAACTAGGCTTTGTACCCGGAGTACCGTAAAAGTATTCTAGCAATATGGGCTCTGAACTTTTTTGGCATGAGGTGAACATGGGATGAAAGAACGGATTGCCAAAGCTGCTATCGCGCTGTTTCATGAAAAAGGGATCAAGTTTACGATGAGCGACTTGGCCAAATATTTAGGGGTAAGCAAAAGCACGCTGTACGAGCATTTTCCGTCCAAGGACGAGCTTGTAGGTTACGTGGTTGATCAAACAAACGAAGAAACGGAAAGACGTTTTTGGGAAATTACCCAAGACTCGAGTTTGACCATATCCGAAAAGCTGAAAGGCATTCTCTTGATTGTTCCTGAGGATTTTCAACACAGCTATGTACGCTTGTTTGCTGAACTGCAGCGCTACCATCCCGAACAGTGGAGCAAACTGGATCAAGCCATCGACGAAGAGTGGGAGATCATCACTAAGCTGGTGGAAGACGGCATCAGCAGCGGAGTCTTTCGACCGACGCACGTTCCGACGCTGATCCAAATTCTCCAGGCATCGTTCGAAGCGATTTTCGAGCAGCCGTATTTGGCTACCAATCAGATTACGCTGCAGGAATCTCTTTCGACGATGGTGGACATCATCCTGCATGGAATTTCAAAAGAGAATTAAGGCAAAAATATAGCGTTTCCATTCGTGAAAGCTGAGCGGCAGAACGGCAACCTTACGGGTTGTCGGGAGGCGATTCGGCTTTTTTTGTTTTATGCGCAGGTCGGCCGCCCGTAATTTTGAGCTTTACAGGATGGAAAATGTCGGTATAATAAAGAGCGTGGGTACCCAAAAAAATATTACAGTACTCATAGTACAGAGATGGGGAAGCGAGAGTGACACTATGCGATTCATCGAGAAATTTTTTCGGCCCAAAAATCCGGGCAATACCTTTACTAAAAAGCTGGGCGTCGTGTTCCTGATGGTTACCGTGATGCTTGGGGGCTGCTCGCAGGGCTCTTCGCCTTCGGACGCAGTAGTACAAGCGGCTGAGCCGGCGGCCTTGAAAACCGTCAAAACCATGAAAGTGGCCAAACAACGCTGGGAAGGAACCAAGGAAATGGTCGCGGAGGTCATTCCTTCGCAGCAGTTGGATGTCGTGCTGAAGACGGACGGTGACGTTTTGAACGTTGTGAAGAAGCGAGGGGCGCAGGTCAATAAAGATGATGTGATTGTGGAGCTGGACAAGAAAGATATTTTAAGGCAAAAACAAAAATTGCTTTATGAACAAAGCAGCTTGCAGGAACAGCTGTCCAAAGCCAAAAAAGATTTCGAAGACGGCAGGACGGAGCTTGTCTACAATATCGAGACGGCGAAGCAAGAATTAACCGACACGGAGAAAGAATACAACACGATCCGCAACAATTACGATCGAGGACTTGCCGACAAGAAACAGATGGAGCAGATGGAAACCGTGTTGAACAAATTGCGGCGAGGCTTGGAGATCATGCAGAAAAAACTCGAAACGCTGGAAAACACCAATTCCTTCGCTGCGCTTCAGCTGCAGATCCAGGCCAATGAAATTAACTTGCAAGACGTCGAGCGCAGCATGACCTACTATGACGTGAAAGCTCCGGCTAACGGCGTCCTTGTCGAGATGCCCATTCTGGAAGGCATGGTCTTGGCCCGCGGAACGAAAATCGGCATGGTTCAGCAGCAAAGCCCGATCAAGATTCGCGCCGAATTGACCGACACGAGCCTGACCCACGTGCAGGGAAAAACAGAGCTGCCCTTCTACATCTCGGATACGCCAGATAAATTTACGGGAAAAATCAGCTACTTGGCCAATGTGGCGAATACCCAGACGAAAACCTACACGCTGGAGCTGGAAGTTCCGAATGAGGACGGACGTTTGAAATCCGGCATGCGCGTGCAGCTGGTTCTTGCCGAAGACGGGCAGCAGGAAACGATTGCCGTTCCTGTCAGCAGCATCGTTCGTGAAGAAGGGGAAGCGTATGTTTTTGTCGCGAACGGAGATCAGGTGGAGAAACGTAAAGTAAAGGCAGGCCGCACCAAAAAGGATCAGCAGGAAATATTGAACGGACTGCATGTGGACGAAGCGCTGGTCATTACCGGACAGCATCAGTTAAAGCACAACGAGAAAGTCAAAGTAGTCGAATAGTCATACGTTACATAGCTGGGCTGTTGAAGGGGGATGACATGGCTTGATTGCCAAAGCGCTGAAATACAAAAAAATTACGCTGCTGTTTTTCATCATGCTTGTGTTCGTGGGCTTTTTTAGCCTTGCGACCTTGAAAAAGCGGGAAAATCCCGAAATCACGACCTCCGTCGCACTGGTCAAAACGATCTATCCCGGGGCATCCCCGGAAAAAGTGGAGCAGCTCGTGACGAAGCCGCTAGAAGAAGCGATCAAAGAAATGCAGCATATCGAAAAGATCGAATCGACCTCCGAGGTCAATGTCTCGCTCATTACCGTAGAGCTGGTCCCTGACGTCGATTACAAGAAAGCGTGGGACACCTTACGGCAAAAGGTGCAAGCTGCAAGAAGCAAACTGCCGGCCGACGCCTACCAATCGGAAGTGGATGATGATCTGGTCAAGACGGCAGCTCAAATCGTACATCTGGTCATCGATCGTCCGGAAGATATGGAGAAGCTGCGGCCGGTCGCGGATAACTGGAAAGAACAGCTCCGCACGATCTCCGGTGTCAGCGACGTGCAGATTGCCGGTTTGCCCGATAAGGAAATGAAAGTGATCCTCGATAAGAAGAAGCTTGAGGGCTTTGGGCTTCCTTGGGGTGTTGTGCTGCAGTCGCTGACCAATACGCACGACCGGATTCCTATTGGCGACGTCAAAAAGGACAACCAGCGCATTTACGTTCAATTGACGGGGGAGTGGAAATCGGCAAGCGATCTTGCGGATACGGTCATCTTCCGGTCGCCCGAGCAAGGACCTTCGGTGAAGTTGAAAGATGTGGCCGAAGTGAAAATGGGTACGAAGAAGGTCAATGAACAGGTGTTCTATAACGGCAAGCCTTCGGTAGATATCGTGATCAATGCCGAGAAGGGAGTCGACGTTCCGTCTCTGCAGCAGAGGATCGATGAGGAAACGGCCGGCCTCAAAGCGCAGCTTCCGTCCGACGTCGCCATGGTATCCTTGTTCACGCAAAAGGAAAGCGTCGATAAGCTGTTTTCGCAATTGAGCAAAGAACTGATCATCGGGATGGTAGTGGTCATCCTGGTTTGTTCTCTGGGGCTGAGGCTGAACACGGCCGTCGTTGTCTCTTTGGCGATTCCCATTTCCATTGCCATCGGGTTTCTGCCTGTGATGATGACCTTGATTGACTTGAACCAAATCACCATTGCAGCGCTTGTGATCGTGCTCGGGATTCTTGTTGACGACGCCATCGTGGTCAATGACAACATCGAGCGCAGGCTTCAGTTAGGCGACCGGCCCTACGATGCGGCGCTGAAAGGCAGCCGGGAAGTGGGCATTTCCATTCTCACCGCTACCTTGGCTACGGCGGCGGCATTCTTCCCGCTGTTCTTCCTTGAAGGCAACATCGGTGATTTTGTACGGCCGATTCCGGTGGTAATCAGTCTCACTCTGGCGGCGTCGATGATCATGTCTCTGACCATTGTCCCGATTTACCGCCAGTGGTCCACCGAACGCCAGCTGCGCCGGAACAAGTCTACGGATTACGGGAAGCCGCCCGGACTTTTGGGAGGAGCTCTTGAGCGCTTAAGCGTTTTTTATGAGAAGCAGATTCGCCGTCTGCTGAAGAAACCGGTGCTAACGGGGATGACGGCCTTGATCATCGGCACATCCAGCTACGGGCTGCTGCCGTTTCTTGGGGTAGAATATTTTCCTAGCGCCGAGCGGTCCGAGTTTTTGGTCGATGTGGAAATGCCGGTCGACAGCTATTACGAGCAGACGGTCGATACGATGAAAAACTTGTCGGCCTGGGCCGAACAGCAGGAAGGGGTTCGCGCCGTCTCTGCTTATACGGGGCGTACGGCACCCCGGTTCTATTATTCGGAGAACGTATCGTACGGCACAAGACTCGGACAATTATTCGTCAGTCTGGACGAATCCAAAGCACATACGAAAGAGCTTGTTCCTAAATGGCGCAAACAGCTCGGCCAGATGTTTCCGAATGCCGGGATCATCATAAGAGAACTGGAGCAAGGGGTTCCGGTCGGAGCTCCCATAGCCGTCCGGATCAGTGGTTCGGATTTACTGGAGCTGACTTCCCTATCCCAACAAGTTCAGGATAAGCTGAGAAGCATTCCGGGTGCTGTCAATGTGAAGGATGATGTAGGCGCGCCGATGCCAACGTCCGATCTACAGTTGGATAAAGACAAGGCGCAGTTTTACGGCGTGACCGAAAAAGATTTGTCCGCCTCGATGCGTCTGGCTACCGAAGGCGTGAAAGCGACGGATATCCAGATCGGCAATAAGCTGATCGATGTTACCTTGTATAGCGAAGATGAGAATGTCTCCCGTTATGAGGCACTTGAGGACGTTTTGGTGCCTTCGCAAACCGGGATGCTGTATCCGGTGAAGGAGTTCGTCAACTTTGAACGCAACCAGATGGTTAATGCGATTCAGCACCGCAATTTGACCAAAACAATCACGGTCAAATCCTATGCCGACGGGCGTCTGGCTTCGGACATTCAGAATGATCTGACCAAAGCGATCAAGGATATTCACTTGCCGGACGGCTATAAGATCGAATACGGGGGCGAAGATCAAGAGCGCAATGCGGCCTTTATCTCAATTGGCAAATTATCCATTATCGTTATGCTGCTGATCTATACTGTCATTGCCATGCAGTTCTATTCGCTGTCCACGCCGGTTTTGATTTTGTCGACGGTCTATTTGGCTCTGGGCGGCGCTTTGATCGGTCTGTTCGTAACCGGCGCGCCGATCGGATTCATGGCGCTGATGGGGCTAATCAGCTTATCCGGCATCGTCGTTCGTAACGGCATCGTGCTGATTGAATTTATCGAAGACGCCCGTAAGGAAGGGGTAGCCCTGTACGATGCCATCGCCGAGTCAGGCCGGGCAAGGCTGCGGCCGATTCTGCTCACGTCCGCAGTGGCGATCGGGGGAATGCTGCCTATGGCCATTATGGGAGGCAGCATGTGGCGGTCGATGGCCGTATGTATCATATCCGGTCTCATCTTCTCCACGCTGCTGACGTTAATCGTTGTTCCGACGATGTACTTAAAGCTTGCCGAGTGGCGGGATCGTCGTCAGAAGCGGCGCGCCGAACTCGAAACGACATATGAATTGGGAGGAAGCCAATGAATAGGAACTGGAAAAAACTCATGGTGGCATTCGTCGTCTCGGCTGCACTCGTCTATCAGCCCGGTTTTGTCTCGGCTCTTGAAGCACAGCAGATACCGGCCCAAGCAGAGTCTTATGCTATCGCCAAATCGCTGCGGGTCGAGGTAAAAAGCGTATTAAACGAGAAAACGTCAAGCGGCGTTCAATTGGGCGCGGTCATCCGGCTCCATAACGATAGCGATACGATTGTCCGCGTTCCGGATCATGAACTGCGGTTGAAGACCGCCGGCGGCCTTGAATACATTCTGCAATCCAGCCGTTCGAATCCGCGCAGCATCGAGCCCAAATCCAAAGAAGAGCTCAGTTATATGAAAGTCGTTGAGCGCAAAACCGCCGTTCAACCGACAGAATTGCTGCTGGTCGATGTGGATCTCAACGTATATCCCAGGAAAGAAAAAGTGCTTGCTTCGATTCCCGTCGCTTCGATGCTCTGGAACGGAAGCTATTCCGAGATGAATCCATCGGGGGTCAAGAACTGGGGGGAATCGTTCCGGATTCCTACTCTGGATTCGCAATTGCTGTATACTCCCGTAGGCTATACCAAGAATCACACACCGCAAGGAATCGAAATGTTGATCAAGCTGCTGGTCGAGAATCCTTCGGAGCAGCGGGAAATGATCCCTGCCTTTTCGATGGATGCCAAAACCGCGCAGCAGATTTACCACGGCAACCGGGTGGAGAAGGAAGCGATTGCTCTGGAGCCCGGCAAGAAGCGATTCATTTATTATGCGATTCTGACGGATATGGATTTTAACGGGGAGATCAACAGCCTCAACGTGTTAGCCTCCGAGCAATTCGTTGCGCCGGGCGAGCAGGGGGCAGCCGGAGCTGTTCATTTTCCCGTAGGCAAATTAGCGATCCGGTTCCCGAATCAGGGAGCGGGAGAAGTCGAGTCGACTCCGCAGGAGTACCGGATGAATACGCCGATTGCTTTTGACAAGTGGAACAACTACATCGACCCGAACTTGGAGGTGTCCGTCACGGATCTGTATGTGGGTGAGAACAGCGGGGACGGGTATAAAACGGCCATCGCCAAGTTTAAATTAACGAATAAAGGAGAGCGCCCGATTCCGATTCCGGCTTTTGGAGCGGAGCTATCCGGCAAAGAAGGCAGCAGATACTCCGGCAGCAGACAAAATTATACGCTCAAAGAGCTGATGCCGGGAACCGGTTCCGCCGTAAGTTATGTTTTCGTGTTCCCGACTTCCGAAACGGCGGAAATTTTTAGCCTGAGGCTGTTGGACGACAAATCTGCCGCCCCTTACCAAACGTCGATTGCGTCGATGGTCGTCAAGCCATCGAACAAGTCGGACTCGTCCAAGCTGTCTTTTTACCCGTATACGGTCCATCTCAAAGACTGGACGTTGTTCCCGTACGTGTCGCAGACGCCTACGAACGCGATGGCGTATACGTACAAGCTTGTCCTCAATCTGGACGTCTCGAAGGACGCGCAAATGATCGCGGACTCCAGCTTCTCCAAAATGAAAGTCGAGCTTGAAGACGGACTGGGGAGAACGATCGGGTATCAGTACTATTCGTTCGTCGGACCAAACCGCCTGGTTTCCGGCCGGCAAAAGCTGACGGTCGACGGACTCCCGGGAGCGGATCAAATGGAAACCAATCTGACGGTGAAAATATACGAGGTGATCGAGACCGCCTCGGGCGAGGTGAAACGGTTGGTTACGGCTTTGAAATCAATTGGTTAAGCTGCTTATGATTTTTGGCTAAAGTGGTTACTGTCATTTTCATTTTTCATGATTTAGGAGTTTACGGATAAACGGTATACTGTTATGGAGAGGAACCAAAGACTTCGAAATAGGGTAAACATCTGAAGAGCTTATTCCCAGTCTCTCTCAGAGATTGGTAAAAGCTTGGAAAAGACTTATAATGTAAGCATGCAGTTTGTCGTCGATCTCCAATGCTGCAAAAAAGCCCGGGAGTCGACGACAACGCCAGCTGCATGGGAACAGGGACGCATCATTATGGATAAGTGACAATGGCGTAGCGCCGATACTTTTACGGGTTTTGAACGTACCTATGAGGAATTGAAACTTGATTGGGAGCCAGTGAAACCAGAACCCTAAAAGCGAGTTTTGGACTATCTATTAAGAATTGAAACAAGTCCGTTACATCAAACCTGCCACGCGAGAGTTCGAAATCCACGAAAAAACGAGGCTGCCGAGAAAACGATATCGGCGGCCTCGTTGCTCTAACAAATCGTCGTGCACATTTCGTTACATCCGGTTCAGTGGCTCGATACGGTAGGCTGACTTCTCGTCGGTCGCTCCTGTATGCTCGCCGTGAATCACCCAGCCGAACGACAGCGTCGAAGCCAGGCGCTCATGCTCTTCCACGGTTAGCTCGGCGGAGACCGACTCTTGTCCGGGCTCCAAGCTGAGCTCAGCTTCCTCGCCTAAGGCGAGCAGAAGCCAACTGGAGATGCCCCGCAGCGTGCTGAACTTGATCTGGTAGCCGTTGTAGACGGCCTCTTGGAAGGTGGCCGGATCGCTCGCGGCCGACGCGGTCAGCAGCTTGTAGTCGAACTTGAATTTGCTCTCGTCCTGAGGCAGCTCGCCTGCATGGATGCGGCGAAGCCGCTCCTCCTTGGACCAACCGTAGGCGTTTAACGATTCCAGCATGAGGGCGTCCCATTGCGACAGCTTGGTTTTATTTTTATCGGAAGAAGACATCGATGATCGCTCCTTAGTTATAGGCGTTTGAAAGTTTGTGAAGAAAGAGACCGCCCGGTTGAGGCAGTCTCTTTTCATTATCGTTGAAATCCTTATTTTTTGCCAGCTTTGTAAGCGTTCAAGAACTCTTTGGCTTTGCCGGCATCGGCTTTGAGCTCAAGGCCGGTTTGGACGATCGGGCTGACCGTCGATACGGCTTTGAATTTATTGTTTTTGTAGTAAGCAAGGAACTCGTCTTGATTGATGGAGTAGAGCACCGCTTTCCTCAGGTCGGCGCTTTTCGCCACTTCACGGTTCTTCGTGTTAAACAGCAGGTACGAGACGGCGTTGCTCGGCATAGTTTGCAGCGAAAGCTTGCTGTCGCTTTTGACGATGTCGAACTTTGTCTCCAGCACGCCGTAGAACAGGTGAATTTCGCCGCTGCGCAGCGCGGACAGCGAGCTGTCGGCGTCCTTGATAAAGCGGATCTTGATATTGTTCACCTTCGGTTCGTGCTTCGTGCCCGCCATGTAAGCCGGGTTTTTGAGGAAAATCGCTTCGTAATCGTTCTTGTACGACAAGATGTAGGGACCGCTCGTGAACAGGGTGTTGTTATATTTTGCGCCTTCGGTTACCGTGTTTTGATCGCCGTACGGGGTGTCTTTGTTGACGTCGAATTTGGCTACATCATACGTGTTGATACTCTCGACTTGCTTCTTGGACACGATGCCCGCCGATTGGTGAGCCAGGTAGTTCAGCACTTGCGGGAACGGATTGGTCGTCGTCAGTTTCACGACTTGATATTTGCCTTCTTTGCTGTTGGCTTGTTTCTTGTCCGAGACCAGCGCGGAGATTTTGGCGCCCAGGCCTTTCTCCAGACCGCTTTTTACCGTTTCGGAGCTGCCGGATTGCTTGATCGATTCCAGAACAGCCGGGTCGGTCACGAGCTCCACGTTCTTGATGTGTTCATGCAGCGTGTACGTTCGATGGTTCGGCACCGAATTTTTGTCCTTCGCGCGCAGCAGGGAGAAGATGACATCGTCCGCGCCTACGCGCTCGCCTGTATTGACAGCCAGCTTATCCTTGATTTGAGCGAAATTGATGTCGTCCCGCAGGATGAAGTAATAGTCGGTATTGCCTTCGGCGATGGCGAAGTTATACGACAGGGAGCCTTCGGCGGTCAGCTTGTCGTCATCCGTCAGGTTGAGCAAACGCACGTACATGTTAGTGTTGATGATGTTGATCGAACCGTCGTTTCCTTTGATCGGGTCGAGCGACGTCAAGGTCGGCAGCGTCGATTGCAGGATGATCGGGTCTTTCGTGCGTTTCCCCTCATCCTTGAAATCCAGCTCTTCCCACGGAAGGGAGCGGGATTTCGACAGCCGTACAGAATCCTTTTTCAGAACTTCCTGATTAAAAGCTTGCGATTTGACGGAGATGTACAGAGGAGCGATATACGCCTTGTCGAACACCAGCTTCTGCTCAAGCTGTTTGTACGTATCTTTGTACTCCCCTTGCGTCTGTGTCGAAGCTTTCTCGATCAGCTCGTCGATTTCCTTGTCGGCCACAATGCTGTAGTCGCCGCCCGTTTTGAACAGCGAGCGCACGGCGTAATCCGGGTTGCCGGTTACGGTGGTCCAGCTCGACAGGGAGATGTCGTAATTGCCTGCGTCCTGCTGCGCCTTGTACGAGCCGTAGTCCGGTTGAAGGTTCAGCTTAACGTTGAAGCCATTCTTGGTCAGTTGATCGCGGATGATGTTGACGTCCGCTTCGCCAGAGCTCATAGCGAGCAGCTCGATATCGGCGCGGCTGCTGTCGCCCGCTGGCTGCTCGGACGATGGTTTGGATTGCGCCTGTTCGTCCTTGGTTGTTAAAGTGCACCCGCTCAGCATAAGCGATACGCCGAGAATCGCCGGAATGAGCAATTTCCCCTTTTTCTTCAATGGAAGTCCCTCCTGGTGAAAAAATAGTTTTAAAATATGAACTCACATACATTTATTCATCGCCCTCAGGATTTAAGCACCTGAAAAGGAGATGGAGTATGGATGAGGATTCCGAATGTGTTGTCTGCCAGGACTGTCAGCCTTACTCCAGCTTCGGATCGAGAGCGTCGCGGAGACCGTCTCCCAGGAAGTTGAAGGAGAGGACCAGCGCGATGATCGCCAGACCCGGGTAGATGGCCGTAAACGAATGCGACTCCAGATACGCGCTGCCGACCTTGAGAATGTTGCCCCACTCCGGGATATGCGGCTCGACGCCAAGACCGAGAAAGCTTAAGCTGCTGGTCGAGATGACGGCGCTCCCGATGGTTAACGTCGATTTGACGATCATCGGGGAGATGGAGTTGGGAATGATATGCTTGAACAGAATCAGCAGATCGCCAGAGCCGAAAGCCCGCGCCGCCTGCACGTATTCGAGCGTCGAAACGAGCATGACGTTCGCCCTCATCGTCCGGGCATAAGCGGGGATCGCTCCGACGCTCAGCGCGAGAATGAGGTTCATGGTGTTGGCGCCAAATGCCGCGATGATCGCAATCGCGAGCAGGATGCCCGGAATGGCGTACAGGATGTCGAGCGCCCGCATGATCACGTTATCCGTCTGCCGGCCGAAATAACCGGAGATCGCACCCAGAATCCCCCCGACTACGACGGGGATCAGCGTGGACAAGAAGCCAACGAACAGCGAGATCCGCGCGCCGAATACGATTCGGGAGAACAGGTCGCGTCCGAAATTGTCGGTGCCGAGCGGGTAAGCCAAACTCGGAGCTTGCAAAATCGCCCCATAGTTGTTTTCGATCGCCATGCTGTAATCGAACGTCAGATAGCTGCACACGGCGATGGTAAGCAGGAAACAAATAAAAAACAGGCCGAGCATCGAGGTGGAGCTTCTGGAAAGGCGCTCGACGGCATGATGAAGTTTCGAGTCCGACAGCTGTTCCTTGTCGCGCAGCTTGGCGATCAACAGAAGGCCCAGGAACAGGGCGAACAGATTGCCTGTTGCGGCGGTCGCCAACAGCACGATGGAGACGATCCACATCCACTTAGGTAAAATCTTGTCATCTGCATAGTGCGCCACCAGCAGCAAGGCGACCAGTTGGAGCACGGCTGCCACGATGAGCAGCGCCATGCCTTGCAGGAACGTATTGGCGACGTAAGGCTTGAATACGTTCAAGGCCGAGACGGCAAAGACGAACAAGGTCGTTAGCAGCGTATAAAAGGCCAACGTATAGGCGGCGCTTTTCTTGCGTTTGATCAGTTGGAAAGCCGCGGTCCCGACGAAGATATTGGCTGTCAGCAAGCTTAACAGCAGCACGTAGCCTAAACGGCGCGTGCCCCGCCGCAGCTCGCCGCTGCGAAGCAGGTCTCTTTTGATCAGGAACCTGACCGCTAACTGCAGCAGCCCAAAAACCAGATAGGCGGCGCATGCAGCCAAGACGGCCGGCCTCCAGACCGCGCCGGACCCGTCGTAGCTGTTCAGCAGCAGTACCAAGGCGATTCCGAGAGAAACGATGCCGGAGAAGCCGGCTTGACTGTATTCCGGGCAAGAGGCCAGCCGGAAGTGGACTTCATGTTTGTTTGGTTGAATGGTATTCACGGCTGCCACCTGCTAGTATTGTTTCATTTTTGAACGGATTCTTGGATCGAAAAAGGCGTACAAAATATCAATCACGACATTGACGATAGAGATTGCGATGGCGGTGTAGACGACGCCTCCCATAATCGCGGGAATGTCCGGGATGAACTGCTTGTCCACGATGTAGCTCCCGATGCCGTTAATGTTGAACACCTTCTCGGTAACGGCCGATCCGCCGAGCATTCCGCCGAACTGAAGTCCGATGACCGTAATGATCGGGATCAGCGCGTTGCCTACCGCGTGCCTCCACAGGACGCGCTTGCGGGATAGCCCCTTGGCTTTGGCGGTCGTAATGTAATCCTCGTGAATGACCTCAAGCGTGGAAGACCGGGTCATCCGCGCGACCGCCGCCGTTAACCCCGTGCCCAGAACGATAACCGGCATGATCATCGATAGCCCGTTCTCCGGATTATAGGTAGCGGGAAGCCATTGCAGCTTGATCGAAAAGTTCAGGATGAAGATCAAGCCTTGCCAAAAATTCGGGATCGACAAGCCGAGCAGCGCGATGAACATAAACGTATAATCGAAAAACGAATTCGGCCGCGTCGCCGATATAATGCCGATCGGCAGGGCGATCAGCACCGCGACGATCGTGGATATAACCGTCAGTGTCAGCGTCACGGGAAATTTTGTGGCGATGGCCGTCGTAACTTCCTCGTTGCCCGCAAACGACTTGCCGAGATCGAAAGTCAGGATGCCTCTTAGTGTATCCCAGAGCTGAACCAGATAAGGCTGATCCAATCCGTACAGCTTTTTGAAGGCGGCGATCTGCTCGGCGGTCGCGGTTTCCCCGAGAATATTGGCGGCCGGTTCCATCGGCGATATGTACAGGATGGTGAAGACCAGGAAGGCGACGCCGAAAATGACCAGCACCGTCATGACCAGCCGTTCCACGATGTATTTCAGATAAGCGTTACCGTAAATTCCGATCAACGCATACATCAGGATGCCCGGCAGGAAAGTCACAGCCAGAAACGCCGGGTTCTGGATCAAATTCCGGAACGTCTCCGCAAACGTGACCTGTGTCTCGTGGTGCAGCTCCAGATGAGCCTCGACCTGCCGCTGCAGAGCTTCCTTGAACTTTTCGGCGGTGATGCGCTCCGCTTCATGCTCTGACTGCTTCTGATCGACCTGTTGGTTGAAAAAATGATGCTTCCGGGTCAACTGCTCCTTTGTTTCCGATAAAATCCGGTCCCGGTAACCGGATTCCAGCAGCTTGCGTTCCAGACTTCGACGCAATTCCTGATGCGTCTTCCGCTTGCGTCCATATCGATAGACGATGCCGACGATTACGTTTACGGGCGCCCCTGCGAGCAGCAGCAGGAAACGATAAGCCGGGTGCAGCAACATTTTGGAGTAGATGTTCCCGATTCGGTCAACGAGACGGGAACCTGTCACGACCGTTTGCCCTGTCAAGCTTGTGCGCTCCCTTTCAAGTAAATTAGTATTTTCAATTTGCATTATTCCTATTGATATAGTAGATTTTATGATGAGGGTTGGAAAATGTCAACAATACAAAGAACGATGAAATTATTTTTTTAAAAATTTACGATTTGACGCAGGTGACTCCATGGATACGTTATTGCATGTGAACCAATTATCCGTTTCATTTTATTCTCGCGATAAAGAAGTCGAAGCCGTCCGGAATGTGAGCTTCGAGGTACGCAAAGGCGAGACGCTCGGGATTGTCGGAGAATCCGGCAGCGGCAAGAGCGTCACGGCGCGCACGATCATGCGTCTGCTGCCTTCGCCGCCCTCTATGGTGAAGGGCGGGGAGATTTTGTTCCAAGGCCAGAATCTGGCCCATAAAAGCGAACAAGAGATGGAGCAGATCCGGGGGCGGGAGATCGGAATGATTTTTCAGGACCCGATGTCTTCGCTCAACCCGACCATGCGGATCGGCAAGCAGATCGAGGAGAGCCTGATCAAGCACCGGAAGCTCTCCAAGACGGATGCGCGCAGGGAAGCGATCGAGATGCTGCGGATGGTCGGCATCCCGTATAGCGAGGCGCGCTATATGCAGTATCCTCATGAATTTTCCGGCGGCATGCGCCAGCGGGTGATGATTGCCATCGCGCTCGCTTGCCGTCCGTCGCTGCTGATCGCCGACGAACCGACAACTGCGCTGGACGTAACGATACAGGCGCAGATTTTGCACCAAATGAAGGAGCTCCAGCTAAAGCTCGGCACCTCGATCATCCTCATTACGCACGACTTGGGCGTCGTCGCCGGCATGTGCGACCGCGTCGTCGTCATGAAGGAAGGTGAGGTCGTCGAGACGGGCACGACGGAAGAGATTTTCTACTCGCCGAAGCATCCTTATACGATCCGGCTGCTGAACGCGCTGCCCCGGTTGGACGAGAAGAAGAAGCCGAAGCCCGAGCCGATCATCAAGAGGTCGGCCGAGGATCGTCCGCTGCTGGAGGTGCGGTCGCTGAAGCAGTATTTTGATCTCGGAAAGGGGCAGATCGTCAAGGCGGTCAACGATATCAGCTTCGATATCCGGGCCGGCGAAACGCTTGGCGTCGTAGGCGAATCCGGGAGCGGCAAGTCGACGACGGGGCGAGCGATTCTTCGACTGAACGAGCCTACCGGGGGCGAGGTGCTTTTCAAGGGAATCGCGCTGAACCGGCTCAACCGTGGCGAAATGAAGACGATGCGGCGCTATATGCAGATGATTTTCCAAGATCCGTACGCCTCGCTGAACCCGCGCCTCCGCATCGTCGACATCATTGGCGAAGCGCTGGACGTGCACCGGATCGCAGGAGGGAAAAAGGAGCGGCAGAAGCGGGTCGAAGAGCTGCTTGATATGGTCGGGCTTAGCCCTGTGCATGCCATGCGGTATCCTCACGAATTCTCGGGAGGCCAACGCCAGCGGATCGGCATCGCACGCACTCTGGCCATCGAACCGGAATTTATCGTGTGCGACGAGCCGTTGTCGGCTCTGGATGTCTCGATCCAGTCGCAGATCGTCAAGCTCCTGGAGGAGCTGCAGCAACGACTGGGTCTTACCTATCTGTTTATCGCGCACGATCTGTCGATGGTTAAGCATATCAGCGACCGCGTGGCGGTGATGTACAAAGGCAAGATCGTGGAGCTGGCGGAGAGTGAGGAGCTGTACGAGAACCCGCAGCATGCGTACACGAAGTCGCTGCTGGCCGCGATCCCGGTTCCCGATCCGAAGGTGGAATCACGGAAGACGTTCACCGCTGAGGAGGAGTCCTCGAAGGCGGACCCGTACAGCTTGGAGCGCTCAAGCTTCGTTGAAGTGAAGAAGGGGCATTGGGTGGCTGTTGCTGAGGGGGAGGGTTAGGTGATAAAAGAGCGGGAGAGTAACCAATTAAGAGTCGGGTCTTGTGTTCGGCCGCTAGAAAAAATTGAAGGTAAGGACACTAAAGAGGTAGAATTAGCTTAAGCGTTATAGGAACAAACCAAAACAGAATTGAATTCTGTTGGAAAAAAGCGGGCAAAGCTTTATAATGTAATTGCGCATTTGTGTCGTCGACCTCCAATGCTGTAAAAAAGCCGGGGGATCGACGACAATGAGGGCAGCGTGGTAACAGAGATTTTGGTAGCTGGCGTGAGGGAGAATTGTTTGTTAGATATGTGGGAATAGCGTAACGACGGCGTTTTTGTGGGTTTTGAACGTACCTATGAGGAATTGAAACCGGTAAAATTTCCTTGAACGGCGCGAATTTGTTTAGCGTTTTGAACGTACCTATGAGGAATTGAAACACCTCTCGTACAATCACGGTATACGGCAAACTCATGGTTTTGAACGTACCTATGAGGAATTGAAACGTTCTTATGGTGGTTGACTATGCAACGGGGCTTATGGGTTTTGAACGTACCTATGAGGAATTGAAACTAATTTACGGCCCATTGCCTGCCATCGCGCGTGTAATCCGTTTTGAACGTACCTATGAGGAATTGAAACGCCGAGTCGTCCAGCATGTCCTTCACCTGCTGCATTTCGTTTTGAACGTACCTACGAGGAATTGAAACTTGTAAAGTGCTATATAGTTTCTTGGGCGGTTCTCAGTTTAGAACGTACCTATGAGGAATTGAAACTCGAAAGCTCCTTTATGTCCAATCTAACGTTGATGATGTTTAGAACGTATCTACGGAAAATTGAAACATCCTTCGGCGACTGCAGACGTCATAGTCGAAGTTGTTCCAGCTAGGCATATTTTCGGACTCCCAACATCTAGAGCTTCGAAAAAGAGGATCTGGGTTCGAAGGAAGAAAAGTCTTTACGGGTCGACACCTGTATCCGGAGCAACATTATTGGAGATAAACCTGCATCAACTTGAAGCGCTGCATACACCATGCACCGTCGTTGGAGAGGCTGCAACAAGAGCATCCTCTCCCTTGGAGGAGAAGATGCTCCTTGACACTAATGGTTTCAGCCGGACTCTTTATGTCTGTAAAGGAAGCTGTTTTACGGCCTATGCGTATATCCGTGTCGATTCTTACAATCTGAATAGATTAAGTATGAAGTGCCCGGGCCATCGCATCCATATAGCTATGAACGGCGCGCTGACTCACTTCCGCTTCTGGAACGAAACTTTCAAAAAGGTGAAAGCATCCGGGATACAAGTGAAATTCGACATCTACACCTGCTTGTGCAAGCCGCGTTACATATTCGATCGTCTCATCTCGGAACAGATCAAGCTGACCTATACATGTATAGGTTGGTGGCAGCCCTGCCAAATTATCCGCTCTCGACGGTACCGCATAGGGAGATATCCCGCTGGCATCGTTCTCCTCGCCCAGGTACATGTTCCAAGCCGCCAAGTTGTTCGTTCGGTTCCAGATTGCGCGATCTTCCGTAATCTCATGGCTTGATGGCGTGATGTTACGGTTGTCGAGCATCGGATACAACGGCATTTGAAACATAATGGATGGTCCGCCTTTATCACGTGCCATCAGCGCGAGCGCTGCTGTCAGCCCGCCGCCACCGCTTGCGCCGGCAATCGCAACCCGGTTCACATCAATTCCCAGCGATTCCGCCTCCTCTGTCATCCAGACCAGACCAGCATAACAATCTTCGATAGCCGCTGGGTAAGGGTTCTCGGGAGCAAGCCTGTAATCCACCGACACGACAACACATCCAGCCGTCTGAACGAAGCGTTCGCACAACTCGTCGTCCATATCAGGATGTCCCATCACATATCCGCCTCCGTGAATCCACAGCATGGCTGGAAGCTTGTCACCCTTTCGTCCGGCAGGTTCGTAAATTTTAGCCAGCATCTCACCTGAAGCCCCCGGAATCGTTCGACTGGTTGTGTGTACATGCTCTGACTTCTTCACAGGCGGAGCCGACACCAGACTTCTGCTCCACTCCAAATTCTCTTCCAATTGAAACCCTGGAAATTGTGCAAAGGCCTCTCTTAATTCCGGCAGTATACGTTTATCCATATTCATGTAAATCCCTCCGGTAATATATGAAGCGAAACTGGATCTTCGTTTGTTTATTCTCGTGTTCTGAAGGACGATTGAATGGATACTCCTTATTCCGTCTCAGCTTCCCACTTGGCAATTTCCTCTCTTACCCGTGGCGCAACCTCGGTTCCGAGCAGCTCGATGGCCCGCATGACCAGCTCATGCGGCATCGTGCTTAAGGGTACATACATCATAAAGCGTGTAATGCCTACATGCTTGCGCAGGTGGATGATCTTCTGGGCAACCGTTTCCGGATCGCCAACATACAATGCACCTTCAAAACGTCGAGCAGCATCAAAACTGGACCGGTCGTAATACGCCCACCCTCGCTCTTTGCCGAGTTTATTCATACCGGCCTGGGTGGACGGAAAAAATGTATCTGCCGCCAACTCTGTATCCTCTGCAACGAATCCGATCGAGTGAGACCCCACCTGAAGTCGCGATACATCATGTCCAGCGTGGGCTGCCGCCTTCTTGTAAAGCTGTACAAGCGGTGCAAAATGCGTCGGACTTCCACCAATGATGGCGAGTATCAATGGCAGGCCCAGAAGACCTGCACGTACGGCGGATTCTTGGGTACCCCCGCTCCCAATCCATATGGGTAAAGAATCCTGAACGGGACGCGGGTACACACCAAGATTATGAATCGCCGGCCGATGACCTCCCCTCCATGTTACTTTTTCGGATTCCCGTAATTTCAGAAGCAGTTCGATATTTTCATTAAATAACTCCTCATAATCATGTAAGTCATAACCAAACAACGGAAAAGACTCAATAAAGGAACCTCTGCCTGCTATGATTTCGGCACGTCCATCGGAGATGCCATCAAGCGTAGCAAAATCCTGAAACACACGTACAGGATCGGCTGATGAAAGGACCGTTACAGCGCTAGTCAGCCGAATCCGTTTAGTTAGAGGTGCAGCAGCAGATAACACAACTGCTGGTGAAGAAGCAGCGTAATCTTCCCGATGATGCTCACCAATGCCGAAAACATCAAGTCCCACCCGATCTGCGAGAACGATTTCTTCGACGACTTCACGTATTCGCTGCGCGTGACTTATCACTATACCAGTCTCAATATCAGGCTTTGTTTCTACGAACGAAGTAACACCTATTTCCATGGTTCATCCCACCTTTTTTGATTTTTCTCCTGCATTACGCCCAACAGAGATTCGGGGCAACCCAAATTATTTAGAAGAATGCTCCAGACAACGGATTAAAGCCGTCCAATCCATTTCACCATAACCTTGGGCTATTCCTACAGAAAAATGATTATGAATAAGTTGGCCCAGAGGCAGAGGAGCATGGACGGACTGCGCTGCCTTTATAGCCAGTTCAACATCCTTCAGCCCAAGCTTCATTTTAAAACCGGCCGGTTCAAAACGCTGTTCTGTCATTATCGCTCCATAGTTCTGATATACTGGAGATTGAAAAAGAGCATTCACGACATCCATAAAGCGGGCCGACTCTAAGCCGTACTTTTTCACCATCAGCTGCGCTTCCGACAAAGCTTCCAGCATTGAAGCAATTAAAAAGTTTACGCCTATTTTTACAACATTCCCTTCTTCGCCATGATCCCCAATCTCGAATATTTCTTGACCCAATGCTGCTAAAACAGGCATTACTCGTTGCCTGGCTTGTTCCGGACCTGCCAAAAGGATGCGCAATTTAGCTGCTTTAGCGGCATCCGGACGCCCCAGCACCGTGGCGGAAACAAAGTATTGCTTTCTCTCTGCATGCGCGGTAGATAATTTCCGAGCCAGGTCTACACTTATCGTACTTGCAGAGATATGAATCCCTTTTTCCGGCAATCCATACAGAATTCCATTCGGCCCCTTAACGACCTCCTCCAAAGCCGCATCATCAGAAAGCATGGTTATTACAAGATCGCTCTCTTTGGCTGCCTCAAACGGTGTTTCGGCATATCGTGCTCCCTGATGCATTAAGGGTTCCGCTTTTTCAGGGGTACGATTAAAGATGATTAATTCATAACCGGCTTGCAGCAAATTTTGTGCCATTGGAAAGCCCATATTTCCAAGCCCAATAAACGATACTTTCATAAGTCTCATCTCCATATTTAGTATGAATACGATAACGGAACGATCGTTCCAATATGGTCAAAAAAAATTATATTCCTTCAATTACTATTCTTATCATGTCCTTTGCGCGTTGCTGATCTGGATCTACTTTTGCCATGATATTTATGCTTTGATGTAAATTCAGCAATAAGTAAGACAATGCTTTGACATCTGTAGTTTTATCGATTTCGCTTGATTGTCGGCCTTTTTCCAAAAGATCGTAAAAAGCCTGTTCCAAATTCGAAAAACTGGTCTTTATCAATTCATTTAATCTTTCATCCGGCGACTCTAGTGTTGTAGCTGCGTTCGTTACAAAACACCCGCCAGGTAGGCTGGTATCGTACGCTGTCGCAATATGATGCTCAAAATATTGTCGAAGTCCTGCTTTAACGCTTGATGCCCGTTCAAGAATGACCCGTTTATTGAAGCTAACCTTTTTGTAATGTTCCAGTGCAGCAATATACAATGCTTGCTTGTCGGAAAAAGTATCGTAAAGACTGGATCGGCTAATGCCCATAACTTGCAGCAAGTCCGGAATGCTTGTTGACTCGTAACCCTTTTTCCAAAACAACAGCATCGCTTGGTGTAGCGCTTGATCCTCGTTAAACTCTTTTGTCCTAGCGATGAGTAACACCTCCCGTAATTGAAATATAACATATCTGAACCAATCAGTCCAGAAAAGATGAAAAGAAGAATTATTTTTTCGTAACAATTCTCTCTGAACTACAAATTTGCGGGCTGGCTGAAAGCGAGGAGCTAGCTGTGGAAGGCTTCGAAGCAGGCGACGACATAACAAGGATAAATATCCAAAAAAAATTGCTAATAAACAACTTAATATATAATATTTGGTTATATTTGTTTGGACAACCCATGTAATATTTTGTAGAATTTTATTTGTTTCGACATGAAGTAATATGAGAAAAAAGGAGAGATTTGTTTTGAAAAGAAGAATTTCTTTATTATTATCCATCATTATGCTAATTATGCTTTTTTCATCCGTGCCTGCCTTTGCATATCAAAATGGACTTTTGCATGGAAAACAGTTGTCTAAATCGCAAGTGGGTGGAGATCCAATTTTCTTACGTGGAGAATGGACAGATGGCAATGAATCAACTTATGTAGAACTGAATAAAGATGTTTACGCATGGTATAAATTCGATACTGTTAGGACAATAAGTTCTACTAAATTTCTTGTAAATTCTAACATGGATATTATTTTTTATGATGAATCAAAAAATGTTATTTTTAGGTATAAGTATGTTCCTTCGGGCCCTAAGAGCGTCCAACAAATTAATTTTCCTACTTCAATTGCAAATGTAAAATTTGTTGCAATATTTGCACCCTATGACGTTTTAGTTTATGAATTTGATGTTTTTGAGAACCACCAGGGTGATGTTCCTGGGGCCCCCACAAATCTGACTGCTACAGGGGGAGATGCACAGGTTACTCTTAATTGGAATGCAGTTACTGGTGTTAAAGGATATAATATAAAAAGAGCAACTACCCCAGGTGGACCGTATACTACTGTTGCTAGTGATGTGTATGGTACAACCTATACAGATACTACAGTTACCAATGGAACTACTTATTATTACGTTGTTACGGCAGTCACTGCTGATGGAGAGAGCGCAAACTCTAACGAAGCTTCCGCAACGCCGAAAGGACAAGTAACGCCTCCTTCCGGTGGTAGAGCAATTTTAGTTGTTACATTAAATACTGGCCTCGAAAAAGAGTTTGATCTCTCTATGACTGAAGTAAATGCATTCATCACTTGGTACGAAGGAAAAGCTGCTGGAACCGGTCCGGTTTCCTATGCGATTGATAAACACGACAATAATAAGGGGCCTTTCAAAAGCAGAAAAGATTATGTGATCTTCGATAAGATTCTCACATATGAAGTGAATGAGTATACACCAGTAACAAAATAATATAACGAATCCCCGCTGGCTTAGGCTGGCGGGGATTTTCTTTTGCTGGTGAATTATCGCAGTATCCTTGTAACTAAGTCAATCGTACATAAGAAAATTAGAACTAAATACCCGCAAATTAAAACGTACGCAAAGAACCGAAGAAATTGTAAAAGCATTGCTTCAAACTCCCATAACCTATATTTTAGGCAAACTTTACGTTTTCTAGTTGAAACATTTATGTTAATGAGTAAAATTTTATGATAGAAACTTAAAAGTTTCAATATAGAAACGTTTATGATCATTATCTATTTTGTGGGAATTGTCTACACTAACCTACAGGGGGTGTGGACTACTGTGAATGTTCTTCAGAAGACAGGTGCCCGAATACGCACTTTGCGAAAATTAATGGGGATTTCGCAAGAAGCTTTGGCAGAGAAAGCCGACTTGCACTATGTATATATCGGGAGTATGGAACGTGGGGAGAGGAACATCACTCTTCAGAACCTCGAAAAGATTGCTAAGGCTTTAAATGTGGAATTATATGAGCTTTTTAAATTCGAGGATTTAGACATAACTGACGATGTTACTACTGCTGCAATACTGGCGGCATTAAGAGATAAAAGCGAAGAAGAAAAACGGTGGATATTCCAAATAATAAATTTAATACTTAATGGAAATAAACTAAATGCCCCGCCAGACTGAGCCAGAGCGCTTTTCTTTTGTAAATAGTTTTATATCGAGGACATCTCAGAATTACGACGCCAGCGTGTAACCGCGGCGTTCTTTTGTCGCATATTCGTATTCCGTTCGCATATAATACAAACATATGTTCCTATGCGGAGGCGGATGAGATGAGTGCTAAATCAAGCGGGAACGGAATCTGGGAATCGTCCAATATGATGATCCCGCAGCATCGTGAGAGGTCTGTACAGCAGGAAAGGGAAACAGAGAAACAGGTGCGGTTAGATACAGAAGAAGAACAGGAAGAGCTTTTTGGTCGGCTACGGGCGTCGTTTTCGAACACGCTTGAAGTAGAAATCACCGTTTTTGGAGAATGTGAGAATCGGAAAATCGGTGGGATCGTAACGGGGCTGGATTCGCGGAATTTTCTCGTGAAAGTGCAGAAAACTGTTGGTTGGGAACTGCTCCAATTGCGTGACATAATCAAGGTCGAGTTTGATGCCACCTGTTTCTAATATATATAGTATTATAATATATTACTATATTGATTATTATATAAGTATTGGGTAAAATAATGTAAGGCATTACTTTTTGGTATTACCTTCTGATCTTATGCATAGATAAAGAGAGCCGTGCTCGCAACACGACTCTCCTAGTGACAATAGCCGCTTTTAAGGGCGGTGGCTTTAACAGGTATAGTGCTGGATAGACCGCTCCCCTCTGCTAAAAAGGGCGGTCTATTTCTTTGTGTTCTTGGTAAGAGGTTCGATGATTTTCACGATCAGCGTAATAAGTACAATGATAAACGTACCGAATCCGACCATGAGCGTCAACGTGTCTTTTACCTCCACAGGCATCACCTCCCTTCCGAGAGGTTAGCCGACCACCCTTGCAAGCCATTCTATTGTAAGGGATATTATAACATATATTGCCCAATAATCTACTATTTTCGCTACCATATGGAGATCAGTTACGAGTTTCGGGATGAGCTCGTGGCTAGGAACTATAGGCCCCAAGGTGGCTTTGGGGACGGAATGGGGACGCACTTCACTTGGACCACAAAAATTCACTCGGATTAATAACGGATACGAACAGGAAAAACCCTAGATTATCAAGGGTTTAAAGATACACTCGGATTCGATATAGGTACATTTCAATTTATGAGGAATTGAAATCTGTAACAAAGTATCATGGAGAACCTATGGGATAGCGTTTTAAACGTACCTATGAGGAATTGAACCTACATTGTTGGGGTTATATAACCTTTGTTTCTGACGGAGTTTTAAACCTACCTATAAGGAATT
Source organism: Paenibacillus sp. A3 (assembly GCF_001399685.1). Lineage (GTDB taxonomy): Bacteria > Bacillota > Bacilli > Paenibacillales > NBRC-103111 > Paenibacillus_G. The sequence continues at coordinate 68,060 of NZ_JTHN01000128.1, forward strand.
GAAATTCATAATGCGATTCGCCGGCTATTGTATGTTTTTTACCACAACCAGCGCCTACGGGAACGACGCACGCGTACGGGGAACACTAGACCAGCCAACCGCCTACTTCACAGTAGCAGTGTCTATCCGAAAATAGATGCACCAACGCCCGAAGACAAAAAAAGCACTCGTCCAAATAAAACGAGTGCACAACCAAAATATTAATATTTCCATCCACATATTAATTTCTACGATTTTCTCCTTAAGATTCTTTTCTTTTTGAAAACAAGCTATTTTTTGTTTAATCTTTTTTCAGATTGTTTCTCCGCTCGATCTTTCAGTTCACTAACCCCATCGGCCCTTCTAGAGTCTGATTTAGCGTCACTGAATTACACACACTTCATTAACCGTTTAAACAAGTAACCATCCTCCAATTGCTTTAGGATACAATTCTTTGGCTTCGTTATTCGACATCTTTTAAACTCTCCTATTAAAGATACTTATAAAGTTTTATAGTAATTTATTTTACTATCATTACCATTTGGAACAAGTATACTACGAATACGAAATGAATAGAATACGATGCTTCAGCCTATAGACGAGAACTCCCGCCTATGGGCTTTACTTATTCAGCACATGAATATGTGAAATTGCCGGTTCCCATCAGCAGGCTTTTTTAGTATGGTATTATTGTAAATAACAGGGAGGTCTGACGATGAGAAAAACCTTCGTTTTACTCTTTTTACTGCTGCTTTTACAAGGGTGTGCTCGTGAAGATCAAAAGAACCTTGTGTTCTCTGGAGAGAGCGAGCATTGGACGGGGAAGCTCGAAGTTTATCGGGTCGGCGACAAAGTGGATAAAAGATTTACGCTTCAATATAAACCGAATGAGCATCTTACAGTACCGGTGAATTTCTCTTATACCTATTCCGGAGGAAGCTACTCGGCGAAAAACTACAGCGTACAAAATAATAAAGTTGTGGACCGCTCACTTTCCTCGATCGCTCATCTTCAAAAGAGCGAGGAGATCCCCATACTTGTCGAATGGGCGGGACAAACGGAGGACGTGCTGCTTAAGTCTAAATAATGCTGCTGTGCTAGAGAGTCCGAATAAAGAAAGGCTGGAACGGTCTTGCGTTTGGAACGGATACTTGCTGTTTTGATGCTGGTTGTCAATAGAAGAAGAATATCAGCCGCGGAGCTCGCGGATAAAATGGAAGTCTCGGTCCGGACCGTCTACCGGGATATCGAAACGTTGTGCCAAGCCGGATTCCCGATCGTCGCCTATCAAGGGGCCGGGGGCGGCTTTGCCGTCATGGAGGGCTACCGGCTGGACCGGAACGCGCTGACGTTCGAGGAAATCGCCTCGGTCATTTCGGCGTTGAAAGGGATGACGAAGACACTCGACGATGCGCGTCTCGGAACGACGCTGGAGAAATATACGAGTCTGTTGACCGATAAGGAGAAACCGCCCGCTTCTGGCAGGAGCGGCTCGTCATCGATATGAATCCGTGGGGGGCAGATGGTGCGATGAAGCAGAAGGTCGCCCTGATTCGGGAGGCGCTCCAGAGGGAGGTAACCCTCCGCTTCGCCTATACTTCGAACAATAGGATGACGACCGACCGTGAGGTCGAGCCGATGACGCTTTTGCTCAAGGGCGCAGCTTGGTACTTGTATGCGTATTGCCCGCTTCGCCGCGACTTTCGCGTGTTCCGGTTGTCCCGCATGACTCAAGTGGTTGTGACGGATCACCCGTTCGAGCGCAGAGAGCATGCGAGCCTGGAAGAGAAGGACCTGGAGCAGATGTGGAATAGCGGCTCCCGGACGGTGACGATGGTGCTGCGCTTCGCGCCTGAGGCGAGAGCCCGGGTGGAGGAATTTTTCGGCATGGAGGAAGGGCAAACGGGAGAGGACGGTTACTTGACGGTAGTGCAGACGTATCCCGAGGACGAGTGGGTGTACGGCTTCCTGCTCAGCTTCGGGGACAAGGTTGAAATCCTCGAACCCGAGCGGCTGCGCGTGCTCATCCGGGATCGCGCGGAGCGCATCTGCAAGATGTACGGAAAATGAAAAAATAACATGACAAACTGTTGTCATAGTTAGGGGTGTATGCTGTAGCTATTCCCAATCAAATGGAGGTTGTCAAAATGGACAAACAGTTCTGTCAAAGCTGCAGCATGCCCCTGAACGCTGCCGAGGATTTCGGCACGAATGCCGACGGAAGCCGCAATGAAGAGTACTGCACCTACTGCTACCAGAAAGGTGCCTTCACCTCCCCGGATGCTACCGTGCAATCGATGATCGAGGAATGCGTACCGCATGTTGTCGAAGGTCAGGGCATGTCGGAGCAGCAAGCCCGCGAAATGCTGAACAAAGTGATCCCTTCGCTCAAAAGATGGGCGTAATAGACTGACGTCCGGTCGCAAAGTTTTTTCTTCATCAGGTCGCAAAAGGAGCCGCCGTCGTGCTCTGCGTTATTCGCAGGCGCGTCTGCGGCTTTCATCTTTTTGCTGTGCCGTTCTTGATTGAACCGTCAATGAAATGATGGAAAATGGCATATATAGGATATAGAATGGATTTAGATTTGGAGGGGTACGATGGGGATTGCTTTGGTGCAGGTTGTTCTTTTTGCATGGGGGTTATGGATGGCCAGACGGAAAGCGGCAAGCGGCGAGGACGGTCTTATACTTCCGCTGTGGGTACGGGTGATGCTCAGTCTCTCTCTGGTTGCGGCTGCGTTCGTCATTTGGCGGTCCGACGCAGCTTCGCCCTATGGCGAGTGGGTATTTTGGGGAATGCTGATGTCATTCCTCGGCGATCTGTCCATGGCGGGCGTCATTCCTTGGCCGCAAAGGTTAATTGGCGGCATGCTGACCTTCGCGGTCGCGCAGAGCTTCTATATGACCGCTTTTATTCAAATGATGTCTGCAAGCGGAGGGGCCGCGGGAGGCCGTGGATTATGGATCGGCGTGGCCGGCTACGGCCTGCTGCTTGTTGTCGGGTGGCTGTTCTTCATTCGCAATCCCCACAAGCAAGCTATCCTTAATTATGGAGCGCTTGGATACGGACTATGGGTCGGCGGAATGGCTTGCTTTGCTCTTGATCTGGCGATGATGCTAGGAGGAGTCTGGTGGCTGACGGCTGTCGGCGGGCTGATTTTTGTCCTGTCCGATCTGCTGATCGGCGTGACGGATGTCGGGGGATACCGTATTAAACATAAAGAAATATGGATCTGGTTCACGTATGTCGCCGGACAGATGGCGATTATTTACGCCGCGGCAGGATGATGTTCGGCGAATAAGATAATATATAGCGAAATGGAGCGATTGTGGTGGTGTGGAGAGCGGTAAATCCTGCGACAGGAGAAGAAGGAGAGGAGATTCAGGCAACGCTGCTGGAAGCGGTAGACCATATGATGCAAAAGGCCAAAATGGCGTCGACCCCATGGAGGCAGATGCCGGTAGCGGAACGATTGACGTATTTGCGGCGGATTCGTTACTACATCACGGAGCATTTTGAGGAATGCGCGGAGCTGATTGTTCAGGCGACCGGGAAGCCGCTCGTGGAAGCGGCGACGCATGAGCTGTTCATTGTGGCGGATGCGATTAAGCATATGGAAGACTGCGCAGTCAAGACGCTAAAGACGCGAAAAACGAAGACGCCGCTCACCTTGTTCGGGAAGCAATCCGCGATTTCCTATTCCCCCCGGGGTGTCGTTCTTGTCATTGCGCCGTGGAATTTTCCGTTTCAGCTTGCGATGGTGCCTGCGTTAAGCGCATTAACAGCCGGCAACAGCGTCATTATCAAGCCTTCCGAGGTAACGCCGCTTGTAGGGATATTGATGGAGCGTATATTCGCGGCGGCGGGATTGCCCGAAGGGCTTGTGCAAATCGCTCATGGGGATGGAGCAATGGGAGCTAGACTCATTGAGGCGGAGCCGGACTATATTTTCTTCACGGGCTCCGTGCAAACCGGCGCCCGGATTCAGCAAGAAGCCGCGAAGCGGCTCATCCCGACCACGCTTGAGCTCGGCGGCAAGGACCCGATGATCGTCTTCGCCGATGCGAATCTCGAACGGGCCGTGAGAGGAGCGGTATGGGGATCGCTGGCCAACAGTGGGCAGGCTTGCATTTCGGTGGAGCGAATCTACGTCGAGCGATCCGTCTATACCGATTTTGTGACGCGACTAAAGCAGGAAGTAAGCCGGCTGCGCCAAAATGGAACCGAAGATACGGACTTGGGCTCGATGACATTTTCGAAGCAGGTGGAAATCGTTAGCGATCATGTGCGCCATGCGCTGGAGGAAGGGGCCGAGCTGGAGTGCGGACTTCGTCCCGAACAATGGAGGCTATCGCAGGGCTTGCAGGTGCAGCCTATCGTACTGACGCAGGTAAATCCGCAGATGAAGGTGATGCGTGAAGAAACGTTCGGTCCCGTCATTAACGTCATGCCTTTTGATCATGAGGCGGAAGCAATCGAATTGGCGAACGATTCCTCTTTCGGACTGAACGCGAGCGTCTGGAGCCGGGACCTGAATAAGGCCCGCCGGGTTGCCGACCTGCTGGAATGCGGCGGGGTGTGCATTAATGATGTGATGGTTACGATTGCGAATCCCTACCTGCCTTTTGGGGGGATAAAGCAGAGTGGAATAGGACGCTACCATGGGGAAGAGGGCCTTACGTTGTTTTGTCATCAAAAGGCGGTCGTGCTGGACCGGGGAACGAAACCGGCGGAAGTCAACTGGTTTCCTTATGCGGGAAAATATCCGGTCTTCGGCCGTCTGATTAAAAGCTGGTACGGTTCCCGGAGAAGCCTGTTTGGTTTTATTCGGGCGTACCTTGAGCTGATGCGAAAATCCAAATAAGCGAGCCGGGCAACGGGAAGGGGATGCGCGATGAGACCATATATCAAAGAGTTTTTTACCCATGTTGATATTTGCGTGATGTGCGTATTACTGGTGGCGGGGTGGATGGTCATTTTACCTCATGCGAATGAGGGGACGGTATGGCTGGCTCTCGTCATTGGGATGGCCGGTTATGCATTGAGCGAATATATGATCCATCGCTTTTTGTTTCATATGAAGCCGCCGAAGCATCCCTTGCTGCTTGCCATGCTCCGCCGCCTGCACTATGACCATCATATTTACCCGAACGAATTGCACCTGCTGTTTCTTCCCGTATGGTACAGCCTCCCGGTCATGGCCGGACCGGCGCTGATTGCTTATGGGGTGACGCGGGATACGGTGCTGACCATCTCTTTTGTTACGGGAGTGATCAGCTTCCTGCTTTACTACGAATGGACGCACTTTGTCGCCCACCGTCCCATCAAGCCGATCACGCCCTGGGGGCGCTGGATGAAGAAAGTGCATCTCTGGCATCATTACAAAAGCGAACATTACTGGTACGGCGTAACGAATCCGCTGTTCGATGTTATGCTGGGCACGTTTCGCGACGAGCAGCAGGTGGAAAAAAGCGAAACGGCGCGCAATCTGGAAGGAAAAGCGGATTCGCGGTTCTAGAGCGTGTCTTCAAAACTAAGATAGCCATAACGCAGGGGATTTAAGGAATCAAGTTCTATCCCAAGCTGAGGACAAGAACTTGATTCCATTGACGTAAAGGACAAGGTGGAGAGGCGGTTAACACCTTAAACGAATCACTATTCCGTAATGTTTCCGAACCAGCGAGTGATTCCTTCATTTATTGTTTGCATTGGATTCGGATCCGGATCCGATAGAGAAATCGCCCAGGGAATATTTAATAGATTTCTTGTTTGAATTTTCAGATCGAATGTTACTACTAACAATCCCGCCTAAAATAATGATTACTCCAATCCACTGAGGCAAGCTTATGGGTTCAGCCAGCACTAAAGAGGACATTGTAATGACAATCGGCAGTTCGGATGCTGTCAGAATCGTTCCCAATCCTGAACCAACATGCGGCATTCCAATGGAAAACAAAAGGGGAGGAAGGACGACCCCGAATATACCCAGTGCTAATCCATAAGGAATCAACCCCATGAATACATCCAAATCCAATAAAAACGATGGCGGGAATACGATAAATACGGTTAATACACCCCCCGTGGAAAGAAGAGCACTTTTTAAAATGGGAGGGGTTGCTTTTTCAACAGAACTACTCAAAAAAACGAATGTGGAAAAGGTTAATGCAGCAAGCATTCCCCAAAAGCTTCCCAACCATGACAACGCCATGCGTTCCTGAAACAGTACATTGGCAGCCAAAATGGACCCAATGAGAAGCAACACAATGGAAGTAAGCTTACTCTTTGTCGGCCTTCTCTTATGGAACAACCACTCCAGCAGGGCTCCGATCCAAACAAATTGAAACAAAAAAACAATAGCCAGCGAAGCGTTTAGGGTTTGTAAGGCTTGATAATAGAATATACCTGTTAGCCCAAATGGAACTCCAGATAGAATAAGCTTTGAAGTTTGTATACGAGTTAGTTTTTTCTTTTTGGTAAATAAAACAACGAGCCAAGTAAGCACAGCTCCGAAAAAATACTGCCCTCCAGTTACTGCTGACACTGTGAAACCTGCTGTATAAGCCAATTTAACAAATGTAGACAATATCCCATAACAGCAGCCTCCTAAAAAAACAATCAATGCATAGTGCCATAATTTCATATTAATCCTCCTTTTTTGAATGCAAAAAACCACACAAATGACCAGTAAGGCCTTTGTGTGGCGAAAATAGAGATGAATCTCCAGAAAAGTCCACATTATCCTAAATAGGTTTTAGGTATTCCGTTTCGGTAACAACAATATACCATACTTTGGTCGTTGTCAATCACGAATACATTCGAACCACAAAACGAGTGTACAGGCTTGATTTGCCGCCTGTTACCGAAATTCGTCAATGGAATTCATTGAATAATGGCAAAGGAGAAATGTGGAAAAGGTTGAGAGATTTTAGTTCACTCTCTGACGTCGAAAGAGGATGTCGATGATATCCGGTGCAGCTTCCGGTACTTTTGAAGCCTTGGTTCTAAAAAGGTCGATATTTCTGAGAATAGAGAAATCGACCTTTTTACTGTTTGTAAATTCCAAAGAGCCGCCAGTTGGTTGATCGGCCAAGACCTACTTACCTGCCCAATCAAAGCTTCGCAAATCATTACTGCCGTTCCAGCTTCGAAGCAAGCTGTTCGGTAATTTTGTCGATCATGGCGAAGAACAGAGTCTTCTCCTCGTCGCTCAGCGGTTCAAGCATATCGGTAAGCAGCTGCCGCCGGATTTCCATGGCGTTCTTCACGAAGGCAGCGCCTTGCTCCGTGAGTGCGATACGTACGGTGCGGCGGTCCGAGTCGCTGCGCAGACGGACGATCAGGCCGTCTTCCTCCAACTGATTCAGCGCAATCGTCGTTGCGCCGGAGGAAAGCTGCAATCGTTTGGCGATATCGGCGACCATGCAATTTTGGTTATGATAGATGGTCTTAAGAATGTAGTATTTCGTGTTGTTCATCCGCCAATGCGGCTCTTTGTGCTTTTGCTCGATGAGCTTCATTTTGTATTTCAGGAACGTTTCCGCCAGTCTGTTCATCGAGTCGAATTCATGGGCGGACGTGTCCGGAGGCTGGTTTGCGGACATGGGGCTTCTCCTTACTTTGTTCGAAATAGGGCAGACAGATCAAGTATACCGGATTTTATTACTAATTGTGTTCCGTTTTTTTTCATGCTAAAGTTGTTTTATCGCAAAATTACTTTATTATAAAGTAATTAATATATTAAAATATAATGGAGGAGAGAAATCGAATGAAAGGACGTATGTTTGCAGCCAATATTATTGGCGTTGTTCTTATTGTATTGTTAGCCTTCGGCGGATTTTATTATTATGATCAGTCGTCCAAATATATTAAGACCGAGGATGCTCGGATTGCGGGCGATGTGATCGCGGTATCCGCCCCGGCGGGCGGTACGTTGTCGTCCTGGAGCGGGAAGGAAGGCGGGATGATTGCCAAGAATGGCAATGTCGGTCAAGTCTCCGAAGGCTCGAAAACGGTGAACGTCGCTGCCCCGATTGACGGCACGATCGTCAAAAATCAGGCCAAGGAAGGCCAAATGGTTCAGCCCGGCCAGCCGCTGGCGCAGCTTGTCGATATGAAGAACCTGTATGTGACGGCCAACCTGGACGAAACCGACGTGAAAGACATTCAAGTCGGGTCGGCGGTGGACATTACGGTGGACGGCGATGCCGACACGACGTTGAAAGGAAAGGTCGAAGAGATCGGACATGTGACGAACTCCGTATTTTCTTTGCTGCCTTCCGCCAATACGAGCGGGAATTATACGAAAGTGACGCAGAAGGTACAGGTCAAAATCTCGATGACGAACTATTCGGATTCTGTCCTGCCGGGAATGAACGCCACGGTTAAATTGACGAAAAAATAATGGCTTACTTCTAATATCTTATAAAGAAAGGAGCTGCAATGATGGCTTCTCCGCGAGAAACGAAAGAAAACCGGGGCGGCTTGTCAGGATATGGGAGTTTATTGACGGTGCTGATGCTGGGCTTGTTCCTGGCGATCCTGAACCAGACACTGCTGAACGTCGCACTCCCCCATCTGACGGCCGACTTCGGCGTCAGCACGAGCACGGTGCAATGGCTGCTCACCGGCTATATGCTGGTGAACGGGGTTCTGATCCCTTTATCCGCGTACTTGATTGAACGGCTTGGGGTCCGGCGTTTGTTTTTGATCGCGATGCTCTCCTTTACGGCAGGGGCGCTGATCTGCAGCATCGCTCCAAGCTTTCCGGTCATGCTGACCGGGCGTCTCATCCAAGCGATCGGCGGCGGCGTTCTGACTCCGCTGGTGATGAGCGTCATCTTGTTTATATTCCCGCCGGAGATGCGGGGGAAAGGGATGGGGCTGTTCGGGCTCGCGATGATGTTCGCCCCGGCGGTCGGACCGACCTTGTCCGGATGGATTGTACAAAATTACGACTGGCATTGGCTGTTTACGGGAATGCTCCCGTTCGGCGTGTTGGTGCTCATTATTGCTTTTTTCAAGCTGAAAAATATCGAAGAGCCTAAAAAAATCAAGCTGGACACCTTCGGCACGGTCACCTCGATCTCTGGGGTGGGGCTTCTCTTGTACGGGCTTAGCGAAGCAGGGTCCAGAGGATGGACGGACACCGTTGTCTTGTCCTGCATCGTTGCCGGATTCGTTCTGCTTATCGCGTTTGTCATCCAGCAAGCGCGCTCGGAAAACCCGATGCTGGATATGCGGGTGTTCCGCTACGGCGTCTTTTCGCTGTCAACCGTGATCAACGTGTTCGTCACGGCCAGCATGTTCGCGGGCATGATTCTTCTGCCGCTTTATTTGCAGAACCTGCGGGGCTTTACGCCGCTCGATTCCGGATTGATGATGCTGCCGGGGGCGATCGTGATGATGATCATGTCGCCGATCTCCGGAACGCTGTTCGACAAGATCGGTCCGCGCCCGTTGGCGGTCGTCGGAATGATCATTACGACGGTGACGACGTACGAATTCACTACGCTGACTTTGGATACGTCTTACGGTTATATTGTTGCCATTTATATGGCGCGTTATTTCGGTATGTCCTTGTTGATGATGCCGATCATGACGGCCGGAATGAATCAGCTTCCACGGGAGCTGAGCAAGCACGGGACGGCGATGTCCAATACGCTGCGCCAAATCAGCGGTTCGATCGGGACAAGCTTGATTACGACGATTTTTACCAATCGTTCGACCGTTCATTATGCCGCTTTCACGGACCGGATGGATACGACGGACCCGGCCTTCATGGACTCGTTCAGTGCGCTCGTTAACCGGATCGCCGCGGCGGCGCATCTGCCGCTGACCGAAGCGAAAACGCAAGCGGCAGCGGCGTTAGCCGGAGAAGCGAAGCTGCAGGCGACGGTGATGGGGATTAACGACGCCTTTTTCTGGACGACCATCATTTCGGTGGTCGGGCTGGGCTTGAGTGTATTCTTGCGTGATGTGAGAAAAGATAAGCCGAAGCGGACCCTGCATAGTCCTGAGGAGACGAATGCGCGTACGATGGAGGTTATTTTGCTCCCGTCGCCGGGGCAAACGGCGCGATAAGTGAACCAGGAGGGGGATAAAAATGAAAATATATATCGTATACGATAGCGAAGGCGGACATACCGAGGCATTGGCGCACGCCATCGCTGCAGGAGCCGCCCTTGTCGAGAATGCCGAGGTGCAGGTGCATAGCGTGCAGGAAGCGGACGTCAGAGCTCTACCGGAGGCGGATGCGATTATTTGGGGCTGTCCCGGACATTTCGGAACGATCAGCGCCGGGCTTAAAGCATGGATCGATAAGCTCGGCTATTTGTGGGCGCAAGGCAAGCTGATCGATAAAATCGGCGGCGTATTCTGCACGACCGCGACGGAGCATGGAGGCCTTGAGTCGACGATGGTCAGCCTGATGACGCCGATGCTGCATCAAGGCATGATCGTTGTCGGTCTGCCGGGCAATATACCGCAAAACGCCACCTACGGCTCGTATTATGGTGTAGGCGTGACGTGCCCGATCGATAGCGAAGAGCTGCTCAGCGGGCAGGGCAAAGAGCTAGGCCGAGCTTTCGGGAAGCGGATTGCCGAGGTTACGCGGAGATTTGCGCGTACTTGAGCGGAAGACTCAGGCGGACGGAAGGAGGAAGCGAGATGACCGTTCCTGTCATTTGCATCGCAATAGCCGTCATTCTGGTTATTGTTCTCATCATGTATAATATGCGATCGATGATGTCTGCGCCTGTCCCCCGGAGCGAGCGGCAGTTTCCCGGCCATTCGGAGGAGGCGCCGGGGCAGGGGCTGCCAGTGGAAGAGCCTGCGGGTCCGGCTGTGCAAGAAGCCGCAGCGACGAAGCGCCCCGGGGCGAATCAGGAGAGAGCCGAGGCAACTACGGTCCAAGTGCCTCAGGCGGCGGAACAGGAAGCTGAGGTTCGGGCGGCACAAAAGCCCATAGCACAATCGGGCCGGGCGCTTGCTCCCGAAGCCGATGCGGAAGCCGCGCCGACCTCGGCCAAGCTTGCCGATCCGGAATATCGTGAGGCGCTCCGCGGGTTCGCCCAACCGGCAAAGCCCGGGAAGCCGTCCGAGAAAGCCGTCGAAGCTCCCATGAAGGACGACGACTTCCGTACGGCGCTGCGGTCGATGCACAACAAGAAGCAATAATACGATTTCGGAAAAAGACTTCATTACTTTGGGTTATCGCATGAGCGACCTGAGGTCATGGAGTCTTTTTGTGCGTTGGAAGTCAACTCAATTACCAATTACAAGCCCCGTATCTGGGTGGATTTTCGATGTGGTCACCTAGTTATCCACGGAGTTATACACATAATAAACAGCCTATCCAACGGAAATCTTGTCTAGGGGCTTGTTATTATTCACATATTCACAAAATGGGTTATACACACCCGGATTTGGAAATTTTGCTTCCATGGGTATGATTCTTTGGTATTGTAATATTTGTAAAAGTGGTGTTTCCTTTGGACAAAAAGGACAGAAAGAGACCCACAAGCAACGGGCTGTGGGTCTAAAGGGTTTATATATTAAAAAGGGGGTCGAGGATTATTATAGCCTGCGAACATTAAGGGACGATGAAAATTATATTTCATTTATATTACAAATCTGATAAATCGGAATAATGCAACGACAGGCCGGCATAACGATCTAGGAAGCAAACTTGCAGAAACATTTTTTGGCAGCGCTTACAAAAATCTTTGCCGAAGGGGGAAAGGTACCTGCGTGAAAAAATATGTGAATTCCCCGACCGCCTTCGCCTTGGGCATGCTCGCCATGATGATCCCGACTCAAGCGTTCAGCGCGTTCTACAGCTACTACTATGTAGAGAAGCTGGGTCTTGGCGTAGGGCTAGCCACGCTTGCAAGAACGATTTACCTGATCTGGGATGCGCTGGGCCAGCCCTTGTTCGGCTATTTATCGGACCGGACGCGCAGCCGCTTCGGACGGCGCAAGCCGTGGCTCGTGGGCTCCGTTCCGCTGTTCATGCTGACGTTCGTTATGGTGTTTGCCGTCCCGGACGGCTTGTCCGGCTATGGCTTGTTCGCCTGGTTTCTGATCGCGCTCGTGCTGTTCGAGAGCGTCTCGGCCATTCTGTGGGTGAACTACGGAGCTTTGTTCCCGGAGCTGTTCCGGGGCGAACGGCTGCGGGCCAAAGCATCCGCCATTCAGCAGAGCTTTCAGATCGCCGCCATTCTGATCGGCTCGGCGCTGACGCCGGTGTTGTTTGCCGCGATGGGCTTCGGACGGATGGCGCTTGTGTATGCCGCTGCTTTTGCCGTATTCATGCTTTTCTGCGCCGCGTCCGTGAGGGAAAGCGAGGAAGCCCGTCAAGAACCGCCGCTTCGGCTGCGGGAAGCGTTCCGCGAAACGCTCAAAAACCGCGTCTTCTTGTTGTTCAATCTGGCCAACTCGTTCGCGCAGACGGTGAACGGGCTGATCGGGTCGATGATTCCGTTTTATGCCAAATACGTTCTGCGCATCCCGGAATCGCAAGTCTCCCTGCTGCTTGCCTCCGTATTCGTGTCGGTCATTCCGCTGGTTGCCGTGTGGTATTGGATCGTTCGCAGACTGGGGGCGGTCCGGAGTTGGCGGCTTTCCTTGGCTGTGTACGGGCTATCCGTCATTCCGCTGTGGTTCGGCAGCAATCTTGCGGGGGGCATCGCGGCAGGCGTTACGGTCGGGTTCGGCTTGGCGGGCTTTCTGGTGACGCCGCCCGTGCTCGGCAGCCAGATCATCGACCGGGACTTCGAGCAGACCGGACACCGGAGAGAGGGAGTCTATACCGCGGTCGGGGGGTTCATTACGCGTTCGAGCGGCTTGATCTCGGCGTTGGCTTTCTGGGTGGTCGGGTTGCTGTTCGGGTATGTGAGCGGGGAGCAGCCGGGGCCCGATCCGCAGGGCACGTTCCGCTATTTGATCAGCGTTGTTCCCTTTTGTTTGCTGGCGGTGTCGTTTCTTATCGCCGTGACCCTCCAATTCCCGGACAAGCGCGAATGAAAAAAACTGCCGCGCAGCAGCAGTTTTCCGTGTAAATTATGAGGCGGTGAGATTTAATTCTTGATAGGTCTGCCATCGGAATCGGTAAAACTCCCAACGGCGATCATGATAAAATCAATCAATGTCCAGATACCGAAGCCTCCCAAGGTAATCAGCATCAGGATGCCGGTTCCGACCTTGCCTACGTAGAAGCGGTGAACGCCAAGCGATCCCAAGAAGAAAGCCAGAAGCAGCGCGGCTACAAAGCTTTTCGGACTCTTGTGTTGATGTTGCGGTGTAGTATAATCCACAGTGATTCCTCCATTAACAACAGTAAATTTTGAAATGCTCATTTGTATCTATCGGCAGGCGCTTATCCAAAAGTTAGTTTTCTTTTCTAAATAATTCTTAATAATTGCAGCTTATTTTTGCCGGCGGCGATATTTGCCTTTACGTACGGAATGTGGTAAAATGAAATAAATGTTTATAAATGAAACCGGAATTCACATATTGAAAAAGGTGACATTTTTTACATGATACTTTTTTCAATGTGTGAATTTTTTAATTTTGGTTAAAAATGAGCATATTAAATTTATTAATTGTGGAGGTCACACCCATGCAAACAGGTACAGTAAAATGGTTTAACGCAGAGAAAGGCTACGGCTTCATCGAAGTTGAAGGCGGCAGCGACGTATTCGTGCACTTCAGCGCGATCCAAGGCGAAGGCTTCAAGTCCCTGGACGAAGGCCAACGCGTTGAATTCAACGTTGTTCAAGGCAACCGCGGACCGCAAGCCGAGAACGTTGTAAAAGTTTACTAAGCAGCAAGCCCGCTTCTAACGCAAGTTAGGGGCGGTTTTTCTTTTAGTATTGCGATCGGAAAGGGGAATGGCCGTGAATTATCGTAAAAAGATGTTTGAGGAGATCCCCAAGGAAGAGACCAAGATCTGGTCCTGTACGAAAGAAGACTGCAACGGGTGGATGCGGGACAATTTTATGTTCGAGCATAAACCGACATGTCCGCTGTGCCAGTCTCCCATGGTCAGCGATACGAGAATGCTGCCGGCTTTGGCGAACTCGGCGCCGGATCAGCGTCCGGTCAAGACCGGGCAAGAGGAATAGGCGCGAATTTGACAGCCGCCGTTCAAGTTGTTAACTTGAATGGGCGGTCTTTTTTGTAGGTTCCGAGTGAGGTGATGAGGATGCTCGAATGGACGGGAGAGCGAATTATTCCCAAGCAGATGAAGCCGACGAACGGTATGCTGCTGGAGCATATCGCGAGATATTATTTTGCCGCTCCTTATGCGCAGGGGCGGGTACTGGATATTGCGTGCGGAACCGGATACGGGAGCCATATGACGGCCAAGGAGCGGAAGCGGGAAGTGACGGAGATCGTCGCCGTCGATAACGATGAGGAGACGCTGCGGTATGCAAGCCGGGAGTACCATCATCAGAAGGTGACGTATGTGCAAGGAGATGCGACGGACCCGGGGCTTCCGGAGCGGCTCGGCCTGTTCGATACGATCTTGAGCTTTGAAACGATCGAGCACCTGAAGGATGACAGGTCGTTCATGGACAACCTCTACCGCATGCTGAAGCCGGGAGGAATCTTGGTCCTGTCCAGCCCGTTCGGCCGGGGGCGGGGCATGCCGACCAGCGAACCGTTTCATGTTCACCAGCTGACATCAGGCGAGTTCGAGGAGCTGTTCGACGGTTTTGCCGAGGTGGACATTTACTATCAGCGCGGAGTGACCTTCGAGAAGCCGCGGGACGGAATCCGGTATTTTATCGGCGTGGCGGTGTGCCGGAAGTAGCAGGGAACCGGCGACCTATTTCCTCCACTTTTCAAACGGGGCGCCCTTCTGGTACATTGTTATCACGAGATTTCGAAACTTGCCGAAGACGGGAGGCGCAAGTTCCCGCAGCGGCGCAAAGTGAGGCCGTGACCGATGTATAAGCTCATGCTTGTGGAAGACGAAGAAGATGTGCGCGAAGGCATCCTGCGGGAGATCGACTGGGCCCGCCACGGATTCGAAGTGATCGAAACCGCGGAAAACGGTCAGGAGGCGGCGGAGCTTTTCGAAAGGCAGGTGCCGGACGTGGTCGTCACCGACATCCGCATGCCGTTTATGGACGGGCTGCAGCTGGCGGCTTGGATCCGGCAGCGGTACGAAGCGACGAAGATCGTCATCCTGACCGGTTTCGACGAGTTCGAATACGCGCAAAAAGCGGTCAAGCTGCATATCGACGAATATGTGCTCAAGCCGTATTCGGCGCAGGAGCTGATCGACGTGCTGGCGAAGATCAAGCGCCGGATTGACGAAGAAGCGGCGGAGAAGGAAAACGTCCAGACGCTGCAGGAGCACTACCGCAGAAGTCTGCCCGTGCTGCGCGAGGTGTTCCTGGCCTCGCTGGTCGCGCGGAAGCTGCCGCGGCGCGAAATCGAGGAGAAATGCCGCAGCTATAATCTGGAGCTGGCGGCGGACGCCTACGTCGTATCCGTCATCAGCATGGATACGGGCGACAGCGAGGACGCGGAGGGAGCAGCCGAAGCCTCGCTGAGAGGTTCGAAGGACACGGAGCTGAAGCGCTTCGCCGTGCTGAACATTGCCGAAGAAATCGTCGAGAAGCACCGCTTGGGGCGGGTGTTTTTGCACAACGATTATTTGGTGCTTTTGACGGTAGCCGGACAGGCGCCGGAGGGCGAAGCTTCCACGCTTAAGAAAACGCTTACTGCGCTGGAGGACATCCGGCAGAGCATTGAGAAATATTTGAAATTTACCGTCACAATCGGCGTTGGTACCGTATGCGGCGAATTGACGGACGTATCCTATTCGTACAAGGATGCGGTATTGGCGCTCGATTACCGCGGCATTCTCGGCAGCAACCAGGTCATTTGCATCGACGACGTAGAAACGCGTTTCGTCGAGAAGCTGCGCTTCGACGAATTGAAGGAGCATGCGTTGATCCGCTGTCTGAAGGTCGGCACCCCGCAGGAAATTCAGGAGACGGTGGATGGCTTGTTTCACGGCATCGGCGAAACGCAGGTGTCGTTCAAGGATTACCAGATTTACTTGATGGAAATGCTGACCGCCATTCTCAAAGCGGCCAAAGATGCGAACGTCGACTTGGATGCGGTGCTCGGGACGGACTTCGTGCCGTTTGCGGAGCTGCACAAGTTCGCGAGCCTTCAGGAAGCGAAGAGCCGCATTCTCGGGCTGTGCACAGCTATCATGAACAGCATTGCGAGCCAGCGGCAGTATGCGTACAAATCGCTGGTGGAGCAGGCGATCGACTATACGAAGAGCCATTACCACGAGACCGACATTTCGATCCAGAAAGTGTGCAGCCATCTGCACATTAGCGCCGGCTATTTCAGCAGCATTTTTAAGAAAGAATCGAAAATGACGTTCGTGAACTACCTGATGCACATTCGGATGGAAGCGGCGAAGGAGCTGCTGCGGACGACCGATCTGAAAGCGTTCGAGATCGCCGAGCGGGTCGGGTATGCGGAGCCGAACTACTTCAGCTTCAGCTTCCGCAAGCATGTCGGCGTCTCGCCGAAGGAATACCGCAGCGCCGCCATGGAGGGACAGCGCGGATGAAGCGGGTGGCCCGGGGGCTTCGGCGGATGGCCGCATCCGTTGTCTATACGTGGAAGGTCAAGAGCATTCAGGTGATCATCACCGCGTCGTTTACGCTGCTGACGCTTCTGGTTATAGCGTTCGTCAGTGTGATGCTGTACAACAAATTTACGAAGACGGCGGAGCAGAATACGTTTCTCAGCAATGAACAGATTGTCGCGCAGGTCAAATACAACCTCGAAATTTACTTGCAAAATATGTCGCAGGTGTTTCAGACTGTGGAGCAAAAGGTGTGGATGAATTCCATCGTGTCGGGCGAACGGCTGACCGATCAGCTCGGGACGATACTCGACAGCCGCACGGATATCGTATCGATGGCGCTTTTTACGGCGGACGGCGAGCCGATTGCGGGGCTTCCGGCCATGGACATGCGCAAGAACACGAAGCTGACCGAGCAGAGCTGGTTCAAGACGGCGCTGGAGAATCCGAACCATCTGAGCTTCTCGCTGCCGCACATCCAGAACCTGTACAAGGGCAAGTACACGTGGGTCGTATCTATGAGCAAGCAGATTACGATCGAACGCGGCGGCGAGAAGC